>NZ_RQVN01000009.1 GCF_003992135.1 Veillonella sp. VA142 | reverse complement strand
ACAGACAAAACATTCTTGATGCCTGTCGAAGACGTGTTCACAATCACTGGTCGTGGTACAGTAGCAACTGGCCGTGTTGAGCGTGGTCAAATCAACGTTGGTGACGTAGTAGAAATCGTTGGTCTTCAAGAAGAACCATCCAGCACTACAGTAACTGGTCTTGAAATGTTCCGTAAAATCTTGGAATCTGCAGTAGCAGGTGACAATGTAGGTGCATTGCTTCGCGGTATTGACCGTAAAGACATCGAACGTGGTCAAGTATTGGCTAAACCAGGTTCTATCAAACCTCACACTAAATTCAAAGCAGAAGTATACGTGTTGACAAAAGAAGAAGGTGGCCGTCATACTCCATTCTTCTCCAACTACCGTCCACAATTCTACTTCCGTACAACTGACGTAACTGGCGTTATCAACTTACCAGAAGGTACAGAAATGTGTATGCCTGGTGATAACATCACTATGAATATTGAGCTTATCACTCCAATCGCTATTGAAGAAGGTTTACGTTTCGCGATTCGCGAAGGTGGACATACAGTAGGCGCTGGTGTTGTTACAGCTATCGAAGCATAATCTAAAAAAGATTATCTATATAAACCGTGCAATCAAGGAGCGGCATACCTGCCGCTCTTAGGTTGTGTATAAACTATGATATAGAAGGTTGCCCTCGCGAGGGAGAATTTCTATGGAGCAGTTCATTCTGGAAATGGACGAAGGGAGATATATAACAATGGCAAAACAACAAAAAATCCGTATTCGCTTGAAAGCATATGATCACAAAGCATTGGATCAAAGTGCTCAACGTATTGTAGACGTTGCAAAACGTAATGGCGCGTTGGTTTCTGGACCAATTCCATTGCCTACAGAAAAAAACATTTTCACGATTCTTCGTTCTCCACATGTTAACAAAGATTCCCGTGAACAATTCGAAATGCGTACACATAAACGCTTAGTAGAAATTATTGAACCAAATTCGAAAACAGTAGATGCAATCACTCGCTTAGATTTGCCAGCTGGTGTATCTATTGAAATAAAATTATAAGAAATAAGGAGGTGCGATTATGTCTAAAGCTATTTTGGGTAAAAAGTTAGGAATGACTCAAGTCTTCACAACTGAAGGCAAACTAGTTCCTGTCACTGTAGTGGAAACTACACCTAGCGTAGTAGTGCAAGTGAAAACTGTTGAATCCGACGGTTACAATGCAGTACAGCTTGGATACGGTTCCATTAAAGAAAAACATTTAACTAAACCTGTAAAAGGCCAGTTCGATAAAGCCGGCGTAGCGCCAGTTAAATATCTTCGTGAACTTCGCCTTGCTGAAGCAACTGATTACACAGTGGGCCAAACTCTGGCAGCTGATATCTTCGCAGAAGGTGAGCTAGTAGATGTTGTGGGTACAGGTAAAGGTAAAGGTTTCGCTGGTACAATTAAGCGTCATAACTTTAGCCGTGGTCCTGAAACTCATGGTTCCAAATCTCATCGTGAACCAGGTTCCATCGGTCCAATGATTTCCGGTGGCGGCGGTAAAGTATTTAAAGGTAAAAAACTTCCTGGACAAATGGGTGGTGGCAGAGTTACTGTACAACGTCTATCTGTTGTAAAAGTTGATACTGAACGTAACCTTTTATTAATTAAAGGTGGCATCCCTGGTGCTAAAGGTAGCCTAGTGATGGTTCGCAACACAGTAAAACCTGTTAAATAACTAATTGTCGAAAGGAGGATACATAATGCCAACAGTAACTAAATACAACATGTCCGGCGCTGAAGTCGGCAAAATCCAGTTGAATGATGCAGTATTCGGTGTTGAAGTAAACGCTGCTGTTATGCATCAAGCCGTAGTTCGTCAATTGTCTAACGAACGACTTGGTACACATGCAACTAAAACTCGAGGAGAAGTACGCGGTGGCGGTAAAAAGCCTTGGAGACAAAAAGGTACAGGCCGTGCTCGTGCTGGTTCTAGCCGTTCCCCAATTTGGGTAGGTGGTGGTGTCACTTTTGGTCCACAACCACGTAGCTACTATAAAGCTATGCCTCGTAAAGCTAGACGCTTAGCAGTTAAATCTGCATTATCTGATAAAGTAAATCACAGCGAATTGTTCGTAATCGACGAATTGAAATTAGCTGCGCCAAAAACTAAAGATGTATTAAACATTCTTAATAACTTTAAAGTTGGTGACGCAAAGGTACTTTTCATCACTGATGGTGATGTAAATGTGGAATTATCCGCTCGTAACATCCAAGGTGTGAAAGCACTTCCATACACAAATATCAATATCTTCGATTTGTTGCACCACGACAAACTCTTCATCGCTGAAGGTGCTATTGCAAAAATTGAGGAGGTGCTTGGATAATGAACAAATTCGATGTATTAATTCGTCCAATCATTACAGAAAAAACAACTTTGTTAATGCAAGAAAACAAATACACTTTCCAAGTTCCTTTGACTGCGAACAAAGTAGAAATCCGTAAAGCTGTTGAATCTATCTTCAACGTAAAAGTAGAAAAAGTAGCCACTATCCGTGTATTGGGAAAAACTAAACGCATGGGTCGCACAATGGGGAAACGTAGCGATTACAAAAAAGCTATCGTAACTCTAAAAGCTGGCGAATCTATTGAATTATTTGAAGGTGTATAAGAGTCTAGTAAGGAGGCCCAATAATGGCAATTAAATCATTTAAACCGTACTCCGCTGGTCGTCGGTTTATGACAGTGTCTGCCTTTACTGAAATTACAGCAAGCAAACCTGAAAAATCCTTGCTCGCAAAAGTAACTTCTAAAGGTGGTCGTAATAACACTGGTAAAATGACAGTACGTCATCAAGGTGGCGGTCATAAACGTCAATACCGTATTATTGACTTCAAACGTACTAAAGATAACATCCCAGCTCGCGTAGCTACAATCGAATACGATCCTAACCGTAGTGCTCGTATCGCATTGTTGAACTATGCAGATGGCGAAAAACGTTATATCATTGCTCCACATGGTCTTAAAGTGGGTGATGTAGTTTACTCCGGTCCTGAATCCGATATTAAACCAGGTAATGCGTTACCATTGGCTAATATCCCATTGGGTACTCAAGTGCACAACATCGAAATGAAAATCGGTAAAGGCGGACAAATCGTTCGTTCTGCTGGTACTTCTGCTCAATTAATGGCGAAAGAAGGCAACTATGCATTACTTCGTTTACCATCTGGTGAACTTCGTCGTGTACGCGTAGAATGCCGTGCTACAGTAGGTGTTGTATCTAACATTGACCATGAAAATATCACTATTGGTAAAGCTGGCCGTCAACGTTGGAAAGGCATTCGTCCTGGCAACCGCGGTGTTACAATGAACCCTTGTGACCATCCACATGGTGGTGGTGAAGGTAAATCTCCAGTTGGTCGTAAACATCCTGTTACACCTTGGGGTAAACCAGCTCATGGCGTTAAAACTCGCGACAAGAAAAAAGCTTCTAGCAAGTTAATCGTTAAACGTCGTACAAAATAGGATATAGGAAGGAGATATAACAGTGTCCAGATCAATTAAAAAAGGCCCTTTTGTTGCAGAATCTCTTCTGAAAAAAATTGATGCCTTAAATGAAACTAATGATAAAAAAGTAGTAAAAACCTGGTCCCGTGCATCTACTATTTTCCCACAATTTGTAGGCCATACGATTGCTGTGCATGATGGTCGCAAACATGTACCTGTATTCATTACAGAAGATATGGTAGGTCATAAATTAGGTGAATTCGCTCCTACACGTACTTATAAAGGTCATGGTAAGGACGAAAAAACTACAGGCAGAAAATAGGAGGATTTAACATGGAAGCAAAAGCAATCGCTAGACATATTCGTATTGCGCCTCGTAAAATCCGCATCGTTGCAGATTTAGTGCGCGGTAAAAACATCGGCGAAGCATTTGCCATCTTGAAGTTTACTCCGAAAGTTGGCGCCGATGTAGTAACTAAAGTTTTGACATCTGCTATCGCAAATGCAGAACACAATTTTGACATGAATGTAGAAAATCTTTATGTGTCTGAGATCTTCGTTGATCAAGGCCCAACAATGAAACGCATTCATCCTCGTTCCCGTGGACAGGCTTTCAAAATTTTGAAACGTTCTAGCCACGTAACAGTAGTTGTTAAAGAAAGAGCTTAATCGAAGGAGGGAAACAGAGTGGGTCAAAAAGTAAATCCACATGGCTTGCGTGTTGGTATCGTAAAAGATTGGGACGCAAAATGGTATGCTGATAAAGATTTCGCATCTAACCTTCATGAAGACGTAAAAATTCGTGCCTTCTTGAAGAAAACACTTTTCATTGCTGGTATTTCCCGCATTGAAATTGAGCGTACAAATAAACGTATTAAAGTAACTATCCACACTGCTAAACCAGGTATGGTTATCGGTAAAGGTGGACAAGGTATCGAAGATATCCGTAAAGAATTGAAACGTTTTACAGATAAACAAATCGATGTAAACATTGCTGAAATTAAACAAGTAGATATGGAAGCTCAACTTGTTGCTGAAAGTATTGCTAGTCAATTGGAACGCCGTGTAAGCTTCCGTCGTGCAATGAAACAAGCAGTAGGTCGCACTATGCGTTTAGGCGCTAATGGTATCAAAGTTATGGTATCCGGTCGTCTTGGTGGCGCAGAGATCGCTCGTAGCGAATCATACCGTGAAGGTTCCATTCCACTTCACACACTTCGTGCTAATATCGACTATGCAACAGCAGAAGCACATACAACATATGGTTGCATCGGTATTAAAGTATGGATTTACAAAGGTGAAGTTTTGCCAGAAGCTAAACAAACATCTAAAAAGGAAGAAGGTGACAACTAATGCTAATTCCAAAGCGCGTAAAACATCGTAAACAATTCCGCGGTCGCATGAAAGGCCGTGCAATGCGTGGTAATAAAGTTGCTCATGGTGATTTCGGTTTAGTAGCATTAGAGCCATCTTGGATTACAAACCGTCAAATCGAAGCAGCCCGTATTGCTATGACACGTTACATTAAACGTGGTGGTAAAGTTTGGATTAAAATTTTCCCTGATAAACCAATCACTGCAAAACCAGCAGGCGTTCGTATGGGTTCCGGTAAAGGTTCTCCAGAAAAATGGGTAGCAGTAGTTCGCCCAGGACGTGTAATGTTTGAAATGAACGGCGTACCAGAAGTAGTGGCTCGTGAAGCTATGCGTCTTGCAAGCCATAAACTTCCAATCAAAACGAAGTTCGTTGTTAAGGGTAAAGAATTGGGTGGTGACGTAAATGAAGGTTAATGACATTCGCAATTTGAGCGCTGCCGAGTTGAACACTAAAGTTTCCGAATTGAAAGAAGAGTTGTTTAACCTACGTTTTCAACTCGCTACTGGTCAATTAGAAAATCCAATGCGTATCCGTGAAGTTAAAAAAACTATCGCTCGTATCAAAACTGTACAACGAGAAGAAGAAATTAAAGGTAACGCATAATAACAAATTTTGTTTGGATTGAATAGGAGGCTTAAAGTCGTGGCAGAAGTAAGAAATGTACGAAAAGCACGTGTAGGTAAAGTTGTAAGCAACAAAATGGACAAAACAGTTGTTGTACAAATCGATCGTAAAGTACCTCACGAATTATATAGCAAGCCAATGGTAACAAGCAAACGTTTTAAAGCTCATGATGAAAATAACGAATGCTTAGTTGGCGATATCGTAAAAATCGTAGAAACTCGTCCATTATCTAAAGATAAACGTTGGAGAGTTGTAGAAATTATTGAAAGACAAAAATAATCAGTGATGTAAGGAGGAAAAGTCATGATCCAGCAACAAACAATTTTGAATGTTGCCGATAACACTGGTGCGAAACGCATTATGTGCATCCAAGTGATGGGCGGTTCTTACCGTAAATTTGGCAATATTGGTGACGTAATCGTTGCTTCTGTAAAAGATGCATCACCCGGTGGCGTTGTCAAGAAAGGCGACGTTGTAAAAGCCGTTATTGTTCGTTCTAAAAAAGGTATCCGTCGTCAAGATGGTTCCTATATTCGTTTCGATGAGAACGCTGCTGTAGTTATTAAAGACGACAAAAGCCCTCGCGGAACTCGTATTTTCGGACCTGTAGCAAGAGAACTTCGTGAAAAAGACTTCATGAAAATTATCTCCCTTGCTCCAGAAGTGTTATAAGAAGGAGGAGCTCAACATGTCCCAAAAACTACATGTTAAAAAAGGTGATACAGTTGTTGTTATCTCCGGCAAGGAAAAAGGTAAACAAGGCGAAATCATCGCTGTTGATATCAAAAAAGAACGAGTAACTGTAAAAGGTCTTAACCTAGTTAAACGTCATACAAAACCTAGCCAAGCGAACCCTCAAGGTGGCATCATTGAAAAAGAAGGTACAATCCATGTATCCAACGTAATGGTGTTAGATCCTGAACAAAAAGTTCCAACTCGCACTAAAAAAGTTGAAGAAAATGGTTCTTTCGTTCGTGTAGCTGTTAAAAGTGGCGCTAAACTTTAATTGATAAGGAAAGGAGGTCTTTTACAAAATGTCTCGTTTACAAGAAAAATATACTTCTGAAATTAAGAAGGCTTTACAAGAGAAATTCCAATATGGCAACGTAATGGAAATTCCTAAATTAGAAAAAATCGTAATCAATATCGGCGTAGGCGATGCTGTTGGTAACTCCAAAGCATTGGATGCAGCTGTTAAAGATTTAGAAATTATCGCTGGTCAAAAACCAGTTGTAACTCGCGCGAAAAAATCCATTGCGAACTTCAAAGTTCGTGAAGGTATGCCTCTTGGCACAAAAGTAACTCTTCGTGGCGAACGCATGTATGAATTCCTCGATAAATTGATTAATGCGGCATTGCCTCGCGTGCGTGACTTCCGTGGTATCAGCGCAAAAGCGTTTGATGGCCGTGGTAACTATGCATTAGGCCTAAAAGAGCAATTAATCTTCCCTGAAATCGAATACGATCAAGTAGAACGAGTAACAGGTATGGATATTATCTTCGTAACAACAGCTAACACTGACGAAGAAGCTCGTGAATTATTGGCACAATTCGGCATGCCTTTTGAAAAATAATTAGGAGGAAACGATAGATGGCTAAAAAATCTATGATCGAACGTGAGAAAAAACGTGCACGTATCGTTGCAAAATATGCAGCAAAACGCGAAGCGTTAAAGGCAGCAGGCGATTATGAAGGTTTATCCAAATTACCTGCCAACGCATCCCCAACACGCTTGCACAACCGTTGCAACTTAACAGGTCGTCCTCATGGTTATATGCGTAAATTCGGTATTAGCCGTATTGCGTTCCGTGAATTGGCGTACAAAGGACAAATTCCTGGCGTGAAAAAAGCTAGTTGGTAATAGGATAACGAGAGGAGGTTTTTAGAAGATGGTAATGACAGATCCGATTGCGGATATGCTGACACGCATCCGTAATGCAAACTCTGCACTTCATGAAACAGTTGAAATCCCTGCTTCTAGAATGAAGGCTGCTGTTTTAGCTATCCTTAAAGACGAAGGTTTCGTTAAGGAAGTTGAAACAATTGAAAATGAAAAACATGCTACTTTAAAAGTAACATTGAAATATGGTTCTAATAATGAAAAAGTAATTACCGGTATTAAACGTATCTCTAAACCAGGTCTACGTGTATACGCGAAAAAGGAAGAACTTCCTCGCGTACTTGGTGGTTTAGGTATCGCAGTTATTTCTACATCTAAAGGCATTATGAGCGACAAACAAGCTCGTAAAGAAGGTTTAGGTGGCGAAGTAATCGCTTACGTTTGGTAATCATAGCAATAGGAGGTAGAAAGAATGTCACGTGTCGGTAGAATGCCTATCGAGATCCCAGCTGGCGTAACAGTATCTCAAAACGAGAATACGTTAACAGTTAAGGGTGCAAAAGGTGAATTAACTCGTACTTTCCATCCGGACATCAATATTGCTGTTGAAGAAAATGTAATCACAGTAACTCGTCCTAGCGATGGAAAAGAACACCGTTCTTTACACGGTTTAACTCGTGCTCTTGTTGCAAATATGGTAACAGGCGTACATGAAGGCTTTACTAAAACTTTAGAAATCAATGGCGTTGGTTACAGAGCGGCTAAGCAAGGCAACAAACTTGCTTTAACATTGGGCTTCTCCCATCCAGTAGAGATGGAAGCTCCTGCTGGTATTACAATCGATGTCCCAGCTCCTAATAAAATCGTTGTATCCGGTGCTGACAAAGAAGTGGTTGGTGCGGTTGCAGCTGATATCCGTAAATGGAGAAAACCAGAACCTTACAAAGGTAAAGGTATTCGTTACGAAGGCGAAGTTGTTCGTCGTAAAGCAGGTAAAGCTGGCGCTAAAGGTAAGTAATAACAGTTTACATTAGAAAGGAGTGGACATCTTGGCAGGAACATCCAAACGCAAAATTGCTCGTGCAAAACGTCATTTACGTTTACGTCGTCACATTTCCGGTACGGCTGCACGTCCTCGCTTGAACGTATTCCGTTCTTTAAGCAATATTTATGCTCAAGTCATTGATGACGTGGCTGGCAAAACATTAGTATCTGCTAGCTCTCAAGATAAAGAATTAAATCTTTCCTACGGTGGTAACGTAGCTGCTGCTAAAGCAGTTGGTGAAGCTGTTGCGAAAAAAGCAATTGCTGCAGGTATCGATACAGTAGTATTCGACCGCGGTGGTTACATTTATCATGGTCGTGTAGCAGCCCTTGCAGAAGGTGCTCGTGAAGCAGGCTTAAAATTCTAAGAAGGAGGAACTATAGACATGGCAAGAATTGATTACACAACTCTTGATCTTAAAGAAAGAGTAGTATTCATCAACCGCGTAGCCAAAGTTGTTAAAGGTGGTCGTCGTTTTTCCTTCAGCGCCCTTGTAGTTGTTGGTGACGGCAACGGTCATGTAGGTGTTGGCTTAGGTAAAGCTGCGGAAGTACCTGATGCAATCCGTAAAGGCATTGATGATGCTAAGAAAAACCTTATTCATGTTGTTATTAAAAATGGTACAATCCCTCACACAGTTACAGGAACATTCGGCGCTGGCCGCGTATTCTTGAAACCAGCTGCAGAAGGTACTGGAGTTATCGCTGGTGGCCCAGTTCGTGCCGTATTGGAATTAGTGGGTGTTCGTAACATCTTGACTAAATCCTTAGGATCATCTAATCCTAACAACATGGTTCGCGCAACACTAGAAGGTTTAGCTCAATTAAAACGAGCTCAAGACGTAGCTGCACTTCGTGGCAAAACTCTTGAAGAAATTTACGGTTAATAAGGAGACCAATAATGGCACAAGTTAAAGTAACATTAACAAAAAGCTTAATCGGTCGTCCTGCAGATCAACGTGCGACTGTTAAAGCTCTTGGATTGAAAAAAACTAACTCCCAAGTAGTTAAAGAAGTGACACCTCAAATCGAAGGTATGCTTCATAAAGTTAGACATTTAGTAAAAGTAGAAGAAGTATAATAGATAAGGAGGTGCACGAATGAAACTTCATGAATTAGCTCCGGCTGCAGGTTCCAAAAAAACTCGTACTCGTGTAGGTCGTGGTCTTGGATCCGGTTTAGGTAAAACTTCCGGTCGTGGTCAAAAAGGTCAAAATTCTCGTAGTGGTGGCGGTGTGCGCACTGGCTTCGAAGGTGGCCAAATGCCTCTTTATCGTCGTTTACCAAAACGTGGTTTCAAAAATATCTTTGCACTTCAATATGCAGAAGTTAATGTGTCCCAATTGAATCGTTTTGAAGACGGTGCAACTGTAGATCCAGTAGCTCTTATTGAAGCTGGTATTTTGAAAAATGTACGTGATGGTATCCGTATCCTTGGTAACGGAACTTTAGAACGTAAATTAACTGTTATCGCTAACGGCTTTACAAAATCTGCAGTAGAAAAAATCGAAGCAGCAGGTGGAAAAGTAGAGGTGATCTAGGGTGCTAGATAGCCTCTTGAACATCACTAAAGTAACGGAATTACGCAACAAAGTAGTCTATACATTACTTATGTTCATTGTCTTTCGTTTAGGTATCCATATCCCGGTACCTGGCGTAGAGGCATCTGTTATTGAAAGCTTATTCACCAGTGGTAACTTATTTGGTTTACTAGATTTGTTCGCCGGTGGTGCGTTAAGTAAATTCTCTATCTTTGCAATGAGTATTACACCATATATCAATGCATCCATTATCATGCAACTGTTAGGGGCAGTGGTACCAACATTTGAAGCATGGAGTAAAGATGGAGAAGAAGGGCGTAAGAAAATTGCAAAAGTAACACGTTATGGTACAGTCATTCTCGGCTTTATCCAAGCCTTTGGTATGACCTATGCATTACGTGCAAGCAATGCGCTTATAGACAATAGCTTCATGTCTGTTATTTGGATTTCTATTATCTTAACAGCAGGTACATGCTTGTTGATGTGGGTAGGGGAACAAATTACAGCTCATGGCATAGGTAATGGTATTTCACTCATTATCTTTGCTGGTATCGTGGCACGATTCCCTGATGGGGTTCAAACCATTTACCAATACCTACAAGTAGGTACAATTAATGTATTTCAAGCGATTCTATTTGCTATCATCGCGGTGGCTATGATAGTTCTTGTAATTGCTGTGACACAAGGCCAACGTCGTATCCCTATCCAATACGCTAAGCGTGTGGTAGGACGAAAAATGTATGGTGGTCACTCAACATTCCTGCCTTTGAAAGTCAATCAAGCAGGGGTTATCCCAATTATCTTTGCGTCATCCATATTGATGTTCCCAGCTACATTGGCACAATTTGTACAAGTACCTTGGGTACAAACTGTAGCAAGTTATTTCCAATGGGGAACGCCGATACAAACTATTTTGTATGCTGTATTGATTTTATTTTTTACATACTTCTATACAGCTATCTCAATCAATATTACGGATATGGCAGATAATATGAAAAAACACGGTGGTTTTATCCCAGGTATTCGCCCAGGAAAACCAACTGCTGACTATGTAGACCGAGTAATGACTCGAATTACATTAGTAGGTGCATTTTTCTTAGCTTTCGTTGCAATTTTACCTAATATGATTGGTGGATTGACAGGTATTCAAGGTGTGTACTTTGGTGGTACAGCACTACTCATCGTAGTGGGCGTAGCATTAGATACAATGCAACAAGTAGAATCTTTAGTATTAACACGCCAATATAAGGGCTTTGTGAAATAGGAGATTATGATATGTATATTTTATTAATGGGACCTCCAGGTGCTGGAAAAGGCACGCAGGCAGCTCGTCTGATTGAAAAATATGGTATCCCTCAAATTTCTACAGGTGACATGTTCCGTGCCGCTGTAAAAGAATCTACTCCATTAGGATTAGAAGCTAAGAAATATATGGATGCTGGACAACTTGTTCCAGATAGTGTTACCATTGGCATCGTTCGTGAACGCTTGTCCAAGGATGACTGTAAACAAGGTTTCATTTTAGATGGCTTCCCTCGAACTACAGCACAGGCTGTTTCCTTGGATGCGATTTTAAAAGAAATGAACATAGTTCTTGATGCTGTACTTAATTTAAGTGTTCCATCTGAAGAGTTGGTTCGACGCATCAGTGAAAGAGCACGTCTTGAAAATCGTGATGATGACAAACCGGAAACAGTACAGAAACGTCTTGCTGTATACGAAGAGTCTACTAAACCATTGATCGATTACTACCGTAATAATGGTCAATATGTAGAAATCAACGGCTTACAGGATGTGGACACAGTATTTGCAAATATCGTTACGGCTTTGGAGAAATAATCGATGATTATTTTTAAATCGCCCGAAGAAATTGAGCATATCCGAAAGGCATCTCAACTGACAGCAGCGACGTTAACCGAGCTTTCTAAATTAGTAAAGCCGGGCGTATCAACGCTTGAGTTAGACCAATTTGCCGAAGAATATATTCGCAGTCATGGAGGAATTCCAAGCTGCATTGGTTACTATGGGTATCCAGCAACTATCTGTGCTTCCATAAATCATGAAGTGGTACATGGGATTCCAAGCGCATCTCGTATACTAAAAGATGGCGATGTCATCAGTATTGATTTAGTATCATCTGTGAATGGATATCATGGGGATTCTGCAATTACAGTTCCAGTAGGAGAAGTAAGTCCTAAAGTATATGCATTGCTAAAAGTTACAGAAGAATGTCTCTTTAAAGGGATCGAACAAGCTGTAGCAGGCAATCATGTAGGAGATATTTCCCATGCAGTACAATCTCATGCAGAACGTCATAGATATGGCGTTGTGCGAGATTTTGTGGGACATGGTTTAGGGAAAAACATGCATGAAGATCCACAAGTTCCAAATTATGGTACTAAGGGCAAAGGTCCAGAACTTAGACCAGGAATGGTCATCTGTATTGAGCCAATGATTACTATGGGCACGCACAAAGTAAGAGTGCTTGAAGATAACTGGACAGCGGTCACAATGGACCGTAAACCAGCGGCACACTTTGAACACACTGTAGCCATTACTGAACGTGGTACAGAAATTCTTACTATGCGTGATACACCGAGGTTAATACAATAACCAGTAACCGGAGGATGAAAGATATGTCAAAAGAAGACGTTATTGAAGTGGAAGGTACGGTCGTTGAGGCATTGCCAAATGCTATGTTCCAAGTAGAATTGGAAAATGGTCATGTGGTGTTGGCTCATGTGTCAGGTAAAATGCGTATGAATTTTATCCGTATCCTTCCTGGTGATAAAGTTACTATGGAACTGACACCATATGACTTAAGCCGTGGTCGCATCACCTATCGCTTTAAGTAAGCATAGGATCCACAAAGGAGGTACTTATGAAGGTTAAACCATCAGTTAAAAAGATATGCGAAAAATGTAAAATTATTAAACGTAAAGGCCGTGTAATGGTTATTTGCGAAAACCCAAAACATAAACAAAAACAAGGATAATTGATAGGAGGTGGATGAATAGATGGCACGTATAGCCGGTGTAGATTTACCACGTGACAAACGTGTGGAAATTGGTTTAACTTATATTTACGGTATCGGTCTTACTCTTGCTAAAGAAGTATTAGCAAAAACTGGTATCAATCCAGATACTCGCGTTCGTGATTTAAGTGAAGATGAAGTAGCTAAAATTCGTGAGCTTCTTGATGCAGAGTATAAAGTAGAAGGTGACCTTCGTCGTGAAGAAGCCCTTAACATTAAACGCTTAATTGAAATCAACTCCTATCGCGGTAAACGTCATCGTATGGGACTTCCATGTCGTGGTCAACGTACGAAGACAAATGCTCGTACTCGTAAGGGTCCTCGTAAAGCAATCGCAGGTAAGAAGAAATAATAAAGGAGGGATATTGTGGCTAAGAAAACAGTTAGATCCAAAAGAAAAGAAAAGAAACATATCGAATCTGGTGCAGCGCATATTCGCTCCACTTTTAACAACACTATCGTTACAGTAACAGACGTAAACGGTAATGCTCTTTCTTGGGCATCTGCTGGTGGTCTAGGTTTCCGTGGTTCCCGTAAATCCACTCCATTTGCAGCACAAATGGCAGCTGAACAAGCAGCAAAAGCAGCTATGGAACACGGTCTTCGCACTGTAGAAGTATTTGTTAAAGGTCCAGGATCTGGTCGTGAAGCAGCGATTCGTGCGTTGCAAGCAGCTGGTCTTGAAGTAACTAGCATTAAAGATGTGACTCCAATTCCTCATAACGGCTGTCGTCCTCCAAAACGTCGTCGCGTATAATCTGAGCTATATACTTAGAATAGTGACAAGTTTTTGAGGAGGGTATACCTGATGAGCGAAGAAAAAAAACTTAGAATCGAGAAAGTAGAAATGACTGAAGATGGTCGCTACGGTAAATTCGTATGCGAACCATTGGATCGTGGTTATGGTATTACTCTCGGTAATAGCTTGCGTCGCATTTTGCTTTCATCCTTAGATGGAGCAGCAATTACTTCCATCAAAATTGGCGGAGTACTTCATGAGTTCTCTACGATTGAAGGTGTTCGTGAGGATGTATCCGATATTATTCTGAACCTTAAACAGTTGTGCATTCGTCTTGAAGATGAAGCACCTGTACCGATGGATGTACATATCGATGTTCGTAAGGATGGAGTATTAACAGCAGCTGATTTGATTCAATTCATGCCGCCGGAAATCGAAGTCTTAAATCCAGAATTGGTAATTGCTACAATGGATGAAGCAGCTCATCTTGTTATGGATGTGCGTATCGAGCGCGGTAAAGGATATGTACCATCTACTAAGAATAAACGTGAAGATGATGTGATTGGACAAATTCCAATTGATTCTATCTTCTCGCCAATTCTAAGAGCAAAATATGAAGTCAGCGATGTCCGTGTGGGCAATGAAATGGACTTTGATAAGCTTACTTTAGAAGTTTGGACAAATGGTTCTATTACAGCATCTGATGCAATTGCTAAATCAGCAGCTATTATGATTTCCTATTTAGGAAACTTTACTCGCCTAGCGCATTCTTATGACATGATTGATGTGGGTGAAAGCGAAGCTGAATTTACAAGTGCAAATGGTCAAGAAGGTGGCGATAAAGATGCTGAACCTAAAGGACCAACGACAATTCCTATTGAAGATCTTGAGTTGTCTGTTCGTGCGTTCAATTGCTTGAAACGTGCTAACATTCACACAATCGGTGACTTAACTGGTAAAACAGAAGACGAATTAGGAAAAATCCGCAATTTAGGGAAAAAATCTGTAGAAGAAATTCTAGAGAAATTACAATCTTACAATGAGGGTAATAATTCCTTAACATCTCAAAGCGAATAAGAGGAGAAAGACTAATGGCATACAGAAAATTAGGCCGCAACAGTTCCGCTCGTAAAGCGTTGTTCCGCGGTATGGTAACATCTCTCTTCGTACATGAACGCATTGAAACAACAGAAGCAAAAGCAAAAGAGCTTCGCAAATATGTTGATGAAATGATTACATTGGGCAAACGTGGCGACTTACATGCTCGTCGTCAAGTTCTTGCTTTTCTTATGAACGAAGATGCAGTAAAAAAATTATTTGATGAAATTGCTCCAAAATATGCTGAGCGTAAAGGTGGTTACACTCGTGTAATCAAACTTGGCCTTCGTAAAGGCGATGCAGCTCCATTGGCTATTCTTGAGCTTGTATAATCAAACGCAATTTGGTTGTAATAGGATGAGTTTTACTCATTCTGTTGCAGCCTTTTTTGCTTTAGTACCAAAAAAACAGCGACTCTATCCGGTGGAATGGAGTCGCTGTTGTAGTATCAACTAAATTGTGTTTCGTCCACTTCTAAGAATCCAAAGTATTCCATACGACGAATCATTTCTTCATAGAAAGCGAGAATCATGGTGTATTTATTAGATTGTTGTAGAGCTAAAGGGCTAATGCGTTCTTCTGTCATGGCCTCGTAGATTTTGCACATTATATCATATTTTGTGGTTGGTTTACTGAGGAGCTTCATGAACTCTAAATCTTCTTCGTTGAAATCAGAAATAGGATCATTGTAACGATTGCCAGGGTAGATGTAAGCGTTCACACCTTCTTGTGGCATAACCTCTACGAATGGGATATATCGCTCAGGGATGAAGCTTTTGTTTTCTTCAAATACATGATGCTTGAAAGGATGCTCTGTCTCCAACACAGATAGGCTAATACCACCTTGGATGATGTGCTCTACTAAGAATTGATAGAACCATGGTAAGCACATGTCAGGGATTGGATGTTCTCCTGTATAGGTCACTAAGGTGTTGTTTTTCACATAGAAATGTGGGCCCTCTTGTTGGAACAAATTTGCCAAGCCCTTAGTTATAGATTCAGTATGATTAGTATTACCAGCATTATCAGAGGTATCGCCAGAGTTATCATTAGATGCATCAGCATTATTAGTATCGCTATCGGTAGACAATGCATTTACATGTTCATTAGTAGCATCTGTTGCAGAGGCTGGCATCCGTTTTGCCAAGTCTTCAAAGATAGACTCTAAATGTTCCGATGGAATGCGTAGTGTGAATAGGAATTGCCCCAAGCTGTGTTGGAATCCTGTATCTGTGACAGATGCTTTCGTGATGCGTTTTGGCGTAGCCCCTTTGTGGGTGAACAAGGATTTACGGAATGCTGTGTTCAGCATGAAATCGATGTACTGTTCTCGTGCCAATGGATCATGAGGCGCAAGCTCTTGTAATTTAGTACGCAATGTTTCATCATACACATCCGAGAATGATAAATTTAGATCGCAGTCACAGAGGTAGGTAAATCCATGTTCTGCCATATGGTCCATGCATTGGTGAAAGTACATTGGTGTGTTCACTGGTTCTAAATGATCATGGCCAACGTAGCAATCTTGCTTTTGTAATGTATGACGCAAAGATTGTAAAAATGATGCCTGTTGGGTTTTTACTGTATCGTATTCGAGCATGAGAGCACCTAGTTTACTGGCTACTGTTTTACCGTGACGTACTTTTTCGCGATGGTTTAAGGTGTCGATATCTTTATTGGCAAACTCTAAGAGAGAGCGAACACTGTCCATTTTATGCCAACCTGGGTAGGTATTATAGGACATGTACAGGATACCATTCTCTGCTAGATGTTCTTTGCAGAGGCGAAGGAAATTGTCTTTCGTTTCCTCGTCGACCCAAGAATAGAAACCATGGGCAATGATGTAATCGTAAGTGCCTAGGTGTTCGTGACTTTCATTCACATCACCTTCTAACAAACCAAGGTTCGTGATGCCCAATTGGTCGATGTAGGTCTTACCTACGCTCACTTGGGTTGGGGCAATTTCGATACCTGTGAAAGTCGCATGCGGATAGAACAGAGCCTGGGAAATTAAATTACCGCCGTAGGAAGATCCGATTTCTAAAATACGTGCTGTACTAGCAGGGGCTGGTGAAAGTCCTAACAGACGAGCGTAACTTTCAAGAAATGGGGCAGACGCATAGGGGAAAGGTTGAGACAGATACCCTAGGTCAGCATAGATTTCTTTGGCTTGCTCTTTAGTCATTCGTGTAGTATATCGCATAAAAACTCCTTTGTTATCTGAGATGTCGTAGACCGACTCGCAAGTTATAGTAAGTAGTTTATTTCATATAGTTATGTATCTATAAGTATATCAGAAATAGGGCAATTTATATACTAGCTGATGATGTAGGATATACAGGATAGGAAGGAACGGTTGTAAAGTTATATACTGCTGAAACCTTTTGATGTAGAGGTAGTAAAAGAATAATGAAATGCATGTGGGGAATCCTAGCATGTATTTTTTTATTAAAAATTCTCTTTCATAATGACATATTTTGTCATTCTGATTCGCTATACTGAAAGCACCCATTATTGTATTTTTGATGACAGAAAGAGGTATGAATATGAATTGGAAAGACAAATGGAAAGACGCATGGGACGAAATAGGGAATATGAGTTTGCGAGAACTATTTGTTCACACCGTAATCTAAGGCATCGTCAGCAAAGCCAGTAGAAGGACCTTTGTTTATACAAGGTAGTGTGAAGAAAAGCGTGTAATGAGGCCTACTAATCTTGAAGTTCTGTCAGCCGTTGAAGGGGGGGATAATTGTAATACAGTCAAATAGTAATCTCTCAGACTATTATGTAGCCTATACTATGTGATGCATGTGGTATAATTGTAATAAAGTATGATGTAGCAAGTTTTCTAGTGCTTCCTAGCTATACGGGATAGGGGTTATAGAAAGATTGCGTTAGGAATAGTAACATGTAGATTGCTAGATATGTGCTTATATAGACCTAAGCTAACACGTGGAATAACTTGCTATATAGAGCATAGATAGCAGTAGATACACTACGAATGATGAGGAGTCATATGAAATATACTAAGGAGCCTTTACAATTAGATAATCCTTTGGAGTTTTGGCTAAACTTCGACGGAGAGGAACGGGTCTTTTGGGTGGACCGTCAAAGCGATCGTGTGGTGGTAGGAGCCAAACGATTGGCTGTGGTGAAAGACGATAGCGACCGGGAACAATATGCGTACGTATTTTATGGTGGCACGTTCTTTCCGACGGTGAAAGATGAAAAATGGTGTAATATGGGCCATGAAATGGTGGCTTTTACCCATTATTATATTGTAGAAAATGGGGAGTCCTTTTACCTGCACTCAGGGGAGGGCGTGGATATACAACGCCATAGGATTGAGCGCATAGACCATACGTTTACAGAGACCAGTGATGATAGACAAGATTGGGACACCTTGATGGATGCCATTTTGACAAATATTCACGCAGGGAGCATGACGAAGGTGGTTTCCTCTCGTGAGGTAGAGTTTACTAGCCCTACAACGTTTGATGTGGTGAGCATATTGGACCGCTTGGTGGAGAACAATCCGAATTGCTTTATTTTTGGATATGAGAAAGAGGGGCGTACTTTTGTGGGGGCCTCCCCTGAAATTCTCGTGCGCCATCGGGGCGATGAAATTCTAAGCTATGCTTTGGCAGGAACGGCACCGAAGTTTGGTCCTAAGGCGTGGACGAAAGAACGATTCCTAAATGACCATAAAAATCGAGTGGAGCACAATATTGTGCGAGATCGTATTGTACAAACGATGCGGCAAGTGACGGAGGACGTGACCGTAGGAGAAACGGGCATTATGGAACTGTCTCGGTTATACCATTTGCGGACTATCATCACCGCCAAGGATAGCACGAAATCCCTCATCGAATGGGGTCAATTATTACATCCTACACCAGCCTTAGGTGGAGAGCCACGAGATCTGGCCATGGATTTGCTGGCGAAGTACGAAGCTCATGAGCGTGGCATGTATGCGGCGCCTTTCGGATTTATGAAAGATATGGGGGATGGTATTCTAGTGGTTGCTATTCGGTCTGCCCTTATCATAGGCAACCGACTCTATGCCTATGCAGGATGCGGTATTGTGAGTGAATCCAACAGTAATGAAGAATATGAAGAAACTATCAATAAAATGGGTACTATATTGGATGCGTTATAGGATTATACATTGATGTATAGATTAAATTAGGGATGCAATCGAGCAGGATAGGATGATGAATCCGCACAAATATATTGAATAGATATAGGAAATTAAAAAGGAATGTTGAGAAGTCGACATTCCTTTTTAGTATAATGTTTTGAAACTCTTTGCTATTTCTTAACATATGTTACAAATAGTTTGTAGCATGAGTAGTAGAAACAATTCTATGAGAAATGATTCGTGTTACTGTAGGTATTAAAAAAAGCTGTGTAGGATAGGAGAATACGCACAGAATGTATAAACAATGGTATAATACATAGTAGATAGTTACTATTAACGATAACACAATACCACAGGTTGGTATGGGAGATAACATATGAACGAATATATAGCAAGTTTGGTGGATGAGTTGTACCAATTAGGGGTGCGCCATGCGGTGTTTAGCCCCGGTTCACGGTCGACTACATTAGCCATGCTCTTTCAAAGCCATGGAGGCTTTCATACATATATGAATATTGATGAGCGGTCCGCTGGGTTTATGGCATTGGGCATTGCCAAAGCGCAGGGTGAGCCTGCCGTATTGGTATGCACATCGGGGTCTGCTTTGGCACATTATGGTCCTGCTGTAGTGGAAGCGAAGCACAGCGGTGTGCCTATGATTATCTTGTCCGCGGACCGTCCGTACACCTTGCAACAGGTAGGGGCACCGCAGACCATTGACCAACAGAAATATTTTGGCACTGCCGTGAACTATTATGAGGAATTGTCTGTGCCTGGTGAAAGTCACTATTATACATACCCTCGTCAAGTAGCACGCCGTGCCTATTTGAAAGCGAATGACCACAAACTGGGACCGGTACACATCAATGTACCTTTGTTTGAGCCCTTGGTGCCTAATTGTGAGGAAGAATATTTTACACAGGGACGCAGTGAGAAACCATTCTACCTCGTGAAACATGAGAAAATACCAACATTGGCACCGTTATTGGGCGGAAAGCGAGTGCTCATCTTGGGTGGGCCTAATGTGACGAATCCTAAAGCAGTGGTAGAATTTGCAGACCGAATCGGCGCTGTTGTGATAGCAGACCCTTTGTCTAATTTGCGCCAATACGAGGGAGTAATCAGCACCTACGATGCGTTCTTGGATCATCATGAACGATGGAAGGAATTGCGACCAGATGTGGTGATCCAATTGGGACAAATTCCAGTGTCGAAGCGGATTCAACAATGGATGACGACCTTGACGGACATCGACTATATTACGGTGAGCCCTAATGCAGATGTGATAAATCCTAGTTTGACGACGACTATACATGTCATGACTGATATAGATGTATTTTTAGTAGAAGCGTATAGAGGATTATTTGGTGTACCGGAGAGAGGCAGTAGAATAAGAGATAAAGCGCATGGCTCTCTAGATAAGACTGATGCGGAATGTGATGGCTCAAGTACCGATGACGATGCATTAAGATGGCAACAAGAAAATATAGATAAGATACATAAAGCAGAGGAAGGCAGTGTTGTGTCTGCTCAGAATACAATAGCTGATATAGAGTATGTAAAAGCATGGCAAGATATAGAATCCAACAGTCGTGAACAGCTAGACAAAGTACAAGAGGAACCAACTTTATTTGAAGGGCGTACGATTTACATGTTGCAACAAATGATGCCTAATGAGGGACAAATTCTAGTAGCGAATAGTATGTCTATTCGGGATATGGACTATTTTTGGGCATCAGGACGCTCTCAAGCCATGGTGTACGGCAACCGTGGTACTAATGGCATAGATGGGACGGTGTCTACGGCGTTAGGGATTAGTACAAATGGAAAATCTACCGTTATGGTCACAGGGGATTTAAGTTTCTTTCACGATTTGAACGGCTTAGCCATTGGAAAAACGCATGGTATGAACTTGACCATTATCTTGCATAATAATGATGGGGGAGGGATTTTCCAATACTTGCCACAAAAAGGAACGGACGATTTTGATTATCTATTCAATACACCGCAAGGCATTGATTACAGTGGGTTAGCGACCATGTATGGCTTAGATTATGTGAAAGTCACTACCAATGCAGAGTTAGAACAGGCGATGCAGCGCTATATTGGGACAGCGGGTATTCATGTGATAGAAGTGCCTACCTCTAAGGAAGGTAGTCGTGAATTGCACAAGGTGTATCGGGTGCAATGATATGAAAGCAATGATTCAAGATATGCAAACATTAGATATACAACGTATGCAGATCAATATAGGCGAGTATTACTATGGAGTGAGCGTAGCTGGTACAGGGAAACCGCTAGTTTGTTTCCATGGATTTTCGGAATCTGGGTCTACTTGGGATGGTATTGAGGTAGTAGGCTATCGGCTGATACGTATTGATAGTATGGGGCATGGTAGGTCTGCACGACCTATGAAATTACAACCTTATACATTGCCACAGATGCTAGGCGACTTACATAGAGTTATCTATGCCGTAGCAGGAGAAAGATATGCTCTTATGGGGTATTCTATGGGGGCGAGGATGGCTTTATTATATGCATTGGAGTATCCAGAGGAAGTGACTCACCTAGTCTTGGAAAGTGGATCTGTAGGGATAGAAGATGAAGGGAAACGACAAGACCGCTATGTAGGCGATCAAGCATTGGCTGAACGGATTCGGGTACATGATATCACTTGGTTTAGCGAGACTTGGGCTAAGCTAGAGATTTTCAAGACACAACAAGGTTTGCCTGCAAAGGTACAACAGAAGATTCAACGACGGCGATTACTCAATAGCCCTCATGCGTTGGCTTTCACCTTGGAAGGAAGCGGACAGGGGAGTATGCCTTACGTAGGCCATCGATTATCGGACTTAACGATACCCATATGTTATATTAGCGGTGAATTAGATACGAAATATACAGCTATTGGCGCACAGTATTTTCGAGATGCCCACCACATCGTGCTGCAGGTAGGTCATAATGTGCATGTGGAAGCACCAGAGGTGTATCGGCAGATTTTAAAACAATTTTTCCTATAACTGTCACTACTAGCGAATGTCTCTGTATTGACTGTGTACACTAGTGATATGATAGAAATGAGAGGTATCCTATGATTACAAATATCACCCTGTACCATGTGCAATTACCGATGAAGTTCACTTTCAAAACCGCAAAGGGCGAACTAGGTGTTAGGGATACTCTCATTGTTCGTTTGGAAGACGAAGCGGGCTATGTAGGCTACGGGGAATGCGTGGCCTTCGTAGAACCTTTTTATACAAAGGAAACGGTAGCCTCTTGTTGGGATGTGTTATGTACACAGTATTTGCCAAACGTATTGGGGAAAGAAGCAACCATGACATTACCGAAGCGATGGTTGTCAGAAGGGATGCCTATGACTGTGGCATCGGTGGAAAATGCCTTGCTCCATCTACAATGTGCTCACTTAGGGGTCAATACGGTGGAATATGTATTACAGCAGCCGTTAATACCAACTGTGCCTACGGGTATCGTTATAGGTGATGTCCCTTTGGATACCTTGGTGGATGCTGTGACTGGGTATGTATCTCAAGGGTGTCAGCGTATTAAACTGAAAGTATCCCCCAAGGATGGCTATGAACGAGTACAGCGAGTGCGTTCAGCCTATCCAGACCTTATGTTAGCGGTGGATGCGAATCAAAGTTATAGCTACCAAGATATGGATAAGGTACGGGCTTTGAATACATTTAATTTGGCATGTATAGAAGAGCCTTTTCAGATATATAGTCTAGAAGAGTATAATCGCTTTAAGACAACTCATGAGTGGAGCATTACAACCCCTATATGTTTAGATGAATCAATTTTGAATTATGATGATTTGGTCTATGCGCATACTCATGGCTTGTTGGATATACTCAATGTGAAAGTAGGGCGGTTAGGTGGTCTCAGAGAAACGGCTAAGATGATTCAGTATTGTCGTGACCATGGAATCCAGTATTGGATTGGCTCCATGGTGGAATCTAGTATTTCTAAATGGATGCATGTACAATTAGCAGCCTTGGGAGATGCCTATATGCCAGGAGATTTGTCAGATTCTTTACGCTATTTTGAGCAGGATTTGACTCGTCCACCGATTGTTAGTATAAGGAAAGACTGTGGCGCCGAGGGACTTTCACAATGTATTGAGGTACCTAAGGGTGCTGGATTGGGTGTAGACGTTGATTTAGAAATGATAGAGACACGTTGTAAGCGTAAGAAATTATGGCACCTATAAGTGATTTATATATTTTCACAGGGTATGGATGTGCATGATACAAGACGCCAGTAGTTTATGAGACTATATGACATATACAGACACGATGTATTTCAAGTAGAGGTGGAATGTATTGTTGTTATACATAGGTAAGTAGGAGGTTTGTATGATTGAGTACATAGAATTATTAAAACGTGAGGTAAAGCCAGCTTTTGGTTGTACAGAGCCCATCGCCTTAGCCTTTGCAGCAGCGAAAGCAGCGGAACTGTTGGGTGTTCGCCCAGATCACGTTCATGGCCGCTTGAGCGGTAATATTATTAAAAATGCGAAAAGTGTGACGATTCCTAACTCAGAAGGACGGACAGGTATTTATTATAGCCTTATATTAGGAACTTTAGTAGGAACTGCGGAGAAAGAGCTAGAAGTGTTAGAAGACCTTACCCATGAACAAGTGATAGAAGCAGATCATTTATTTGAAGCGGATTACTGCTCTGTTGAACTTGCAGAAGGGGTAGAAAACTTGTTCATTGAAGTCACTGCCGTGGCAGGTGAACATACATCGAAGGTGATTGTTCAAAATACACATACTACTATTTCTTATGCAGAAAAAGATGGGGAAGTGGTCATTGCTTTATCTCCGGAAGAAGTGGCAAAGCATACCATAGAATTGTGCTTTGATTCTTGCTATGAGTTTGCCAGTACTGTGGATGCAAAGGAATTAGAAGAGATTCTAGGACCACAATTGGACTTGAATATGGCCATTGCTGAAGAAGGGATGAAAAATAACTATGGTTCCAATATTGGTAAATTGATTATTTCCAACTCTTCCTCTATTGCGGATAGAGCGCGTGCCTATGCAGCGGCTGGATCTGATGCGCGTATGGATGGTTGTTCTATGCCGGTTATGATTAACTGCGGTAGTGGTAACCAGGGTATTACATTATCTGTACCTATCATGATGTATGCCAAAGAATATGGTATTGATCGCAGTCATACCTTGCGCGCCTTGGCCTTGGCTAATGTGTTGGCCCTATACATTAAACAATATATTGGTCGGTTAAGCGCTTACTGTGGTGTAGTGAGTGCGGCCTCTGCCACAGCTTCTGGGGTAGCATTTTTGCTCAATGAATCTAAAGAAGTAATTTGGGAAACATTATCAAATGCTTTAGCAGGTACATCTGGTGTTGTTTGCGATGGAGCGAAAGCATCTTGTGCTATGAAAATTGGTATGGCTCTTGGTAATTCTTTGTTGGCATATACACAGGCAAAGACGGAAAATAGCTTTAAAGCAGGCCAAGGAATCGTAAAAGAAGACATTGACCATACCGTGCAAACTGTGGCAACTATCGCGCGTGAAGGAATGAAACAAACTGATGTTGTTATCTTAGAAACCATGTTGGAAAAGTAATCTATGCATTATCGGTATAGAGAATGATAACAATTCTATATTGATTTTTCTAAAAGTATGGTGTATGATAGATACATAAATTGATTCCATGGTCACATACCTAGTATGTACTATGTATAGGTTGTAACATTGAAGGAGATATTAGAATGGCAATCATCGGTAAACAACTACCAGCTTTTGAATTGGATGCATTCCGTAAACCGGAAATCATTAAAGTAAGCAATACAGATATCAAAGGTAAATGGAGTGTGTTTGTATTCTATCCAGCAGACTTCACATTTGTGTGTCCAACAGAATTGGCAGACTTACAAGATCAATACGCAGAATTGAAAGAATTGGGCGTAGAAGTATTTTCTGTATCTGTTGACTCTGCTTTTGTTCACAAAGCGTGGTCTGATGCATCCCCTACAATCAATAAAATCGAATATACTATGTTATCCGATATTAAACATGAATTAGCTGACTTCTTCGATACATTCTCTGAAGAAGACGGCCAAGCATATCGTGGTTCTTTCGTGGTAGACCCAGAAGGCATCGTTCGTGCCGCAGAAATCTGTGATATGGGTGTAGGCCGTTCCGCTGCTGAGTTAGTACGCAAAGTACAAGCTTGCCAATTTGTTGCAAAGTATGGTGAAGTGTGCCCAGCAAAATGGACTCCTGGTGAAAAAACATTGAACCCAACAGATCTTGGCTTAGTTGGCAAAATCTAATGTAAATAAACGGCTCCTGTAGTAGTTATGGTTGAAGGCTCCTCTCCCTCTCTCGAGTCTTTGACGGTACATGATGCACTATATGAGTATGTTGACTATATTTGTAAACTTTCCTAAGAACACATCTTAGATCCTTTACTTCCCATAAAGACGACAAAGCTATGCTTTGTCGTCTTTATCTTTCCAAAATCACATGGTTGTATTACTAAAAAGTATCCTTTATTCATTTAAATTATTAGATTTAGTTTGGGAATTTGTATATAATAAGGGGGTAAGGTTACAGTAGAATACATATAGGAGAATGGGAATGTTAGAAGTTACATACGAACGTTTGGCGGCGATTTTTAAAGCCCTTAGTGATGAAACTAGATTGCACATTGTAGACATGTTGTCTTGTAATGAATTATGTGCTTGTGATATTTTGGCTAGCTTTGAGTTATCTCAATCGACTCTTAGTTATCATATGAAAATATTGATTGATGCAGGTATTGTAAATTCTGTGCGTAGCGGTTTGTGGACACGCTATTCCATTAATGAAGAAGCATTTGATGAATTTGTAAAATTCTTGCCTGAATTATATAAAACAAAAGATGAGTGCATTTGTGCACAAATCAAGTACTGCCGTATTGAGGATGCTCCACAAGCGGTGGCAGAATAATATGAAACGTTGGATTATGCATGTAGACATGGATGCTTTTTTCGCATCAGTAGAACAACATGATTATCCAGAATTACAAGGTCACCCTGTTATCGTGGGTGGCCTTTCTTCACGTGGTGTGGTAGCTACGTGCAGTTATGAAGCGCGAAAGTTTGGTGTGCGTTCTGCCATGCCTATTGGGAAGGCTAGAAAATTATGTCCAGATGGTATGTATTTGTTACCTCGGATTGAACGGTATCACGAAATTTCAGATCAAATCCATGAAGTGTTACATCGGTTTAGCCCGTATTTAGAGCCTATTTCTTTAGATGAGGCCTTCCTAGATATTTCAGGACTAGGAAAGCTTTATGAATCGCCTATGGCAGTGGGTCGTGCTGTGAAAGAACAAATTAAGGAGTTGACAGGTCTGGTTGCATCGGTCGGGATTGGACCGAATAAGTTTTTAGCGAAATTGGCCTCGGATTTGAAAAAACCAGATGGTTTATATATTATTCCACATGGACAAGAAGAAACTCACATTAAACATTTACCTGTTCGTAGATTGTGGGGTGTAGGGGCCCATATGGAACAGGCATTACAACGAGGCGGCTTTCATAAGATTCAAGATATTGCACAGCTGGATTCGTATCATGAACTAGAACCTTATTGTGGTCATCAAAGTGAACGTATCTATTTATTGTCTAAAGGTATCGATACTCGTCCCATTGAGTGGAATCGAGAGTTGCAATCTGTAGGTAATGAATTGACGTATGAAAGGGACTTAGTGGACCCAGAGGAGATAGACAACGAATGGCGATATTTTGCGCACCATGTGGCTAAGCGGCTGCGTCAAAAAGGGCTTAAAGGGCATACGATTGCTATTAAAGTGAGGTTGCCAAACTTTGTAACCAAAACAAGGCAAAAACGACTATCTTATCAGACGGATAGGGAAGATGTATTGTATGAGACAGCGAGTGTATTATATAATAAACTTAATGTACAGGGGCCGTTCCGCTTATTGGGGATCACGGTTAGTGGCTTTCACCAACAGGTGGAACAAGAGTCGCTCTTTCAGAGTGAAGAAACAGAGCCAGATCGGTTAGCACAAGTGCTAGATACATTGGAAGAACGATTTGGAGAAGATATTGTTACCACGGGAGCTTTGTGGAAACGAAAGTTGAAGGATGACACGACATCGTCCTAGGGGAGGATAGTATGCAACAATATATATTGGATCAGGAACGGATTGAGGAATTGTTACAAGGCTTGCACGAAGCGTATGGTCACTGTAAGGAAGTGCAACAGCAATATGTGGCGAATTTAGAGACGCAATATATGGAATCTCCAGAGATGGCTATGGAAGTGGTAGAAGACTTGGAAAACTTTGCTCATATGTTGGTTTTACTAGGAAAACAATGGGAAGAGTTACGTGGGATCCAAAGTATGGTAATGGAGCATTATTTGTATGACATGATATCCTCTTTAGAAGAGCTAATAGAAGTAACGCCAGTGGCTGATGAGGGTGTGGAAGGCTATGATGTGGGTGTTGCCTTAGGAGTAGACTTTGCGATGGCTGACCAGGAAGAAGAGCCTGTTGAAGAAGTTGTGAAAACTGTTGAACGGAAACCAATATCCAGTTCATTTATGGATTTATTTAGCAGTGCTAGCGAAACGAAACGTATCAATGAGTATGACTATGAGGACTGGGAGTTTGCAGATGAGGACAGTGCGGACTCTGGTCAAGAGGATGTTGCTATAGAGCTAACCAAACAAACTAGTATGAAGTCTAATTTGTATGATGCCTTCGAGATGGCAAAACCAAAAAAGAAACATAAAAAGCGTTGTAAACATTGTACAGAAAATTCTCCCATTCCAGAAGAGCGAGAAAAATGTTGTATTGTAAAACAAGAAAAAAAGAAAAAGAAGGAAAAAAGTAAAGAGAAGTCGAAACATAAAAAAGAGACTCCTTCTATAGATAAGTGGGCAAAAAAGCTGTCTAAATGGGAACGCTATGCAGAAGAACATGGTGATGCATGGACAGAAAAGGTGTTGCAAAAAGTAGCGAAAAAGGCAGAGAAAAAAGCGGAAAAACATGGGATGAAAGCAGTCTTTAAAAAACATAAGTTAGATCGATTTGCCAAGCTAACTAAGGAGGACTAAGGTATGGAAGTAATAAGTATATTAGGATTTGTATTATTGGGAATTGCGGTAGCTACCTTGGGAACCATCATCGGTGCTGGCGGTGGCATTATCTTTGTACCTGTATTTTTGTATTTTTTCCCTGAGTGGACACCAGCCATGGTGGTAGGTACATCCTTATTTACCGTAACCTGTAATGCGATTTCTGGAACCATCGCCTATGTGAAACAAAAGAAAATTCTCTATAGTGCAGCCATTTTGTTTAGTATTGCTACCTTCCCTGGGTCTATTATTGGGGCTCATGTGGCGGAATATTTTGATGCTAGCGGATTCCGATTCTGGTTTGGGTCCTT
Organism: Veillonella sp. VA142; assembly: GCF_003992135.1. Lineage (GTDB taxonomy): Bacteria > Bacillota > Negativicutes > Veillonellales > Veillonellaceae > F0422. The sequence goes on along the minus strand of NZ_RQVN01000009.1, from coordinate 41,009 downwards.
CTTGCTTATCATGTCCGGTTTTATTGGCTATAAAAATTTGAGAAAAGGAGAACGTAAAGAAGAATCCTTGCAGTTAGAAGAATTGACGTATAATAAAGTGGTGGGCATCCTCGTTAGCGTAGTAGTAGGATTTCTATCCAGTTTATTTGGTATTGGTGGTGGACTCATTCATGTGCCAGCGCTAATTTATATGATGGGATTCCCTACCCATATGGCGACGGCTACTAGCCATTTTATCTTGGCCACATCCACATCTGTTGGTACACTAACTCACTTCTTGAGCGGACATATCCATTTTGAAGTGGCTATCCCGTGTGGTATTGGTGCTTTATTGGGTGGTCAATTAGGGGCTTTTATTGCGAAACGTTTGCGGGCAAAAACAATTTTGATTGGATTATCTATTGGAGTTGGCATCTTGGCCTTGCGTTTGATCTACACATCGCACGTATTATTCTAAGAAATAGGGAATAGATTTATTAGAGAGGATACTATGGGAAAGGGAAAGAAAAGGAAACAACATCAACCACAGCAACCACAAACGATTACAACAGCCCGTTTGACATCAATCATTAAATGGATGCTATTTATTAATCATGTAGCTTTGTCCTGGTTCTTTAATGGTCGGGCTGATATACGTTTAATGGCTGCCAATATGTTAGGTGGTATAGTTCTTTGTGGCATCTACTGGATGCGTTTTAAGAAAGAAATGTTTACCGATAAAGAGGTAGAGAGAGGTATGCGCTATGTATTATCTTATATTTTGATGACGATGACAGCCTTCTTTTATACCTTGGCGATGTATCGGTCGGGGGAATTAACGGATACTATGTATTTGATTATTACTGGGGCTAGTTTCTTTGTATGGTTCTGTTTGTATAACGCCACACAAGGGCTTATTAAGAAAATTGAATAACATATGATATAAGTTCTCATTACGTTATAGGTAATGGGAACTTTTTATATTCAAATATTTCGATAAACTATATGAAAAACTATTGCATTTTCTAATATACTATGTTAAGATATGTACATAATAAATAATAATTATTAATTGCTAATTAAACTAATTAGCAAAAACTAAGAAAAGGAGAAATAGTTATGAAAAACTTACAAGCAGTAAATCAATATATTGCAAACTTAGCAATTTGGAACATTAAACTTCACAATTTCCATTTTAACGCAGTAGGATCTCAATTTGTACCAGCTCACAAATATTTAGAAGAAGTCTACGATGTAGCGTTTGATTATTATGATGCAGTAGCTGAACATGTAAAAATGCAAGGTGAAGAACCTGTAGTACATGTGGCAAAATACTTGGAAATTGCATCTTTAAAAGAAGAACCAGGCAACAAATTCTCTGTAGAACAAGTATATAATTTCTTGGTAGGAGACTTTACATTATTACGTAAAGAAGCTATTGCTATCCGTGAATCTGCTGATGAAGAAGGTAACTTCGGACTAGTAGCTATCATGGAAGACCATATTGCTTACTATGAAAAACAATTGTGGTTCTTACGTGCTACTTTAGGTTAATTCCTCACTAGAAATGACATAGAACTAATCACATAGAGACTTCCTATGTGTGAATACTATCCTGAACATTACTAAAACTATACAACTATACAATAAATACAAAGGGGACCCTTGCTAATTGCAGGGGTCCTTTCAGTATATAGGGTATACCTTTGATAGGTGATAATTAACCGTATATTGTGAAAGGTCTATACTAGATGGTACAATACAAGTAATGCGAGAGAGGTTGTGAAAGGGGCGATAGAGGATGAATCGATTTTTGCGACGGGGACAATTACAAACTATAGAGCCGCAGAAGGATACTTCCGTAGTAGATGATATGGACACGCTAGTAAGTGAAGTGAGTTCGGATGAGTTTTTGGATATGGTGCAACAAGAGGGGACGTCAAAGGATTTGAACCGAGCCATGGATATGGTGGAGGTGGGAGATTCAGAAGAACCCCGTGGACCCGTGGACCCTTATGAGGCAATGACGATTCGTAATTATAGTCAATTGGATGTATTGCCAGAGGATTCTGATGAAGGGTATGATTTTTCTGGTGCAAATGAAACAGAACAGGACTGATTTTTCCATAACAACTACAATGATATTATGGAAGATGAGTTAGAATATGACCAGCAAGGATCCGATGGCTCTGATGATTACGATCACTCCAGTTATGATTCTGGAGATAGTTTTGACTTCGACTTTGACGTTGACTTTGACTTGTTTGATGACTTTGATAATGATTAGTAAGGAATGAATGATGAAAAAGCCTATAGATACAAGGACATCAGTATGTCCCTATGATTGCCCAGATGCCTGTGGATTAACGTTGACCGTTGAGGAAGACCGATTGCAACAGGTGCGAGGCATGAAAACGCATAGTTTCACGAGAGGAACTTTGTGTCAAAAAATGCAACATTACGAGCGAACTGTCCATCACAGTGGACGGCTGACAACCCCTTTGCGCCGCATTGGTCCTAAGGGAAGTGGTCAATTTGAGCCGATTTCATGGGATGAGGCATTACAAGAAATTGCTGAGAAGTTTCAATATTGTATTGATACGTATGGTTCTGAAAGTATTATGCCTTACTCCTATGCGGGAACGATGGGGATTTTACAAAAGAGTGCAGGTGATCCTTTGTTTGCTATGCTGGGTGCCACTCGTCAAGATAAGGGGATTTGTTCCCCAGCGAAACGCTATGGCTGGGTAAGTCTTATGGGAAATACCTTAGGGAATCGACCGCAAGATATACAACACAGTGATTGTGTAGTGTTGTGGAGTCTTAATGCAGTGGCTACGGATGTGCATGTTTTACACGATGTGACAATAGCTCGTCAACGTGGAGCCAAACTGTGGGTCATTGATACGCACCATACGGAGACAGCTAAGCTAGCAGATGAAGTAATTATCTTGAGACCTGGTACGGATGGAGCCTTTGCCTTAGGTGTGGCTTATATTCTTGGTAAAGAGGGGTTGGTCAATGAAGAGTTTGTTGAACGTTATGTACAAGGTTATGAAGGATTTCGAGATACCGTTGTATCTCAATATAATCCATCGAAAGTGGCTAGTATAACGGGAGTATCAGAGGAGCGTATTATTGAGTTTGCCAGAGCCTATGGACAGGCAGTAGCGCCTTTTATACGATTAGGCAGTGGATTGTCCCGTTATGGAAATGGAGCCAATACCGTGAGGTGTGTAGTATCTTTACCTGCTCTAGTGGGAGCCTACTTGCATACAGGGGGAGGGCTCTTGTCTAGTGCATCGGGAAGTCAATTCGTGGGTGGTAAGCGTGTTAGTTGGGAACGCTTTCAGATAAAAGATACACGATTAAATCCTATGATTCGTCTAGGTCCAATGTTAACAGAGGCCGATAACCCACCGATTAAAGCCCTCTATATATACTCTAGCAATCCGGCGATAACCTCACCTGACCAAACGGTGACGCGCAAAGGATTAGCAAGAGAAGATTTATTCACAGTGGTACACGAACGGTTTATGACAGATACAGCGAAGTATGCGGACATTGTATTGCCTGCCACATCGTCTGTAGAGCATAATGATGTATATAATTCCTATGGTCATTACACGATTGGCTGTGGCTATCAAGCTATACCACCTGTAGGTGAAAGCCGATCTAACTGGAATACTATCTGTAGTATTGCCAGAGCTATGGAAATTGACCACCCTGTATTTGCCATGTCAGAACTTGAAATGATTGAAGACATTGTACGCCACGCTTCGATTCCAACGGAAGTACAAGATAGAATCTTGGCAGGGGAGCTGGTGGAGATGGATCTATCAGATACGTATAAATTGGAGTATGATACACCATCAGGTAAAATCGAGTTATACAATCCAGTAGAAGCTGATCCATATCCTGTGTACCGTGAAGCTCATGGGGATACAGCGGAGTTCTTCCTCATTAATGGAACGGATCCACGTATATTGGACTCTTCTTTTTGCGAGTTACAAGATGAGACACCTCAGATGATAGCTCGTATGCACCCGGAGGATGCAGAACGTAAGGGTGTGGGGAATAACGAGTTTGTGCGTTTATACAATAAGCGAGGGTCTTTGCGCATTGCCTTAGTTATTGATGACGCAGTGCCAAAAGGGACCATTGTAAGTTCTGGTGTGTGGTGGCAATCGCAGTCCCATGATTTGGAACATACCATGAATGTATTGACTGCCTCACGTCCTACTGATTATGGTTGGGGTAGTACATTTTATGATGTGAAAGTAGATGTAGAATCGTGTGATTGATTAACTGCGTCTATTGTTATAGTTAATAGATGCGTATGCATTATCGATTATAGAATATTATTATATGCATAATTGATATAGAAAAAGCCATTTCCTTTGGGGGAATGGCTTTTTATTTTACTTATAATTAGTTATAATGAAAAAATAAGCATAAAATATGTTTGTATATAGTGTATATTTGTTAGTATAGAATGTATTTGAAAGGAGATAGTATGTCAGATCATACTCAATTATCAGGGCGAGCCTATATTGCTATCGGCCTGATGCTGTTCGCGTTATTCTTTGGAGCCGGTAACTTAATCTTCCCTGCTACCTTAGGTCAACATGCAGGCACTAATGTGTGGTGGGGCATCTTAGGTTTTATCGTAACCGGTGTAGGGTTACCACTATTAGGGGTTATGGCCATGGGATATTCTGGTAGCCGTAATGTACAAAGTTTAGCTAGTCGCGTACACCCAGTATTTGGCGTTTTATTTACATTGGCATTATATATATCTATTGGTCCAGCTTTTGCGATACCACGTACAGGCACAGTATCCTATGAGATTGCTGTAAAACCATTCTTGGATGGTGCTGCCTCAGATACAGCGCAAATGGTATTCCTGATTGTATTTTTTGCTCTTACCCTGTGGTTGTCAATTAACCCTAAAAAGCTAGTTAACCGCATTGGTAATGTGCTGACACCAGTGTTATTACTTACCATCGTCGTGCTAATTGTGAAATCATTAATCACTCCGTTAGGAGGATATGGTGCACCAACAGTAGAATATGCTACTAGTAGCTCTGCTTTTTTACAAGGCTTTTTAGAGGGATATAACACATTAGATGCCTTGGCATCCTTCGTATTTGGTATCTTGGTTATTGAATTTGTCACACTTTCAGGGGCACAAACACGAGATGAAATTACACGGGCTACACTGAAAGCAGGTCTAATTGCTGTAGGTTGTTTAGGCGTGGTGTACATCTTCATTGCTAGCTTGGGCGCTACCAGCGTAGAACAGCTAGGTATCTTAGATACAGGAGCCCCTGTATTAGCAGAATCAGCTCGCTTGCTATTCGGTGAATTAGGAGCTATGATCTTGGCAGTTATTGTCCTATTAGCCTGCTTAACTACAAGCATTGGCCTTGTTACATCTTGTGCGCAGTACTTTAGCACACAATTTGGTGGAATTTCTTACAAATGGTATGCCGTTCTATTTTCTGTAGTTTCTACTGGTGTAGGCATGTTTGGATTGAAAACCATCATTACATCCGCGATTCCTGTATTGATGTTCTTGTATCCATTGGCCATCGTGTTGATTTTATTAGCATTCTTACATCCCCTTTTCAAAGGCCGTCAATGTGTGTATGCTTGGACAGTGGCGTGTACGTTCATTACAGCCCTTGTGTCTGGATTGGAAACAGCAAAAGTAGACTTGGGGAGCGTAGGACAATTCTTCGCGTCACAAGTGCCAATGCATACGATTGGTATGGATTGGATTGTGTTTGGTGGTATAGGCCTAGTGATTGGCTTGATTCATCGGGCGTTGGTGAAAGCTGAGTAAGATAACTTTATAGCTCTATACTATATATTGGAACTATTCATATACGAATGGTTCCAATATTTTTTTATCATTACATAGGTATAACGGTTTGATGTAGGGTTATAGAGAAAACAAAAAGCTACACAGTAGAACATATCTACGTGTAGCTTTTATGTATATGATTTTACAAGTATTCTTATTCTAAATCATCGAAGTCGAAGGCTGCTGCTTTTGTATAGTTTGTAACTTTTGCCTCGAAAAAGTCAGTTTTTGTGCTGTTTAAGTTGGAGAAACTTTCAATCCAAGCCATAGGATTTTCCTTAATGTCTGGATATAGCGGTTGCAAGCCGATGGAATCAGCACGTTGGTTCGCTAAGTATTTGATGTAGCGTTCGATCAATGTGTTGTTGATACCAAGAATTTTATCATCTGTAATGTATTGACCCCAAGCGATTTCATTTTCTGTACCTTCACGAAGCATTTGTGTTAATTCAGCTTCCAGTTCAGTAGTGAAGAGTTCAGGACGCTCGATGCGAAGCTCACGGATAATATTTTGGAACAATACTAAGTGAGTCACTTCGTCACGATTGATGTATTTAAAGATCGTGGAAGTTGCGGTCATTTTACCTTGGCGAGCCAAGGTGTAGAAGAAGCTAAATCCAGAGTAGAAATAGATACCTTCTAAAATATAGTTTGCCATGACAGTGCGGATTAAATTGTGCTCCGATGGCTCATCACTAAAACGTTGGTAAATGTCAGCGATGAAGCGGTTACGAGCTAGTAAATGTTCATCTGTACGCCACTCATCATAAATGCGGTCACGAGTAATTGGATTCGTTACCGTATCTAAAATGTAAGAATAGGATTGTGCGTGAATTTCTTCTTGGAATGCTTGGATATTCAATAAAGAAGCCACTTCAGATGCCGTAATATAACGGCTCAAGTTTGGCAAGTTCTCGCTTTGAATGGAGTCCAAGAAGTTTAAGAAAGAAATAATTTTGTCAAACGCACGGCGCTCGCTATCTGTTAAGTATGGGAATTGCTTAATATCTTCGTTCAAAGAAATTTCTTCAGGAATCCAGAAATTGTTCAGCATCGTACGATATAACGTATTCGCCCAATCGTACTTAATACGATTCCATTCCCGTAAATTCGTCGTATTACCGCCCACCATACTTTGTGTGCCACGGTCACCATGTTCGTTAAAAATCAGTTTCTTTTCCATGAGATATCTCCTATGTGTTTAGGTGAAAGTCAACATAGGAGATGACAATCACTAATACAATTATATAATATACATTTTGCCCTCTTAGGGATTATTTTTATTATACTAAACAGGGATAAAAGTTTCAAATTTTTCTATCTAGTATATTGGCAGAAAATACGAATAAACATCATAATATTTATGTTATACTAAAAGTGTCACTATACCGACTCCGTGACAGGAAGGAGGTGTACCCTATGCTTGATTTAGTTATCCTGTTAATTGTTTCCATCATGGCAAATGTAATTAGTTTTTTCATTTGCAAATGGCTAGATAGTAACAGTAAATAGTGACTGGCCTATTGTTATTTTATCGGATAACAAGCAAAAAGCACAGGAGTACCAGTCCTGTGCTTTTTGGTGTACCCTACGCTAGAATACGTTTCCTGTTAATTTAGTACGCCTTTATTATAGCATGATAGTAGAGATATAGGAAGAGGAAAGTAGTCTTTGTTACTAGAATAGTAGCAGATAATAAAAAGTAGTAAAATGGGTTGCAATAGCTTTCAGTAGAGTTAGTATCAGATACGCATATGATATAATAGAAGCAATGATATAAGAAAGAGATACATTGAATCGGGTGCGAGTAAAAAGAATATCTACAGATACAAATTTAGGTGATGACAGTTTACTATAAAGGGATATATTATGCAATTAACACTGAAGCAACAAGAGAAAGCAGCCAAAGAGTTTGCTAAGAAGTGGGAAAATAAGGGTGATGAAAAGCAGGATACACAAAGGTTTTGGATGGAATTATTACAAACCGTGTATGGGGTGGAGAATCCAGCGGATATGATTTGTTTTGAAGAACGTGTGCAACTGGAACATACTAGCTATATTGATGCTATGATTCCAGCAACACATACACTGATTGAACAAAAAAGTTTAGGGAAGGATTTACATGCGCCTATTCGTCAATCAGATGGTACTGAATTAACACCAGTAGAGCAAGCGAAACGGTACGCGGCTAACTTGTCCTATAGTAAACGAGCTAGATGGATTGTGAGCTGTAATTTCAAAGAGTTTCATGTATTAGATATGGAGCGTCCTAATGATTCAGTGGAAATTATAGAGTTGAAAAAATTAGGTACTGATTTTTATCGGCTTAATTTCTTAGTAGATGTGAAAAGTAGTCATATAGAACGAGAGATGGAAATTTCAAAAGGCGCTGGCGAATTAGTTGGTAGATTATATGATTGTTTATTACAACAATATAAAATTAATGCACTTCTAACAGAAGATGAGATTTTACATAATATTAATAAGCTCTGTGTAAAACTTGTGTTTTGTCTATATGCAGAAGATTCTGGTTTATTTGGTAAGAAAAATATATTTCATGATTATTTAAAAGATTTCCAACCTCATCAAGTTCGTAACGCTTTGATGGACTTATTTCGTATTTTGGATACGCCAGAAAGCAATCGTAGTCCCTATGAAACTGAAAGCTTGTTAGCCTTTCCTTATGTGAATGGTAGTTTATTTAGCGATGCTGTAGAAATTCCCCAATTCTCAGAAGAAGCCATTCAGCTAATATTGCAAGATGCATGTAATTTTGATTGGAGTGAAATATCTCCGACCATATTTGGTGCTATCTTTGAAAGTACATTGAATCCGGAAACAAGACGTCACGGAGGTATGCATTATACAAGTATTGAAAATATTCATAAACTTATTGATCCCTTATTTTTAGATGCATTCAAAAATGAATATAAAGAAGCGATGACATTAAAAACTGGCAAGGCTAGGATGAAAGCTCTGAAACAGTTGCAAGAATCAATGGCATCGAAAACATTTTTTGATCCAGCAGCAGGGTCGGGTAACTTTTTAACAGAATCTTACTTATCCTTACGAAGATTAGAAAATGATATCCTTAGAGAAACCATAACAGATGCAGCTGGTACAGGGGTACTTGGATTTGATGAAGAAGAATTTAACCCTATTAAGGTGAGTATTCAACAGTTTTATGGCATAGAAATTAATGACTTCGCTGTGTCTGTTGCTAAAACGGCCATTTGGATTGCAGAGGCACAGATGTTCAAAGAAACAGAAGAGATTATTCATAAAGAGATGGATTTCTTACCACTTCATACGAATGCAAACATTCATGAAGGTAACTCCTTGCAAATGGATTGGGAGACTGTGATTCCATCTGAGCAGATATCATATATTATAGGAAACCCTCCATTTGTAGGATCAAAGTATGCATCCGAATCACAAAAGAAGGATATGGATAAAGTATTTAATGTGTACTCAAAAAAATATAGAAAGTTAGACTACGTTTCCTCTTGGTATATAAAATCAGCTGAATTAATACAGAAAAATAATGATATACAATGCGCATTTGTATCTACAAACTCCATTACGCAAGGGGAACAAGTAGCACTATTATGGAATATTTTATATGCCATGGATGTAGAAATCATTTTTGCACATAGAACTTTCAAATGGAGTAGTGAATCAACAGATGGCGCAGCAGTACATTGTGTAATTATAGGATTTAGTGGGAAACAAAATAGTATAAAAAAAGTGTTATATGCAGATGGACTATCTTCATATACTGAAAAAATAAGTCCATATCTAGTAGCAGGATTTGACGGAGTTGTCACAAGCATTTCTAAACCATTATTTGGACAAAAACCGATGGTTGCTCCCAATAAACCCTGTGATTATAATCATTTAAAAATTGAACCAGATGAATTTTTAGAGTTTAAAGAAAAATGTCCTCAATCATTAAAGTGGATTAAACGAATGGTAGGGGCGACAGAATTTATTAACAATAAAGAAAGATATTGCTTGTGGTTAGTTGGTTGCTCACCGAATGAGTTAAAGCAGATGCCGATGGTATTAAAACGAGTAAAGGCCTGTCAAGAGGCAAGACTGGCTGCGAATACAGCGGAGTCCAAAAAGTTAGCATTAACGCCGACATTGTTTAGGGAACAACTAAACCCAGAACATTATTTAATTATACCTGGAGTATCTTCTGAAAAAAGAAGATATATTCCTATTGGTTTTTTAGATAAAGAGACCATTCCTGTTATGGGCACATTAATAATACCTAATGCAGATTTAGTTGACTTTGGTATCGTTAATTCTAATGTTCACATGGCATGGATGCGTGCCTTTGCAGGTCGATTAGAAATGCGATATAGGTATTCTAAGGATGTAGTTTATAACACATTCCCATGGCCAAAATTACAAGAACAACATCGAGTAGCCATTGAAAAGACAGCAAAACAAATTTTAGAGGCTAGAAAACTGTACCCTAACTCCACCTTGGCAGAGCTATACGATGAAGTAACTATGCCAATCGAATTGAGAGAAGCCCATCGTGATAACAATCGAGCTGTGATGCGGGCCTATGGCTTTGACTTTAAAATGACAGAAGAAGCGTGTGTGGCAGAGTTAATGAAACTGTATCAGGCGTTGCTAGAGAAATAAAATCTGGGTATTTCCTAGTAGGTACCATTATCATTGTAAGAAGAGTGGTTATTATTCAATTGGTGCTAGATTAGCTCAAATAATGAAAAGCCTAACGTATTAAGGTTGAGGCTGGTTTATACGTTAGGCATTTTTTATGAAAAATATGGTATATAAAAAGCACAGGAACGCGAGCCCTGTGCTTTTGTATACTTTCTATTAGAATGTAGGGGCTATTCATTTAATACAGCCTTATATCATCATTTCTGTACATTCTTATGATAGCATTTATACATTTATAAACTGTTTTCCAACAAAAAATCAATCACATGTTTGTGAATAATTCCATCTTGGCTAAAGTCAACGGTATCCATGGAGAGAACAAACTTAGGGTAATTATCTTGTACATGCGCATACACACCAAATTCGCGTTGTCGTGTAGCTTCTGTTTCCATAAGATAGGATACTTGATAGTATATTCGTTCTTTATCTTTAGTGGCGATAAAATCGATTTCCATATCTTTTACTTTACCGATTTCTACGGTATATCCTCTGGAAATCAGCTCAATATATACAATATTTTCCAGGGCTCTTTCAATATCTTTCGTATTAGAATACCCTTTGGCAGCCCGAAATCCATGATCTGTAAGGTAATATTTTTCGTCGATTTTAAGATTCTTTTTACCGACCGTATCGAATCTAGGCACCTTTTTCAGGATGAAAGCTTGCTGACAATAGTCTAAATAATTTAGTATAGTATCAATGGAAACATCCCGATGCTCGCTCTTTAAATATTTTTTAATACTAGTTGCAGAAACGGGGGACCCTATGTTTTGTATGGTAAATGATAGGATGTGATTAAAAATATCTACATCTCGAATCTTATTGTGCGTTAACACGTCTTTGATTAAAACCGTATGATACACATCATTTAAATATTTATAACTACTATTTTCCTCTAAGTTAAAGTATTTTAAGGTAGGCATACCACCTAATTGGATGAACTTAGTGAATAGCTCTTCCTTGCTAAGCTGTTTTTCTTGGAATACTTCTACAAACTCATCAAATGTAAATGGCTGTATTTCAAATTCTACATATCTGCCAGCAAGAAGTGTAGCAAGTTCGCCAGAGATTAAGGTCGAGTTGGAACCGGTAATATAGATGTCGCAATCTTTATCGACGCGTAGACCATTTACAACTTTTTCCCAATCTTCCACTAACTGTATCTCGTCAAAGAAATAGTAAAGTTTTCCATCCAAGTGTTTTGTTGTTTCTATGAGATATTTTGCCAATAATGTGGCATTGTTTATCTCTAAAAATTCTAAGGATTCAAAGTTAATATAAACTTTACGTTCATCAGGTACCTCTTGTAAGATAGTGTCTTTAATTATCGTTAATAAAGTAGACTTCCCAACACGGCGCATGCCTGTGAGAATTTTAATTACAGGCTTATCAATGAATGGTTTTATTTGGGTTAAGTACTTAGGACGTTTAATATATTCCACAGCTAACACCTCACTTTCATTGATTCTATTATACTCGAAGTATATGTATATTCCAATAATGATTTCGATTGTACTCGAAATCATTAGCGCTTATGTATATCATTTCGACTATATTCGAAATTATTAGATAATATTAGCGTAGATTCGATTATAATCGATACTTATGGAAGTCTTACGATATAAAACCTATAGAATATCAACATATCGTAAACATTTGTGATATAATAAAGACAAAGAAGAGTCATCAACGTGAGTTGGGCTCATCTCTTCCTATTATGGGAGGAGGTGGTGTTATAACAAAATGAGAATAAAAGAGTATAATAGAGACTTTAAGCGTGTGCAATTTGACACGTTTAGAAATGAGGCTAGTCTTAATAGATTTACTATGACACCACAAAATGGATTAAATCTACATTATTGATATTAGCCAAGAGAACGACTATTTACATAAACTGTGATATAATATAAAAATAAATACAGTGAGGGGCTAAAGAGTTGGTACGTATATGGATGATATAATAGATACAATTCATAGAGATGTGTATTGTAGTATTAAAGCTTTGATGGATTCTGCAAGAAATAATATTGCACGATCAGTTAACAATATTCTTGTTCAAACGTATTGGGAGATTGGACGAATTATAGTTGAGGAGGAACAGGGGCATTGTAATAGAGCTGAATACGGAAAACAGTTAATAATAGAATTATCGAAGAAATTAACAAGAGAATATGGTAAGGGATTTTCAAGGTCGAATTTGCAAAATATGAGGAACTTTTATTTGTCATATCCAATTTGCCAGACAGTGTCTAGCAAATTAAGCTGGTCGCATTATTGTGAATTGCTTTCTATAAGCGATGAACAGAAAAGAAATTTTTATGAAAAAGAAACGATTAATGCGAATTGGTCAGTGAGAGAATTAAAAAGGCAAATAAAAACATCACTATTTGAAAGACTTTTACTTTCAGTAGGAGATAAAAATAAAGAAAAAGTATGGGAGCTGGCTTTACATGGCAATGAAATAGATAAGGCAAGCGATATTGTAAAAGACCCTTATGTATTTGAGTTTTTAGGGATACCAGGTGAATCTGTAATTATGGAGAGTGATTTAGAAAAGGCATTGATTAGTCATATTGAGAAATTTTTGCTGGAACTTGGTAAGGGATTTATGTATGTAGGTTCACAACAAAGAGTAACATTGGGAAATACGCATTATTATGTAGACATGGTATTTTATAATAAGATACTAAGAAGCTATGTTTTGATTGAGTTAAAAACAGGAAAGTTAATGCCGGAAGCAGTAGGTCAAATTAATATGTATCTTAATTATTACAAAATGGAGATTAATGATGATACAGATAATGAACCTATTGGGATTATTCTTTGTACTGATAAGGATAATATACAGGCAGAATATGCACTTGGTAGTTTGTCCAATCAGATATTTGCTTCTCGATATACGTTATATATTCCAAACAGAGAAGATTTAGAAGAGCAGGTTGAAAGAGTATTAAAAAATTACGCGAAAAAGTAATCTTTGATGATGGATTCTTTTTATTCCGCTTTTATCTTTAGATCGTTATTTATATTGTCAAAAAATACCAAAAGAGCACGATGTGCCCCGAACGAACATCATGAAATGCCGTTTGTGAGGAGCATGCCGTGCTCTTTTCATTCATTAGGATTACCCCCACCAAAGGTTAGGAGGAACAGCTAGTGCATTCATCCATTTCTAAGGATTGGTTGCGGACATAGTAAATTGTCTTAATACCTTGTTTATACGCTTCCACATATAAATCAAGAATTTCTTTCGCTTTCATTTGTGGCGTAATATACAAGTTGAAAGACTGCGCTTGGTCGATATGGCGTTGGCGGATACCGCACGCTTTGATGGACCATTGTTGATCGATGGTATGAGCTTCTTTGTAGAACCACATTGTTTCGTTGCTCAAATCAGGTGCTGTTTTTGGAGTGAAGCTACCTTTTTTCTCTTCAATGAAGAATTTTTTAAAGATTGGGTCAATACCAGCTGTGGTGTTAGCAATGTTGGATGTACTGCCTGTAGGGGCAATAGCCATTAAGTAGCCATTGCGGATACCATATTTTGCAACATCTGCTCGCAGTTGTTGCCATCTTTCAGAGGTATAACCACGGCGTTCAAAATATTCACCAGTTTCCCATTGAGACCCTTTGAAAGCAGGGTAGGCACCTTTTTCTTTTGCCAATTCCATAGATGCTTTGATGGCTGCGTAGGCAATATTTTCAAATAATGTGTCAGCGATTTCCAAGTGTGCATCACTTTCCCATTGTACTTTATGTTTTACTAAATAGTGATGGTAGCCACTAGTACCGAGGCCGATAGCACGATATTTTTCGCTGGTTACACGAGTTTCAGGCACAGGGAATTGGTTGATGGTAATAACGTTGTCCAACATACGGACTTGTAAAGCGATGGTTTCTTCCAATTCTTCGTCAGAGGTTTGACCCAAGTTGATGGAGTTCAAATTACACGTTACCATGTCCCCCGCTTTCGTGCGAGTTACAATGGAACCGTCATCTTGAATCATTTCTTCTTCTAAATCAGTAAACCCAACGTTTTGTGCGATTTCATGGCATAAGTTGGATGCATAAATCATACCTGCATGCTTATTAGGGTTCGCGCGGTTTGTCGTATCCCGGAAGAAGATGAACGGCGTACCAGTTTCTACGGCAGAGCGCATAATTTTTTTCATCATATCTAAGGCGCTGACTTCGATGCCATGTAGATCAGGGCTAGCTTCACAAGCTAAATATTTTTCCGTGAATGCTTTATTCGTATCGTCATCGTAATAGTCTTCTAAATGAAAGCCCATCACACGAGATACTTCATGTGGATCGAACAATGTGAAGTGCTCACGATTGATAACACGTTCCATGAAAATATCTGGTACAGATAGAGCTGGGAAGATATCATGTGCTTTACGACGGTCATCACCATTGTTCGTACGAAGTTCAACAAATTCGTAGAAGTCTTTATGCCATACGTCGAGTGTTACGGTAGCGCCACCTTTACGTTTCCCCAATTGGTCTACGGCAACGGCTGTATCGTTGTATAAACGAATCCAAGGGATAACACCGCCAGAAGAATTTTTATAGCCACGAATGTCGGAGTTCAAGGCACGTACTTTACCAAGATAAATACCAAGAGCGCCACCATGTTTAGACACACGGGAGAACTTTGCATTTACATCGTAAATGGACCATAGATTATCTTCTACACCAGAGATAAAGCAAGAGCTAAGTTGATGGAATGGTGTACCTGCATTCGCCAATGTTGGAGTAGCAGTGGTCATTTTAAGTTCGCTCATCAAGTCATAGAACTTTTTCGCATAGTATACCTTTTTGTCGCCTTCAATGACAGCTAGGTGCATGGCGATGGCCATGAAACGTTCTTGAGGAAGTTCAAAAATTTCTTTATTGAAGCCTTTTACTAGATAGCGGTCAGCTAATAGTTTAATACCTTCATAGTTAAACAAGTAGTCACGTTTTGGCTTGATATAGTCGCCTAGTTCTTCTAATTCAGATTCTGTATATTGTGTTAAGAAAAAGTCTGCATAGCGACCAGCATCCACTAATGTTTTTACTAAATTAGTGAAGTTGCCATACCCAAAAGCTTTGTACTTGCGGTTGATAGCAGCCTCTTTGTACAAATCGAATAAGTATAGACGAGCCGCTACGAACTGCCAATCTTGGTTCATGCGGTTTACCATGTTGCCAAAACCATCGTCTACCTTTTGGATGACTTTCTCGATAGCAGTTTGTACAAGGGTTTGTTGAATTTGTTTCGTAGTCATACCGTCTACGAATTGTAACTTACAATCCATTTCTAGTTCGATAGGGTCACAAGAATCTAAGCCTAAACAAGCAAAGGCTACCATTTTCTTTGTTTTTTCTACCGACAATGGCTCATAATGGCCATCACGTTTCTTGATCATAATGCTCATGAGTGTCTCCTTTTTCTGACGATGTAGTTTTTGTATCCATTGTAAAGAGTATGCACATATATTGAATATATGTGAAAGCATATCCGTTTAACATATGTAGTAGGCCTTGACCATAAAAGGACTCCCACTTACAGCTTGTAAATGAGAGTGCATAGATATGTTTTCACACGGACTCAATATCAATATATTGTATAGAGATGAAGCGCTTTGGCACAACATCTTCTAAAATTATACTATACCAGTTGTTTTTTCACAATGGTTTAGTAATGTCAAAAATGCATACCATAATGAGGAAAAGATACTTTACAAAATAAAGACGATGAAAAGTTCCGTTGTATTTTTGTTAGACAGTTTACAATGGGTACTTTCAGAAAAAGAAAAATGAAAAAAATAGATATAACTTGTAGTTGATGTGTGATAAAAATCAATATATTGTGTTATAAAATAAAATCATGATATTAATGCAAAATAAGTATAATAGGATATGAAAATAATTAATGAGAAAAAATATCATGTAAAGAAAAGCAAATGTTTTAGAAGTATTTTGTTATTATGTCTGTAAACTGAAATTTAATAATGACAAAAAATTATATAACCTAAAAAATTGTGTAATAACAAGAGCGTTAGGGGAAAAGATAAAAGTACACTGTATAAGTATAAATTGAATGAGAATCACCTTGAAAATAATATGTTGTTATATACTCAGTTCAAACCTGTGAAAAACGTTATCAAAACGGCTTAATCCCTTGTAAAAAAGGGGCTTTTAAGGAGGTAGTGTGACAATTGTAACACTTTAGAATACCGTATATAATAAGGCTATAAGATTGATGCATATGTCAGTCATGTATGCAGTTAAACATAGTTCCTTATTTTAAGAACAGTATGTAAGAGGTATAGTTCAAAATAAGACAAGTGTTTTTGAGGAGGTACGTATGGAACAATATGATGTTCTCGTAGTAGGTAGTGGTGGAGCAGGCCAACGAGCTGCTTTAGAAGCTGCACGACGCGATGGTTTGCGTGTAGCATTAATCACAAAAATTTTCCCAACACGTTCTGCCACAGCAATGGCACAAGGTGGTGTTAATGCGGCGTTAAATAACGTAGCAAAAGAAGACTCCACTGAAGTTCACACATTCGATACTGTTAAAGGTTCTGACTATCTTGGCGATCAAGATGCTATCGAATTCTTCTGTCAACGTTGCCCAGAAGGCGTATTAGAAATGGATTTCATGGGAACTCCTTTCTCTCGTACAGATGAAGGCAAAATCGCACAACGTAACTTTGGTGGACAATCCTATCCACGTACATGCTATAGTGCGGATAAAACTGGTCACGTAATTCTTCATACAACATATGAACAATGTCTTAAAGAAGGTGTACACTTCTTACAAGAATGGTACCTATTAGATATCGTTGTAAAAGACGGTAAAGCTGGTGGTGCTATTATCTGGAATATGAAAAAAGGTAGAGTAGAAATTATCAAAGCTAAATCCATCGTATTATCTACTGGTGGTGCTGGCCGTGTATTCTGGACTCGTACAACTAACCCATTCCTTTCTACTGGTGATGGTATGGCAGTAGCTTTCCGTGCTGGTGTAGGCTTAAAAGATATGGAAATGATCCAATTCCATCCAACAGGTCTTGGTAAAACTGGTATCTTGATGTCCGAAGCTGTTCGTGGTGAAGGCGGATACTTGTTAAACGTTGAGGGCGAACGTTTTATGAAAAAATACGCTCCTAACAAAATGGAATTAGCATCTCGTGACGTTGTAGCGAAAGCAATCGAAGATGAAATCGCAGCTGGTCGTGGTTTCAACGGAACTGGCCTTGATGCATACGTAGTAGCTGACCTTCGTCACTTAGGACCAGAAGTTATCATTGAAAAACTTCATGGTATCCGTGACTTGGCTCTTTGCTTTGAACATTGCGATCCTTTAACAGATCCAGTGCCAATTCGTCCTACTTGCCATTACATCATGGGCGGTATCGACGTAGTTGACTACAAAACTTGTGCTACAGAAATTCCTGGTATCTTTGCATCTGGTGAAGCATCTTGTATTTCTATCCATGGTGCTAACCGTTTAGGTGGTAACTCTTTAGCTGATGGCGTTGTATTCGGTAAAGTATCTGGTGCAGGTGCTGCTGATTATGCGCAAACTAACACATTCGCAGATTGTGATGCTGAATTACAAGCAAAAGCTGAAGAATGGGAAGCTAAATTCGTTGAAGTTACATCCCGTACTTCTGGTCGTCCAGTAGCTGAAATTCGTGATGAATTAGCAGTAGCTATGTGGAATAAAGTAGGTATCTTCCGTAACGAAACAGGTATCAATGAAGCTCTTGAAGTAATCGAACGTTTAACTAAAGAATATGAAACTTGCTATGTAGGTGACTCCAACCGTACTTACAATATGGCATTCGTTAACTATGTAGAAATCAAATCTATGTTGACAGTTGCGAAAGCTATTGCTTTAGGTGCTTTACACCGTAAAGAATCTCGTGGTGCTCACGTTCGTGAAGAATTCCCTAAACGTGATGATTCCCAATACTTAAAACACGCTATTTGGAAACTTGGCGAAAATGGCGAATACGTAATGTCCGAACGCGATGTAGTGTTCACTAAATACGAACCACAAGAAAGGAAGTACTAAGATGAGACAAATTACTTATCATATCCACCGCTTTAACGAAGGCCGCGCGTATGTACAGTCTTATACTTTCGATTATGAAGCAGACCGTACTATCCTTTGGGGCTTACAAAAAATTAAAGATACATTAGATCCAACATTAACTTTCGTAGCAGCTTGCCGTTCCGCAGTATGTGGCGCTTGCTCCGTGAAAGTTAATGGTCAAGCAATGCTTGGTTGTGAAGCTAAAATCGACGAAATTACAGAACGTTTCGGTTCTGATGAAATCACAGTAGCACCAATCGGTAACTTTGATGTAATCCGTGACTTAGTAGTTGACTGGGAAGCAAAAGTTAGTCGCTTGAAAGAAGTAGCTCCTTGGATTTTCGTAAAACCAGAATTCACGACTAAAACTGGTACTCGTCAAACAGCAGCAGATTTCAAAAAATTCGTTATGAACACAGAATGTATCCTTTGCGGATGCTGTGCTTCCGAATGTAATAAATTGTCTGCTAACCGTGAAGACTTCTTGGATCCATATGTATATACAAAAGCTAACCGCTTTGTAATGGATTCCCGTGATGTGTCCCCAATGGCGCATACTACACCAGCTTTCAACCATGGCTTGTGGAAATGTGTACATTGCATGAACTGTATCACTCGTTGTCCAAAACATTTGAAACCAGAAAAAGATATTTCCAACCTTCGCCGTGTAGCGACACAAGCTGGCTTGTCCAACAAAGGTACTCGTCATGCTATCGCGTTCAAACAAGACTTGTTACAAACTGGTCGTCTAAACGAAGTTACAATGAGCTTAAAAACAGACGGATTATTGGATTCCGCAAAACAAGGTCTATATGCTCTTCGTTTATGGAAACATGGCAAAATCAATCCATTTGAATTGGTAGTTCCTCATAAACCAGTAAATGGTATTGAAGGTGTTCGTACAATCGGTCGTGCAGTAGAGGAGGCTGGAAAATAATGAAATACGGATTTTTCCCAGGTTGCGTATTAGAAGGCGCATCTAAAGAAGACTACTTAGCAACCGTTGCAGTAGCGAAAAAATTAGGTATCGAAATCCAAGAATTAGACGGATGGACTTGCTGTGGCGCGTCCCATGTTCAAGATATCGATCCATTATTGACTCTTTCCACTAACGCTCGTAATATCGCGTTGGCTGAAAAAGAAGGTCTAGATATTCTTACGGTGTGTAACACTTGTACGTTAATGCTTCGTGAAGCTAAAAAAGAGCTTGATGATCATGAAGTAACTCGTCAACAAGTAAACAACATTCTTGGCGAAGCTGGTATGAACTACAAAGGTACTAGCGAAGTAACACATTTCTTGTGGGTTCTTATCCGCGAATATGGTTTAGATAATTTGAAAGCAAAAGTGACTCGTCCGTTGACTGGCCTTCGCGTTGCTGAATATTATGGTTGCCATATCCTTCGTCCAGAAGAAGAAATGGGCTTTGAAGATATGCAAATCCCAACAAGCTTGGCTGATTTAATTACAGCATTAGGTGCGACTCCAATCGATTTCTCTCGTAAATTAGATTGCTGTGGCTTCCATGCAGTATACCCTGCACATGATTCTGTAATGCAAATGACTGGTTCTATCAATGCAGATGCACAAAAAGAAGGTGCTGATTGTGTGGTAACACCATGCCCACTTTGCCAAATGCAATTGGATATGTTCCAAAAAGAAGCAAAAGCAACTGTTCCAATGAATGGTGATATGCCTATCATCCACATGAGCCAATTAATTGGTCTTGCGTTGGGTTGCACTCCAGCAGAAATGGGTATGACAGATCGTCACTTGGCAAGCACTGCTTCCTTGAACCGCTTCTTATAATCAGAAATACAATTGAATTACACAAACTTACAACAGGTTGTCCTTTGGGGCAGCCTGTTTTCTTCATCTATTCTTGGGTTATAGACCAAAATGAGGTGGTTTTAATAGCAATGAGCTAAGTCAAGTGTGGAGAGTATTATATAATCATCTCTTGAAAATAATATGTATCACTATGGTATTACAGGTTTAATATAGCGAACATATATATTGAAAATATAGAACAAATATGCTATTATACTCCTATAGAGGAGGGGTAGTATGGCCGTGTATATGTGTTTAGATTTGAAGAGTTTTTATGCCTCTGTAGAGTGTGCAGATTTAGGGGTAGATCCTTTTACAACTCCCTTGGTAGTAGCAGATGCATCACGTGGGCTAGGGGCGATTACACTAGCTATTTCTCCGGCATTGAAGCAATTAGGTGTCAAAAATCGATGCCGTTTGTTTGAGATTCCATCCACTATTGAATATATGGCGGTAAAACCAAGGATGCGACGATATATGGAAGTATCTGCCTCCATTTATGGCGTCTTATTGGACTATGTGGCACCAGAAGATATTCATGTGTATTCCATTGATGAATATTTTATTGATGTGACACCATATAGCCGGTTATATAAGAAAACATGGCGTGAACTAGCGTTGCTATTCAAACAGAAGGTACTAGAACAGACTCATATTCATGCCACAGTCGGCTTAGGAAGTAATTTGTTTTTAGCCAAGGTGGCTCTCGATGTGTTAGCTAAGCATGCACCACAGGGAATTGGAGTCCTTAACGAGGCGCTGTTTAAAGAAAAGATATGGCATCATCAACCCATCACAGATATTTGGCAAATCGGGAAGGGGATTGCTAATCGGCTTCATAAATATGGCGTAGTAGATCTACATGGTATTACAACTGTGTCTGAGGAACGATGGTATAAGGAGTTTGGGGTCAATGCAGAACTGCTCATTGATCATGCTTGGGGGCGTGAGACGTGCACGATGAAAGAGATTCATGCCTATCGACCGGCTAAACATTCGTTGTCGAGGGGACAAATTCTGCTGCGGAATTATTCTTATGAGGAGTGTTTTGTGCCTCTTCGGGAGATGGTGGAATCTTTGTTGTTAGAACTGATTGCAGAGAAAGCACTGACGAAATACATCTCCTTAGGTGTGAGGTATGCAGATAGGACCGTGAAAGGTACTGGTGGATCGCGACGTTTATCGAAGTATACATGCTCCTTAGAGGTACTTTCACAGGCAGTATTAGATCTGTATAAAGAAACTACCCACCCACATCAAGAGATTCGACAGTTATCGGTAGGATTTGATGACTTGGTGAACCGTGAGGCCATACCTTGGGAAGAAGATTTATTTTCTACCTCTCAGGATGGGGAAGAAAAAGCATATCAAGTGGAACGGACAGTATTGACCATAAAAGAAAAGTTCGGTGGTAATTCTATTCTTCGTGCTAGCAGTTTACAAGAAGAGGGGACTATGCAGTTTCGTAATACATTGGTGGGAGGGCATAATGCAACATAAACGACCGAAAATGACTTTGTTACAGCGGGCTAAACAATTTATGCCTTTTGCGGCATTAAAGGGGTTTCAGGAGTTGTTGGAGGAAACGGCGCAATATAAAGAGAGTCGTAAAGAACTTTCAGAGGAACAATTAGAAGTATTGGACAAACAGTGTAAAGGATTAGTGATAGGGAATTTAGTTAGTGTGGTGTATCATAATGGGCGCGTCTATGATACGGTGCAAGGGCGATTAGAACAGATGGATAGGGTGTATCGAACGATGACTGTAGAAGGGGTGATTGTACCTATGTCTCATATTATGAGGGTTACCACCATTGGCTGAGTATTGACCATTTTTGTAAATCATGTAGAATGGTACATATAAGCTGTATGCTAGATAGGAAAGCGATGGCGAATACATGAGAGTAGGATGGACATAATGAAACAAAAACGATATAGAGCCTATATATGGTGGGCCATAGGAGTAGGGATACTCTTGGCGCTACTAGGGTTAGGTTGGAATCTGTATGTGAAATATACAACGCCGGTGACGAAATATGTGCTAGAAGCAGGCGATTTTGAGTTGCAAGTACCTAAGTTAGGTGTTACTAGTACAACGATTTCCTTGGTTTGGAACCCAGTGAATGATAATCGCTTAACGGGGTATGATATTTACGTTAATCAAGAAAAAGTGAAAGAGATTCGTCCTAGTGCAAACGGGGAATTTATCATTCCGAGGGTGGATTTAGGTGGATTAGAGGCTGATACAGTCTATGTAGTGCAAATAAAGATGGTTGATGAAGGTGGCTCGATCCTAGCAAACTCTTCCAAAGTACCAGTGAAAACATTGCCCAAAGAACCACGCCTGGAGGCGACCGCTTATGGTGCTGTAGCTGATGGAGTGACAGATAACACAGAGGCCTTGCAAAAAGCAATACATGACACTCCGGCAGGAGGTATTTTACATCTAAGTAGAGGGGTGTACCGTACAGGTGCGTTATTCTTGCACAGCTATATGACGTTAGAGTTAGATGAAGGAGCTGTGTTAATGGCGGTTAATGATAGCGCTGCGTTTGTGAAACCTAATTATGTGCTAACAGGAGGTACACCGTACTTAGGACTGTTAAATTTAGAAGGCGATGACCAGGGCCCCATAGAACGGGTTGTGATTCGTGGCGGTACGATTGATGGTTATGGGTGGAAGGAAGAACTTTTACAAACGGAAAGTGCTCCTGATACGGATATAGTAACGCAAGATACGATTGATAGAAATGGTTTATTAAGTAAATCGGAAGTACAAGCGGCTATGCGCAGAGGGGCTAGCTATGAAAAGGGGAATACTACAAGATCTTCTTTAGTCGTTATCCATTATGGGAAAGATATTTTCTTGGAACATACGGTGTTAAGAAATGCATCAGCTCATATGGTAGATGCTACTCAAGTGAACCAACTAGGCATCCAAGATGTGCGCATGGAAGGAATGTACAGCGGGGATGGCTTACATTGGGATGGTATAGGCTTGATGACGAATAACCTTGTGATGGAACGTATGCAACAAGGAATTGTGGTGTTAGCAGGATATCCTGTAGGATCTAGTGTTACGGAACAGTGGAATGCATACGCTCTACAGATTCGCCATAGCCGTGCAGGCATTGTGTTTACCAATACAGGAAATACTTGGATTCAGCATATATACTTACAAGGATTGACTATGGAGGAGGTACTACTAGCTATGCGTGTTCGTGAGACTACAACCATAGGTGGAGGTATTCGTGATATTGCGGTACGAGATGCTCGATTGCGAGGGATTGCGCAACAAATAGATATAGGAAGCAAACGGAATAGTCCTATCGAATGGATTCGTACTACGGTGGAATTGTAAAGCTAACAAATAACAGAGGAGAGTTGATGATTCAACTCTCCTCTGTTGTATATTCAGTATCTATTAGGGCTAGATTTTAGGTTGTAAGGGGTTGTAGAATAATCCTTGTGTTTTTTTGCGACGCTTGTTAGGAACGTACACTTGTAAAAACTTAGGTAATACTTCTAAGTCTACTGGAGCATCAGGACCGATATCTCCGTCCATGTTGGTGGATGCATCCATAGTATCACATACTTCGATACGAGCTTGTTTGACTTTCAAAATGGTTACATATTTTGAATTATAAATAGAACCGCTTAGAATCAGTGGTAAAATAAAAAATAGGTTCATAATGAAGTATTCTTTAAAGATGATAATACGCATGTACCCGTCATCTACGGAAGCGGTAGGCATGAAATGTTCAAAGCTAGAGACTACATTGGTTAGCAATGCGATGACCAATGGTGACATGAACTCTTGGGTCCCCTCTTCGGTAGTAATGCGGAACCGGTAATCTTTGGTTGTAAATAAGGCTTGACCACCTTTGGCAAAGTAGGCTAAGGGACCTAGTAATTGCTTTTCCTTTGGAGTGACGGAGGCAACGACCTCGGGGATGACCCCAATGGCGATATTGTTGCAAAAAAACGAATCATTACAACGACCTACATCGACATGGCGAATGGTGCTATTTTTTAAGCCGTGAATAGCTTCTAATGGTTGTAAGGGGATGCCCAAAGCACGGCTCATATCGTTGACAGTGCCAAGGGGGATGAAACCGAATTTGGCACGACAGCCAGCTTTCACAATACCGTTGACAGTTTCATTGATGGTTCCATCACCGCCCATGCAAAAGATGGCATCGAATCCTTCGTTAGAGGCTTCGATGGCGAAGCGGGTAGCATCGCCGGATTGTCGGGTAAATTTTACTTCTAAGCGATCAAAGAGGGCGCTTAGTTGCCATTGTAGTTCCATTACGTATCGGCGAGCCCGACCACCACCTGATACAGGGTTTATGATAATTAGACAACGACTCATAGTTGATTCCTATTCTATACACAGATACATTAGTTATTACTATTATATCACAGGGACATTAGATTTCATTGATTTTTAGGACCTATTTCACGTATAATGAAAGAAATATGTTACGTATGCCAAGACTAGGTGAAAGTATAGAATAGTAACATCCTGGAGGGGATTCGATGGATAAGACGGAAGAGTATCGTTTACATAGTATTGACTCAATTGGACGACTGCCGCTGAGCGAGCAAGTATATATGTCGTTAAAGCAAGCTATTTTAACGGGGTCTTTAAAGCCAAAAGTGAAATTAAGTGAAGTGCGTATTGCAGAACAATTAAATGTGAGCGCCACACCAGTACGGGAAGCATTTCGTAAACTGGCAAAAGATAATCTTGTAGTGATTAAACCGTGGAAAGGCGTTACGGTGAAAGGCTACTCTCCGGAGGAGATTGTAGCCATGTATCAATGTCGCGAAGTAATGGAAGGCTTGGGTGCTAGACTTTGTGCAGAACGATGCACAGAGGAGCAGTTATCAGAATTACAAGAAGTGTGCGATGCAGGAATTCATACGGAAAATCCAGAGGAGCGGGTAGCCATTAATAGTCGCTTTCACACATTGATTGCGGAATTTTCTGGTAATGATCGTGTGGCAGATTATTTAGCAGATTTTCGAGAGATGGTGAACCGTGATATGTATATTAGTACGTCAGATAAAACGCGTACCATTTCTTGTGATTTAGAACATCAACAAATTATGGAAGCAATCCATGAGCGTAATGGGCAATTAGCAGAAGAACGGATGCGGGCGCATGTTCGCAATGCATTTGTATTTAAAAAGGCCCATGCAGAGCTGTTGGCAAAACAGAAAGAAAAGTAAAAACCTAGTAGTAGACGGATTCATAGGTTGTGATGCTAATAATTTATAGTGTTATATATAAAAAATATATAAAAAAGCTAGGAATTTATGAATTCATGTGTTTACTTTTACACAATCATTTGCTATAATAACTCAAGCAAAGGGTTCACACTACCTTTGCTGGATAAAGATCTCTCTCTTTATCTACCTAACTTACAATAGGGAAGGGTTCATCTTATACCTTCCCAGGTAAAAGACCCTACTTTTACCGATGGGGCGCCCCCCATTGCCCCAACAAAACATTTGAATCTATTTCAAATGTTCTCTCTCTTTTTTCTCAAATACAAAAACCTCGGCTTTATTCTCTTGGCCGAGGTTTTTGTATTTTTTATTGATGAAATATACTAAAAATGCTATTATAAGAGGTGAACTTTGAGAGATTGATGTGTATCAAAAACACTGAATAAATACAGTCTTTCTGTGGTCCTATATTACAATCCTAAGGAGGGTGAATCTCTTGCAAAAACGTAAAGATTTTATCTGGAAAATGGGCGGTCAGCAAGGTGAAGGTATTGAAAGTTGTGGCGAAATTTTAGCTACTATTCTTGCCAAAGAAGGTTATTCCTTGTACAGCCAACGTTTGTTTGCATCTCGTATCAAAGGTGGTCACACAACATTTGCATTACGTATCGCATTAGAACAAATTATGACAGTCGGCGAGCATATCGACTTCTTGGTAGCACTTGACCAAGAAACTGTAGATATGCACGGTAAAGAAGTGCGCGATGGCGGCTTTATTATTTGTGATAGCAAAGTAAATCCTAATTTTGAAGCTTTCACAGGTACTGGTGTAACATGCTTAGCATTACCAATTTCCGAAACAGCATTACAACAAGGCTCCTTGTTGATGCGTAATATCGTGGCATTGGGCATGTCCGTTGCCTTATTAGGCTTTGAAACAGAGTTGTTCTTAACAGCTATTAAAGCTCGTTTTGCGAAAAAATCTGAAGATATTATTAACAAAAACTTACAAGCATTCCAATTGGGCTATCAACTTGTAAAAGAACAATTGGGCGATGTAGAAGTAGATACATTAGATAAACCAGAGCCAAAAGATCAAATGTTCTTGCTTGGTAATGAAGCATTAGCATTGGGTGCCATTGCAGCAGGTTCTCGTTTCATGGCATCCTATCCGATTACTCCAGCATCTGAAGTGATGGAATACATGATTAAGAAAATGGATAAAATTGGTGCTACTGTGGTACAAACAGAAGATGAAATTGCTGCATGTATGATGGCTATGGGTGGCGTATACGCTGGTGTTCGTGGCTTCACATGTACATCTGGCCCTGGCTTGAGCTTGATGGCTGAGTCTTTATCTATGGCATCTATGGCTGAATTGCCAATGCTAATCATCGATGTACAACGTTCTGGCCCATCTACAGGTATGGCTACAAAAGTGGAAACATCCGATATCGATGCAGCTTGCTATAATGCGCATGGCGATTATTCCAATATCGTTATTGCTCCAACAAGTATTGAAGAATGTTTCTACGAAATTCAACATGCTTTCAACTTGGCGGAACAATACCAATGTCCAGTTATTTTTATGCCTGATTTGCAACAAGGCTTGAATAAACAATCTGTACCAACATTTGATTTGAACCGTGTTGGTATCGAACGTGGTAATTTGATGAAAGAAGAAGATTTACCCGCATTGGAAAATCCTAAATACTTCAAACGTTTTGAATTGACTGAAAGCGGTATTTCCCCTCGTACCATACCAGGTATGAAAAACGGATTATTCTTGTCTACAGGTCTAGAGCATAACGAAGAAGGTAAACCAGCAGAAGCACCTTCTATGCACGTGGCACAAACAGACAAACGTTTCCGTAAATTATCTACAGTAGCGGATGTATATGAACCATTCTTGAACAATGCAAAACATGAGGAAGCAGATGTTCTTGTGATCGGTATTAACTCTAGCCGTGGTGCTATTGAAGAAGCAGTAGTGGAATTGGAGGCAGAAGGTCACAAAGTGAACCATTTACAACTTCGTTTGATTAAACCATTCCCGAAAGAACAATTGCTACCATTCTATAATAGTGCTAAAAAGGTTGTGATCTGCGAGCAAAATGCGACAGGTCAATTAACTAACTTGTTCCGCATTCATATGCCGAATAAAGAAAAACTTTCTAGTTGCTTAAAATACGATGGTAATCCATTTACAACATCTTATGTAAAAGCGGCAATTAAGGAGGTTTTATAATGGCAACAGCAAATGAATATAGAAATGATATCCGCCCTAACTGGTGTCCAGGTTGTGGTCATTACGGGGTACAAGCAGCTATTGCTGATGCAGTAGCAGCTCTTGATATTGCGCCTGAAAAATTGGCTGTTATCTCTGGTATCGGTTGCTCTAGCCGTATCGGTGGTTACTTCTATGCCTATGGTGCGCATACTACACATGGTCGTGCACTTCCGTATGCACAAGGTGTGAAATTGGCGAATGAAGATATGAACGTTGTGGTTTGCGGTGGTGATGGTGATGCCTTCGCGATCGGTATGGGCCATACGATTCATGCTTTCAAACGTAATGTAAATATTACCTATGTGGTTATGGATAACCATGTATATGGTTTGACAAAAGGCCAAACATCTCCTCGTTCTGACGTGGGATTTGTGACAAAAACATCTCCTCATGGTTCTTTTGAAAGTCCATTGCCAATCTGTGAAACAGCCATCGCTTCTGGTGCTACTTTTGTAGCGCAAAGTTACATGGTAAACCGTGCACAATTAGTGGATTTAATCAAACAAGGTATGCAACATGAAGGATTCTCTTTCATCAACGTATTCAGCCCTTGTGTAACGTATAATAAACAAAATGGCTATGATTACTTCAAAGATAATTTGGTGAATTTGCCAGAAGGTTATGATCCAACAAATCGTGCACAAGCATTTGCTACACTAGGTGAAACAAATGGTCTTGTAACAGGTTTGATTTACCAAGATACAACAAAACCATCCTTTGAACAAGCGTTATATGCTGCTAACGGTGGTCCACATGCTCGTGCATTAATACATGACGTGGTGAAACCAGATGCAGAGATGTTTGCAGCTCTTTGCAACGAGTTCAAATAGAAACGACATATCTCTTACAAGAGTGTAAATGATGTCAAAAGCCGTACAACTTCAGAAAACTGCCCTACGCGAAAGTTTTCTTGAAGTTATACGGCTTTTCTTTTGCATATAATACTTCGGGAGGAGATATGTTGTTTCTATTGGGGGCACTCTAGAGGGAGGGAACTTTCAAAATCTCATTTGTATTGCTATAATGAGAGTATATTGAAACTAGGAGTGATAATTAGATGAAATCTGTTTTATATACGATGATGGTAGCGGCGTTTTTGAATCCTTTTGCATCTAGTTCTCTTACTATGTCTTTTCCAGATATGATGTGCGAGTTTGGCGCGTCTACGAATGATATGGCATGGGTGGTGGAAGCTTTTTTACTGTGCTGTACTGTGGCGGTGATTCCTGCTGGTAAGTTAGCGGATATCTATGGAAAGCGCAAGTTATTTTATATGGGTAGTGTTATATTCACGGTTATATCGGGGCTTATGTGCTTCGTTGGTTCTGTAGAGATGCTGACGGTGTATCGAGCCTTGCAAGGAATTGCTTTAGGGATTGTATATACTACGTCTATGTCTATTTTAACTTTATCTGTACCAGTGGAACGACGGGGATATGCGTTCGGGATGATTGGAGGCATGGTGTATTTAGGGTTATCTTTAGGCCCAGCCTTAGGTGGCTTTCTAAATTATTATTATGGATGGCGTAGTATTTTTGTATTTACTACTTTACTAGGTGTTGTGGCAAATGTGATGGCCTTTCGCTCTTTACATAAGGAGTGGATACATACACCGGATAGTAGTATTTCTACGAGAAGTTTACTTTTATATGCCTTGGGTATCAGTGCAGTGATGATTGGTATTACCGAATGGGTTCGTTTTTGGTGGAGTGTCTATGCTTTTGTAGCAGGGCTGATGGCATTAAGTGTATTAGGATATGTAGAATGGCATAGTAAGGATCCACTCATTCCAGTTAAGATATTTGTATCGAATCTAGGGTTTACTATGTCTAGTGTGGCTGCCATGATGAACTTTAGCGCCACTTTTGGCGTAGGATTTGTATTGTCCTTATTTTTGCAAATGATAATGGGCTTTGATTCTCGTATGACCGGATTAACTTTATGCATACAAACTGGAATTATGGTATTCTTAGCACCGCGCATGGGGGCGTTATCTGATCAATACAATCCATCCCAATTTGCTCGGTGGGGGATGGTACTCACTGGCGTAGGGTTGCTTAGTATGGCCTATGGTACGTTCACTGAAAGTATGACAGTTATCATGGTAAGCTTAGCTATTGTTGGTATTGGAGTTAGTTGCTTTGCACCGCCAAATAACAATCTAATTATGAGTTCTGTGCCGAAAACATATATTGGCTTTGCCTCTTCTACGATTTCTACGGTACGCCTATTAGGACAAACCTTGAGTATGGCTCTGATTGGTGTTATTCTTGCGTATACAATAGAAGGAAGAGCAGCACTACAAATGATGGAATATAACAGTACTGTTGCACTAGTTGTATTTGGATTGATTTGTTTGGTAGCGGCTATCCCAGCAGGCTTGCGTAATATGCGGAATTGAACTGTCAACTAATAGCTGACAGTTGGTTCTGATTTTTGTATAATGATAGGGTATATAGAACACCCTATGAGGGATGACTTTCACAATGGATAATCAAAAAATCCATGAGAAAACGGATTAGATAAAGGAGTTATGGTATGATTAATCGCTACACTCGTGAAGAGATGGGACATATTTGGAGCGAACGTAATGAGTTCGATACGATGTTATTAGTAGAAATATTGGCATCTGAGGCACAAGCTGAGTTGGGAATTATCCCAAAGGAAGCGGCGGTAGCGATTCGTGAAAAAGGAAATTTTGAGGTGGAACGTATTCGTGAAATCGAACGTGAAACGAACCATGACATCATTTCCTTTGTTACTGCGGTAGGTGAATATGTAGGACCTGAGTTTGCAAAATACATTCATCTTGGTTTAACATCTACAGATGTAAAAGATACGGCCTTAGGATACATGATGAAACAAGCTTGTGACCTATTGTTGAAAGGCTTGCGTAATTTCCGTGATGTCCTAGCTCGCCGTGCGGTAGAATTCAAATATACGCCGATGATCGGTCGTACTCACGGTATTCATGGGGAACCGATTACATTTGGCGTGAAACTAGTGAACTGGATGTCCGAAATTGACCGTGACATTGCTCGTTTAGAACAGGCTCGTCAGTCTGTAGCAGTAGGCAAATTGTCTGGTGCTGTAGGAACATACTCTAATATCGATCCATTTGTGGAACAATATGTATGTGAAAAATTGGGCTTGGAACCTGTGAAAGTAGCGACACAGGTGGTATCTCGTGACCGTCATGCTGAATTGCTGTCCATGATTGCTGTTATTGGAGGTACCTTGGATCGCATTGCTTTGGAAATTCGGCACTTGCAACGTACCGAAGTGCGTGAAGCGGAAGAATATTTCAGCCCGAAACAAAAAGGCTCCTCTGCGATGCCACATAAACGAAATCCTATCACTTGTGAAAGAATCTGCGGCTTAGCGCGTGTATTGCGTGGTCATGCACAAGCGGCCTTTGAAGACCAAGCCTTATGGCATGAGCGAGATATTTCTCATAGCTCGGTAGAACGTGTGATTTTACCAGATGCGACGATTACATTGGATTATATGATTCATTTAGCAACACGTACGGTAGATAAATTATTGGTATATCCTGAAAATATGATGAAAAACTTGAACTTAACAGGTGGTCTTGTATTCAGCCAAACGATTTTAACACATTTGGTGGATAAAGGGGCTATTCGTGATGAAGCCTATCGTTGGGTACAACGTCATGCTATGGCTCGCTGGTTAGAAGGTAAAGACTTCGCTACAGGATTAAAATCTGATCCAGAGATTGCAAAATACCTAAGTGCAGAAGAAATTGATGCTTGCTTTGATCCAACACCATTGTTACGTCATGTAGATACCATTATGGCGCGCTTTGGATTATAATTGGGATACCTTATATTTTAAGTGTGGATGGTATATGATAAGCTTAGTTACTAAGAATTGATAACTCGAATATGTTGTAAACAAAAAAAGGACGGTTGCGACCTTCCTTTTTTTTACGTTACATATAACATCATAAATACATACGATGAGAAAAGTAAAACTATAAAAAAAGAAACATAAGTGAGGCTTCTTTATTATATCTGAAATCAGTTATATATCATGCATCTCACTTATGTTTCTTTTTATTTTATTATAGTTACATTTTATACAGTTCTTATAAGAAAGAAGCTGAACATAGTATACCTTTATTCTACAGTGGTGTCTTTTGTAATCACATAGTAGTCAATAGGGAATACTTTCACATTTTTTACTCGTTTTGTTGTTACTACAGTGGCACTTGGATAGTATAAGAAATAACCAGCGTTATCTTCTAGCAACACATTTTGAATATCCTTGACAATCGCTGTGCGTTCTTCTTCGTTAAATGTGGTTGTCATTTTATTAATTAACTCATCAACCTTCGGATTCGAATAGTCGCCACGATTGGATTTGGCACCACTTTTGAAAGCTAGGCTAAGGAACCAATATGGATCATTTGTGGACATTGTTACCCAGTTTGTTTCTCCCATATCAAAACCATTAGGAGCTAAAGTTAGTAATTCATCAGGACCTTGTACACGTTTTAATTCGACTTCAACACCAGCTCGGTTTAAATCATCTTGAAGTTTTTCGTAAACGCTACTATCTTTACCAAAAAGAGCTAGCACTAAGTGTAATGGTTTGCCATCTTTCATGTAGGTATCACCTTGTTTTGTGTAACCAGCTTGTTTTAGTAATTCATCTGCTTTAGCTAAATCTTTATGTTGTTTATTTTTTAGTTCGTCAAAGCCTAGGTTGGCTGTTGGAGGGAATGGCGCACCTCCAGTAACGGCACCATTACCGATTACTTTTGCTAATGCATCATAATCAATCATATTTGCGATAGCTGATCGTACGGTTGGATTTGATAATACATTGCCTTCACGGACATTCAGCTGTAGCATATATGTGCGAACCCCTGCGGACTCAATGATGTTATAATCACCCTTCTCAAATAAACTTCGATTAGCACTATCGACCTTTTGGATCATATCTACATCTTTAGACTGTAGAGCCATAGCACGTTTATTATTATCTTCTAGATCTTTAACTGTTAAAGAATCTAAAGCAGGTGTTCCACCCCAGTATTCTTTGAACTTATCTAACTGAATTTCTTCTTTTTTTGTATGTTTTACAATTTTGTAAGGACCAGTCAAAATTGGTGCATTATCCATATCTGTTGTACCTTGTACATCTACGATGACAAAAGCAGGCTCAGTTAAACTAGCTAGTAAATCAACATTTGGTTCTGTTGTTTTAATAATTAGATTTTGACCATCCACTGTAATAGAGTCTATCTTTACAGCTTCTTTGGAACGCTTGCTATTGGCGATTGTACGTTCAATAGATGCTTTTACTGCCGTAGGTGTCATCATAGAACCATTATGGAATTTTACATTTTCTCGAATATGGAATTTCCATGTTAAAGGATCCACCACTTCCCAGGAATCAGCTAACTGAGGTTCAAATTTCATATCTGAACTTACTGTTGCTAACGTTTCACCGGCACCGATTCGCGTCAATGTCCAAGCATCCCATTCATGTGTAGGATTCAATGTTTCACCAAACCAATATAATCCAAGATTTAAATGCTTGCCAGTTTTGTTTGATTCATCAGAACCACAGCCAGCAATTAATCCGATAGCAACAAACAGCGTCATTGCTAATGCAACCCATTTTTTCATATATCCTCCTTATAAAAAAACTAAAGAATAACTATAGTATACTGTATCCCTCGATAAAAGACAATAATTCTCATAAAGATGAATATATATTAGAAGCGTATGATTTGCTAAATACTTTTGCAATTATATATTTAATCAGACATAAAGAATAAAATTAAATTGCTATATTTACAAAGAGAGAGGCTATCCTATATACTTTAAGAGAAAATATATAGAGGAAAGGTGGATTGATATGGTACGAGTATTATTATATAAATTGGCGTCTATGGTAGGTGTATTACTGGCAGTCACATTGGGAACGTTTCTCTTAATGCAAATGTCTTCTGTAGATCCAGTGTCAGCACGGTTTTATCTGCAAGGTATGACACCAGATCCCACTATAGTGGAACAAATTCGACAAGAGTTAGGACTTAATGACCCTTGGTATATACAATATGGTCGTTGGTTATGGCAAATGTTACATGGAGATTTTGGGCAGTCTATCTTCCTGAATGTGCCTGTTGTAGATTTGTTGCAAAGTGCTTTGCCAAGAACCTTATCCTTGGTGGCGGTTTCCATTGGTTTAGGTAGCATCCTATCGATAGGGTTAGGAGGACTGGCAGCGCATTATAAAGATACTTGGATCGATTATGTGGTGCGTATAGTATCATTTCTAGCATTGGCAGTACCAGCATTTTGGGTAGGATTATTGTTATTATATGCGCTAGCTGTGAAGATTCCTATTTTCTCTGTGACAAATACGAAGGGGTTAAGTGCTTACGTGTTGCCGAGTATTACCTTGGCAATTTGGTTTTGTGGCTTATACATTCGTCGCGTTCGCAACACAGTGGTGCAAGCGTATGCATCGTTGCCGGTGATAGGGGCAAAAACGATGGGTATACGTACCGTATATATCTATCGTGATTACATTATTCCTCAAGTGCGCCTTGTGCTATTATCCATGTTAGGGATTACGACCGGTGCTATGTTGGGCGGTTCTGCAGTGATTGAAACGGTATTTTCTGTCAAAGGGATGGGGCAACTCATGGTGCATGGTATTATTAGTCGTGATTATATTGTGATTCAAAGTTATATCGTATGGATTTCTCTAGTCTATGTGGTGGTCAATACATCGGTGGATATATGGATGTATTTACTTCATCCTGAAAGAAGATATGGAGGGCGCCCATGATTCGTATATGGAAACAAGATAAGGTGCTCTTAGGGGCCATTTTACTGACTATACTTTGGATGGGACTCTTTCTATTTGGTTCTCAGTTAGCTCCCTTTGACCCTAATGAGACAAATTTAGGGGCTCGATTACAAGATGTAAGTACAACGCATTTACTAGGCACGGACCAATTGGGTCGTGATGTACTTTCACGGATATTATGGGGCGGACAAGATTCGTTGTTCATAGCCATATCCATCATTGCCATTAGCAGTATCATTGGCATTTGTATCGGTGGTTTGTTAAGTATGAGTCCTTTGTATATTGATGAATTGGGATCACGCTGCATCGATATGATACTAGGGTTCCCTAGCATGATCGTGGCCATTGCCTGCATCGGTATATTGGGGCCGTCTGTGGAAAATATTATCATTTCACTGTGCCTAACTCGTTGGGCAGAATACGCAAAGATTACGCGGAACTTGGTGAATTTGGAAAAACAAGCACAATATGTGGTTGTAGCACGTATGTCTGGGGCGTCCTTGTGGCGCATTATCCGTCACTACATGATTCCCAATCTTCGAGGGACTCTATTGTTGGTCATCATTCAACATATGGGGGACACGATTATTACGGTGGCAAGCTTTTCCTTGATCGGCATTGGCGTACAACCGCCTACACCAGAATGGGGTGCTATCTTGCTGAATGCTCGAGATTTCTTGCAAACAGCGCCTTGGCTGTTGATCTATCCAGGGTTAGCAATTTTTATCACTGTTGTGTTATTAAATTACATTAGTGATGCCTTACAAGATGGTAGGCATGTGTAGAGGGCGAAATAGTAGCCCAATTTGATTCTTGTGTAATGACAAAGGATAGTAGCATTGACTCATACAGACTTAGTAAGCGTAGATAATTTATCCGTCTTTTACGATGGAATAAAGGTCGTGAAAGAGGTATCTTTCACGTTAAAACAGAATGAAATTTTTGCCATCATTGGTGAAAGTGGGTCTGGAAAATCTACTGTAGCGAAAGCTTTCTTAGGTTTGTTAGAACAGGCAGACCTAACAGGAGCCATCCACTATGGGGGAGATAACTTGCTCACTTATGGACCTAAGGAATGGCAAGGTGTACGTGGTGTACATATAGCCATGATTTACCAAAATCCAGGTAATTATTTAAACCCATTCAAACGCATTGGAGAGCAGATGAAAGTAATCTTAGCCTCCCATGGAAAGGCCTACGATGAAGGCGATATTTTGAATCTGCTAGAGGCTGTTTCCTTACCACAAGGAAAGGCATTACTTGAGTCCTATCCATTTCAATTGAGTGGGGGTATGCAACAACGTGTGGCCATCGTTATGAGTTTACTCATACATCCGCAACTACTGATTGCAGATGAGCCGACTAGCGCTCTTGATGTATTGGTGCAACAGGATATTGTGAAAGTCCTAGAAGAGTTGCAACAGCGGTTGCAGAATACGTTGCTGTTTATCACACACAATATTCAAATAGCCCGTAGATTGGCGGATCGTGTAGGCATTATGCATGAAGGTGTGTTAGTGGAAATGGGTAAGACCGAAGATGTCTTATCGAACCCGCAACATGAATATACAAAACTGCTTTTACAGTCCTTGCAGGAGGTGAAAGTATGATACTAGAAGTTCAGGGCGTCAGCAAACTATATACCCGCAAAGGGGAAACGGTGACAGCACTACAAGATGTGAGTTTGTCCGTGCAAGAACGAGAGCGCATCGGAATTGCAGGTGGCAGTGGATCTGGTAAAAGTACCTTATTGCGATTGCTGTCCTTGCAAGAAGAGCCAACTTCAGGGACCCTTTCTTTGTTTGGAAAAGCGATTTCCCAATGGAAAGGAAATGAGAGAGAGCTCTATCGTTCCTTGCAAGTGATGTTCCAAAACTCCTTTCACAGCATTAGCCCTCGCATGGCAGTAGGTGAATTTATGCTAGAGCCTTGCGTAAATTTTGGGATAGGCACAAAACAAGAGGCAAAAGAGCGCTGTGAATGGTGGCTTTCAAAAGTGGGATTGGATACATCGGTGTGGAAGAAATACCGTCATGAATTGAGCGGAGGCCAGTTACAGCGATTGGTGTTAGCCCGCATGATGGCAGTCGGCGCTGAGCTTGTCTTATTTGATGAGCCGACGAGTGCCCTCGATGTGTGCAATCAAGCGCGGGTCATCGAACTGATTCAAAACGTTTACGAAGAGCAACCGTTTACCTATGTGTTCGTCAGCCATGACCTAGGCGTTTTGCAAGCGCTTACCGATCGGATTATTGTGATGAAAGACGGCGCTATCGTCGAAACCTTGGCATCAAAAGATTTGGGACTAGCAACGTATCCGTATACAAAACAATTATTGGCAGCTAGCCGTGGATAAATGGCTATCGCCTATGAAGTGGTAAAGACCGCAACATTTTCTTATTGAAGAAAGTGTTGCGGTTTTTGTTGATATAAATATTACCCTAGTGATAGCATGAATTGTGAAAAAATAGTATAATTATATTTTAAGATAGTATGTCTTTGATATAGATATAATTAAGATTCATATAGAAGGTAAAGGAAGAAACGAATGAAAGAAATTAACGATGTGTCGAAACTGAGTTATACCCATGTACAGGGCGGTCAGTTTCGTTGGATAACGGTGAGTACCATCATGCTGGCATTGGGAACGATTTTACATGCTGTATCGCCAAGTGTAGCAGGGGTTACGCCGAATTGGACGATAGCTACCTATTGTGTAGCAATTAATCTAACTCGCCCAACTCTTCGGCAAAGTTTGGGTATCGGGTTGGTAGCAGCCTTGATCAATGTATTTACCTCAAAATCTGCATTGCCATATGGCAATTTGATCAGTGAGCCGTTGGGGGCTTTCACGTGTGCTGTGTTAGTACATTATTTATCTAACTTAAAAATTGGTAAACTAAATTTGATGCCTATTTTGAGTTCTTTCGTTAGTACGGTTGCATCTGGTGGCGCTTTCATTACTTGCTTGTATCTCGTACTAGGCTTACCAAGCAATGTGTATTGGAATGCTATGTGGCCATTGGTGTTGATGGTGGCTCTTATCAATGCTGTAGTAGCACCATTCTTGTACATTCCGGCGCAAAAATTATTGGCGCGCCAAACTGTGAAAGGGCAACAATTGACGGACAGCAGTGATCACAGTGATTTATGCATTGTACCATCCGTGAAAGCTCCTATCGTCATCGACCATATGAGTTATCGCTATGGAAATCAAACGAAGTATGCCGTGAAAGATATTAACTTAGTTGTAAACGAAGGGGATTTCCTTGTCATTACAGGACCAGCAGGCTGTGGTAAATCTACCATCTGTATGGCCATGGCAGGAGCTGTGCCTAAGTTTTATGGTGGTACTATGGAAGGCATGGTATTCATCAACGGTAAAGCGGTGACACAATTAGAAATTCCAGACGTAGCAGATGATATCGGTATTGTCTTAGCTGACTACGATACACAACTCGTTACGATGACAGTAGCAGAGGAAGTAGCGTTTGCTCTAGAGAATCGTGGGTATACAGCGGAGGCTATCCAAGAGCGTACAGCCATTGTATTGGATCAAGTGGGATTGACGGGCTTAGAAGACCGCAATGTATACAGCTTGTCTGGTGGGCAACGTCAACGGTTAGCGATTGCCTCTGTATTAGCTGTAAATCCATCTATTTTAGTCTTAGATGAACCAACTAGCTCTTTAGATCCAGAAGGAACAGAAGAATTGTATCGCTTAGTAGGTTCCTTGAATCGTGACCATGGTATTACCGTTGTCGTTATCGACCACGATTTACATGCTGTATTGCCATATGCAAATCGTATGGTATTAGTCGATGGTGGGGAACTAAAAATCGATAGTTCCGTAGAAGATGTGTTGTCTTACATGTATGATACCAATACCTATGTAGATGCATTACCATCCTTATTTGTGACGTATAAATCATTGGCAGCGAAAGGAATCGCCTTAGATACACCTTGGTTATCCTTGGAATCTGCTCAGTCTAGTCTGTTGAAAGGAGAACGCTAATATGTTACAAGTTGAAAATTTGCGCTTTTCCTATGTGCCAGGACAAGATATCATGAAAGATGTGACTTTCACCATCGGCAATGGTGAGTTCATTACATTAGGTGGTCGAAATGGTTGTGGGAAAACCACTGTGACCCGTTTATTAGTCGGTTTGGAAACGCCTGTAGAAGGTAAGATTTCTTACGACGGCCAAGATATTACGCATATGCCTACCTCTGAAAGAGGACGTTTTATTGGCTATGTATTCCAACAGCCAGATCGTCAAATGTTCCGCCAAACTGTGGCAGAAGAGGTGGCATTTGGTCCTGAACAGTTGGGATACGACAAAACAACCGTGGATAGCATCGTGAAAGAGGCTTTAGAACGAGTAGGTATTTCCCATTTGGCAGAATCCTATCCATTAGGGTTACGCCGTGGAGAAAAACAACGGGTAGCTATCGCCTCTGCCTTGGCGATGCAATCGAAATTGTTAATCCTTGACGAACCAACGAGTGGCCAAGATGGGACGGAAACTAAGGGACTCTTGGTATTATTGCAAGAATTACAAGCCCAAGGTTTGACCATACTACTCATTACCCATGATATGGAAATTATGGCAGAATATTCTACACGAGTGATCATTATGGGATACGGCACGAAAGCCTTTGATGGATCCCCAGAAGAATTGTTTACCAACCGTGAGGATTTGTTGGAACTTGGTTTGACAAAGCCGCCGAGCGTAGTGCTTAGTGAAACGGTATCAGATTTAGGGTATTGTAAGTCTATGAAAGAGTTTGAACTGCGCTATGCAGAGCATGTGAAAGGTTAGGAGGAGAGCGATGAAATTTGTACCATTAACAAAAATTTGGGCAACCATCTTCGTGTCCATCTTAGCCATTGCTATGAAAACTCCGGAACTATTATTAGCTTTATTTGGCATTGAAGTGCTGTTAATGCTACTTGGTGGCATCTTGTTCCGTCAATGGAAGCCTTTATTGGCTTTAATTGGGTTTTCTGCATTCTTAGGTATCGTACAATACTTGGGTAGTTGGTCTCTGGACTCGGCTATTGTGACGGCTTTGCGCATGTTGACGATGACGACCATTTTTATGATGCTCATCGTGACAACAAAAACACAGGATTTAACAGTGGCTCTTGTACAACAATGTCGCATCCCCTATGCTTATGCATTTATGTTTACAGCGGCTTTACGGTTTGTGCCAGACTTTTTACGTGAAAGTAAAGCGGTACAAGAAGCACAGGCTTGCCGTGGCATGTCGTTAGAAGGCAATTGGCTGACAAAGATAAAATCTTACATGACTGTGATTCAACCATTGATGCTGAAATCTTTGAGTCGATCTGAAACAATGGCGTTGTCTTTGGAGCTTCGAGGCTTTGGAAATCAGAACCATACATTTATGCGGAAGGTGAGTTTTCAAGGTGTTGACTATGTGGCAGTTCTTCTTATGTTGGGAGCGACCCTTGTGACGCTATACACCTTGTGGCGTTCGTAACTGAATAGGGCAAAGGGAAGAGCACGGTATACCCCCTCACAAACGGTATTTCATAATGTTTGTTCGGGGGCACACCGTGCTCTTCTTGCATTTGTTTTATTTAGGTAGTGAAGAACGCCATAAGGCTACTACGCCTAACTGCGTTCCTCAAGGGGAATCATTTGCAAACTTGTGTTTTGTTTAGTTTTGCTTTATGGTATGGTAATAACATACATAAACAATGCGAATATATTATGCTATAATATAAATATGAAGGGCCAACAATGTGAGTTGGGCTCATCTCTTCCTATTGTAGGAGGAGGTGATACTATGACACTGTTCGAAGTTTTAATGTTATTAATTCAATTCGGATTGCTTGTTGTAGCAGTTTTAACTTATATGCAAATGTAAGTGAAAAGCCTAACGTCAAAATAAGTATCGGAAGCACTTATACACGTTAGGCACATTTCACGTTATAGAATTCTGAGATGAGCCTAACGCCTTAGACACGTTGATGGCTCTTCTTTTATTACTTATAGTATATCATATATTTAGAATATATGACAATTGTTTTGAGCTTGGCTATACAATTTTTATGAACGACATATGATATTGTCATAGTATAAACACAAATGAATTTGTCAATGCATAGTACAATCTATATATACAGA
>NZ_RQVN01000008.1 GCF_003992135.1 Veillonella sp. VA142 | reverse complement strand
TTTAGCACTATAATCATACCACGAAATCACTATGGATTTTTTATATTCAATTGTTCAATTTCATTATACAATTAACCGAACTAAAATAATCCTTCCTACTGACTCAAAAGATAATCCTAACTGGCAATTTATGGAAGATTACATCAAACAAGAGATGAAGTTACAAAGCGAGAAAGTAGTTTCTTACTATGAAAATAAACTTATAAAACTTCAACCTGAATTGTTTCATTATGAAATCGAATGGAAAGAGTTTTGGATGGAAGATATTTTAGATATAAGTTCTGGTGTGCGGTTAACAAAGGCAGACCAAATTGAAGGAGATATACCATTTATTGGAGCTAGTGATGCAAACAATGGAGTAACTGAATTTGTAGGAAATACAAATAAAAGTTTAGATAGTAATTTATTGGGTGTTAATTATAATGGTAGTGTTGTAGAGAATTTTTATCACTCATATGATTGTATTTTCTCAGATGATGTAAAACGAATAAAATTTAAGAATAGAGAATATGGTGATGAATTTACATATTTATTTTTAAAACAAGTGATACTTTCACAAAAAAATAAGTATCAATATGGATATAAATTTAATGCTAAGAGAATGCGTAGACAAAAAATAATATTACCAATTAATAAAAATGGAGAACTTCACTGGGAATATATGAGTAACTTTATAAAAATCCTTGAAAAAGAAAGTGTGGAGAAAGTGCTTGCTTATTTAGATTCATACACAGAGAGCCTTATTTCCTTGTAAAATCCTAAAATAAAGTATATAATAGACTGTCGTAGTACGATTTGTACAAATATTAGGAATACCCTACTTAAGTAGATAAAGGAGTATAGAATGATTCGTGAAAATCTTCGCAATGTGGCGATTATCGCTCACGTTGACCATGGTAAAACAACATTGGTAGACGCATTGCTTAAACAAAGCCATATTTTCCGTGATAATGAAAAAGTTGCTGAACGTGTAATGGACTCTAACGACCTAGAACGTGAAAGAGGGATTACGATCCTTTCCAAAAACACAGCCGTTATGCATAACGATGTGAAAATTAACATCGTGGACACACCGGGTCATGCTGATTTCGGTGGTGAAGTAGAACGTGTATTGAACATGGTTGATGGCGTATTGTTGTTGGTTGACTCTTTCGAAGGTCCTATGCCACAAACGAAATACGTATTACGTAAAGCATTGGAACAAGGCTTGAAACCAATCGTGGTTATTAACAAAATTGACCGTCCAGACCAACGTGTTCATGAAGTAGAAGACGAAGTATTAGAATTGTTCATGGAACTTGAAGCAGACGATGATCAATTGGACTTTCCAGTGGTATACGCATCGGCTCGTGATGGCATTGCGAAAGCATCCATGGAAGATGATTCCACAGATATGACAGCATTATTCGATGTGTTGATCAAAGAAATTCCAGCTCCAGAAGGCGACATCGATGGTCCATTGCAGTTCATGGTTACCACACTTGATTATGATGATTTCGTAGGTAAAATTGCGGTAGGCCGTATCGTTCGTGGTCGTATGAAACCAAACCAACAAGTAGTGTTGATGAATGGTGAAAGCACTCGTAAAGGCAAAATCGGTCGTGTGTACACATATAATGGTCTAAATCGTGTAGAGACAAATGAAGCGGGCATGGGTGATATCATCGCTTTCGTAGGTATCGATGATATCAACATTGGTGAAACAGTGGCGGATGCAGAAAATCCAGAAGCACTACCAACAATCTCCATTGATGAGCCAACATTGTCTATGATGTTCTCCGTTAATAACTCTCCATTCGCAGGCCGTGAAGGCGAATATGTAACAAGCCGTCATTTACGTGACCGTTTGTTCAAAGAAGTGGAAACTAACGTATCCATGCGTGTAGAAGAAACAGATTCTCCGGACTCTTTCAAAGTATCTGGCCGTGGTGAATTGCATTTGGCAGTATTGATCGAAACGATGCGCCGTGAAGGTTACGAATTACAAGTAGGTAAACCTCGTGTAATTTTCAAAGATATCAATGGTCAAAAATGTGAACCATTGGAGCATTTAACTATCGACGTGCCACAAGAATTTATGGGCGCTGTTATGGAAAACTTGGGCGTTCGTAAAGCTGAGTTGATCAACATGGTTGAATTAGCTGGTTACTTACGTATGGAATTCGTAGTCCCTGCTCGTGGCTTGATTGGTTTCCGTGCGCAGTTCTTAACAGCTACAAAAGGTAATGGT
The DNA here is from genome assembly GCF_003992135.1 of Veillonella sp. VA142. Classification (GTDB taxonomy): domain Bacteria; phylum Bacillota; class Negativicutes; order Veillonellales; family Veillonellaceae; genus F0422. Next base: position 72,774 of record NZ_RQVN01000008.1, on the reverse strand, counting down.
ATCATGAACCATGTATTCCATGGCTATGCACCATACAAAGGGGATATTCCAGGCCGTACGCGCGGTGCTTTAGTAGCTTTCGAAGACGGTGAAACTACACCATATGGCTTAAACTCTGTACAAGACCGTGGTACTTTATTCTTAGGTGCTAACGTGCCAGTTTACACAGGCCAAGTTATCGGCGAAAATGCTCGTGAAAACGACATGGACGTAAACCCTAATAAAAAGAAACATGTCACAAACATGCGTTCTAGCTCCTCTGATGAGGCAGTTCGTTTAACACCTCCACGTATCTTCAGCTTGGAACAAGCCTTAGAGTGGATCAACGATGACGAATTGGTAGAAGTAACACCAGAAAACATCCGTATGCGTAAAGCTATTTTGGATCGTTCCGCTCGTGCGAAAGCAGCAAAAGCAGCAAAATAATTACATATGCTATATGGAGTAATTCCATTGAAAGACTTAGCTTCTATCTCTCATGAAACAAGGCTGGAGTTTATAAGGTAATTATGATATACTATAGCTAGATAAAGAGTAAATGCAGATATATTCTGTATGGTCAAAAAAGCAAACCCCCTAAGGAGTGCAAGTCCTTAGGGGGTTCTGCATTATTACACTAATGCTAAAGTGAGGTTAGTCGCCTAATTATTCTCTATCTAACCATTTGCAAATATAGTAAGCTACTACACTTGCCAAAATAGAGATAATAAAAGAGTAAATGCTTTCCATACAGTCACCCCCTTTCCGTTGCAGATTGGGGTAGGCAACAATTTTATTATAGCAGATTTTTTCATAAAATATATAAAAAGCACAGAGGGCAAATTCTGTGCTTTTTGTTATGCATCGATATTTTGTTGTATTTTATAGGAGTGAAAGCCTATAATAGATATATGAGTAATACAGTATTGATGATATAGAAAACACAGGAGAGAAGATGAAAGAACTTCGGACGTTGCCAGATGGTAGTATCACGTATGAACTGCATAGAAAACAAGTGAAGAATATGAATCTTCGTGTCACTACCAGTGGATTGGTACGAGTGTCTGCCTCTCCTCTTGTCCCCCTAGGGATGATTGAAGAGTTTATCTGCCGCCATCGAGCTTTCATAGAAAAAGCGTTACAAAAACGAAAGGATAGAAGAGGTCATCCCATGGTACCTGCCTTAGATACAGAGATCATGGTGATGGGTCAGATGTATCGAGTAGTGCTAGAACAGCCACATACTGTGTCCGTCTATTTGGAAATATCTTCGCAGGATAATTTAGTATGTGGCAATTTGTCAGAAGGTAAACCATCACAGAAGAATCTGTTATCACGCAATGCATCTAGCGGTAAACTATTAGGAGGAAAATCATCTGCCTATGCAGTAACAGTCGCAAACGATATATTGCTAGTACGATATCCAAGTGACCCTAACGTCCTAGAACCTAGCAAAGTAGAACGGATGTGGCTTAATTTTTGGAAAACCATAGGTCAGGACTTCATGGAAACATTAGCACAACAAGTGTATAGTGAGTTTCAACAAGCGGGCTATACCGTGCCGACACCAATTGTGCGATTGCGGTACATGATGAGTCGCTGGGGATCTTGTATGCCGGCTAAAGACAAGATTACCATGAACACACGATTGCTCTTAGGTCCAGTAGAGTTTGCACACTATGTGATGGTTCATGAATTTGCGCACTTTATAGAGCCGAACCATTCATCACGCTTTTACAAGGTCATGAGCGATGTGTTGCCGAATTGGCAACAGGTAAAAGCAAAGATGCGTGCATATTATAAATAACGTTACCTAGCATCGATGTACCAAGAAGTAAAGTTTATTAAATAATGCAATGCCTATGTAATTTGCTATGCACATTACATAGGCATTTTTATTTTGTAAGCATCCATGGATTGATAGATGACAAACGCTTTCACGGTACACTGAAACACGCAATCTATGGTATAATAAAGGAAATGAAAGCATACCGTATTGCGTTAGTAAGGAGGGCCCATGAGACCATTTGTACATCTGCATAGTCATAGTGAATATAGCCTCATTGATGGCATTAGTCGATTGCCTCAAATGGTGAGTCGTGCGAAAGAACTCAATATGCCTGCACTAGCGTTAACGGACCACGGAAATATGTATGGTGCCATATATTTTTATAAAGAGGCTATGGCACAAGGCATCAAACCCATTTTAGGATGTGAAGTGTATGTGACGGAAGGGAGTCGTTTTGACCGCCCCGAAGGCAAAACCTATGAACGATTAAAACATTTGATTCTCTTAGCGGAAACGATGGAAGGGTACGAGAATATTGTAAAAATTGTGTCTAAGTCTTCCACAGAAGGATTCTACCGTAAGCCTCGTGCAGACCGAGAGTTACTGTCTACCTATAACAAAGGTATCATTGCTCTTAGTGCTTGTATTGCTGGAGAAATCCCGCAACTGATTTTACAGGACAATATTGAGGGCGCTCATCGTGCTTTGGAATGGTATCTTGAGACCTATGGAAAGGAAAACTTCTTCTTAGAAATTCAGAACCATGGAGATCCGAAGGAATTACGGGTCCAAGATGTATTAGTAGAGATGGCTGAGCAGTATGGTGTAGGACTTGTGTGTTCTAATGACTTTCACTATGTCTATGCAGACGATGCAGAAGCGCATGATATTAAAGTATGTATCGCTACCGGTGCAAGACGGAATGATGTAGATCGCATGAAGTTTTTCAGTAATGAGTTTTACATGAAAAGCGGCGATGAAATGGAAGAACTCTTTGGTCATATTCCAGAAGTTTTGGATAACACGTTGAAAATTGCGGAACGTTGCCATGTAGAGTTCAATTTTGATGCGCAGCATTTGCCAAAATTCGATGTGCCAGAAGGAGAAACGGCACATTCTTATTTGCGTAAGGTGTGTGAGTCCTATATTCCTCAATTTTACCCAGAAGTTACACCGGTATTACAAGAGCGACTAGATTATGAGCTAGGTGTTATTAGTCGTATGGGATTTGAAGATTATTTCCTCATCGTGTGGGACTATGTTAAGTATGCGCGAGAACATGGGGTACTAGTAGGCCCAGGTCGTGGTAGTGCGGCGGGGTCTGTGGTTGCCTACTTATTGGGAATTACAGGGCTAGATCCTATTAAATACGATTTGCTCTTTGAACGGTTCTTGAACCCAGAGCGGGTAAGCATGCCCGATATCGATATTGATTTCTGCTATGAAACTCGCAATAAGGTCATCGACTATGTAACAGAAAAATATGGACAAGAGCGAGTAGCGCAAATTATTACTTTCGGTACCGAAGCGGCTCGTGCTGTTATCCGTGACGTAGGTCGTGTCCTAGATATGCCTTTGCCAGAGGTGAATCGCTTGGCTAAGATGATTCCCAACGAATTGGGTATCACTTTGAAAAAGGCATTGGAGGTAAAAGAACTTAAAGATTTGTATGATACAGATGAATCTGTAAAAGAGTTATTCGACCTTTCTTTACGGCTAGAAGGCATTGCTCGTAACTCTTCTACTCATGCAGCGGGAGTTGTAATTTCAGCAGCTCCCCTAGATGAGTATGTGCCGGTACAAAACTCCAATGAAGATGGATTTGTTACGCAATATGATAAAGATAATATTGAAGAACTAGGTCTATTGAAGATGGACTTTTTAGGGCTTCGCACCTTGACTGTGATGGGGGAGGCATTACGTCTCATTAAGGAAAATCATGGGGTTGAGTTAGACTTAGATGCCATCCCATTAGATGACAAGGCATCTTGTGAAATCTTATGTAAAGGGGAAACTGCAGGGGTATTCCAATTGGAGTCGGAAGGAATTACGAAACTGGTAATGGATTTAAAGCCAGAACATTTTGAAGATTTGATCCCCTTGGTGGCACTCTATCGTCCGGGGCCATTGGGGTCGGGCATGGTAGAAGATTTTATTAAGCGTCGTCATAAAGAAAAAGAGGTGACCTATTTACACCCAATCTTAGAACCTATTTTAGAAGATACTTTTGGAGTTATTCTATACCAGGAACAAGTTATGCAGATTGCTTCTGCTATGGGTGGATTCTCTTTGGGGCAAGCGGATTTAATGCGACGAGCTATGGGCAAGAAAAAGGAATCGGTACTGAAAGCACAACGAGATTCCTTTGTATCTGGTTCTGTGAATAATGGTATTGATGAGGAGTTGGCCAATGAAGTATTTGACCTCTTACTATACTTTGCGGGCTATGGATTTAATAAATCTCACTCCGCTGCCTACGCCTATATTGCATATCAAACGGCGTATTTGAAAGCTCATTATTTCCCAGAGTTCATGGCGGCTACTATGACAAGCTTCATGGGCAATATGGATAAAATGACGAATTACATCAATGTGTGTAAAGCGAAACAAGTAGCAGTATTGGGGCCAGATATCAATCATTCAGAGCGTATGTTTACCGTACAAAATGGACAAATTCGTTTTGGTTTAGGTGGTATTAAACATGTAGGAGATAATGCGATCGAAGAATTACTAGCAGAACGTAAGGCACATGGGCAATTTACATCCATTGTTGATTTCTGCGAACGTATACCATATCGTGTGGTCAATAAGCGTTTGTTGGAAAGTTTAATCCGCTGTGGAGCGATGGACTCTTTCAAAGAAAATCGAAATCAGTTGCTACAGATTTATGAACAAGCGCAAGGCATTGGCTCTAAAGGACAAAAAAATAGTGCCTTAGGAGCGGTGAGCCTCTTTGCGGAGGTAGAGGAAATGGAAACGATCCATGTTCCAGACTTGCCAGACTTGCCTAAAGAACTAAAGCTGAAAGATGAAAAGGAATATACAGGCTTTTATATTACTGGACATCCTTTAGATGCCTATCGTGATGAATTAGAAGGACTATTTCAATTAGGACGATTAGCAGAAAATCCAGAAGATTTTGATGGTAAAACTGTTACGATTGGTGGATTGATTACGGAAAAAGTGGATCGATTAACGAAGGCAAAACAGGAAAAAATGTGTACCTTAACCTTGGAAGATTTCACAGGATCTGTGCAAGTGGTAGTATTCCCACAAGGGTATCAAAAAAGTCATATGCTATTGCAACGAGATGGCGTAGTAGCCATCGAAGGGCGTATTGATGCGGATGAAAAGGGCGTGCAATGTATTGCTAGTTCTGTGCAACTATTAAAAGTAGAATATGATAAAGTGCGGCAGATTTGCATTCATATCGATGCGGCTCATGATACACCGCAAGTGAGCCAGCAATTACAAAAGCTGTTGCAAGAATTGCAGGGAGATACACCGGTAACCTTATTCTTACAACGACAAAAGCGTAGTTTAGCGACGAATCGCAGTTTTTATTTCACCCCATCGAAAGAGTCGATTGGGCGTGTGCAAGCCTTACTAGGGGCGAATGCAGTAGAGTTACTATAAGGAGATAGAAATGAATAAAAAAACAAAAATTGTTTGTACAATGGGACCTAGTACAGACAGTTTAGAAATGGTAGAATCCTTATTGCGAGCAGGTATGAACGTGGCACGTTTTAACTTCTCTCATGGTTCTCATGAAGAGCAAGCAAAGCGTATGGAACTCGTTCGCTTAGCCTCTACTAGAACGGGCATTCCTGTGGCATTAATGCTAGATACGAAAGGCCCTGAAATTCGCTTGGGTTTGTTCAAAGAAGGCAAAGTATGTCTAGAAGAAGGACAAGCTTTCACATTGACTACAAGAGATGTGGAAGGAACAAAGGAGATTTGCTCTGTGAATCATGCAGGGCTACCAGACGATGTGAAAGAGGCAAAACAAATTCTTTTATCTGATGGATTAGTGACATTGCATATTGATTCTATTGAAGGCACGGAGATTCATACGACAGTTATGAACACTGGCATGATGAGCAACCGCAAACGCGTAGCTGTACCAGGAGTATCTCTATCTTTACCACCAGTATCGGAACAAGATGAAAAAGATTTGTTGTTTGGTTGCGAAATGGGCGTGGACTATGTAGCAGCTTCTTTCATGCAACGTGCTAGTGATGTAGTGGCCATCCGTCGTATTTTGGAATCTAAAGGAGCAGATATTCGTATCATTTCCAAAATCGAAAACGAAGAAGGGCTTAGTAATTTAGATGAAATTTTAGAAGTCTCTGATGGATTGATGGTAGCTCGTGGTGACTTGGGTGTAGAGATTCCAGCCGAAGAAGTGCCTGTATTGCAAAAAATGATGATTCAAAAATGTAATGCTGCCTCCAAGCCTGTGATTACAGCAACTCAGATGTTAGAGTCCATGGTAACGAACCCAAGACCGACAAGAGCAGAAGCTAGTGATGTAGCGAATGCCATATTAGATGGTACGGATGCGGTTATGTTGTCTGGGGAAACTGCAGGTGGTGACTATCCGTTGGAAGCAGTTACCACTATGGCTCGTATTGCGAAGGTAACTGAAACATCTGATCTGTATGTGAATAGTAATCATACAGTACCGTTAGAAGAAGCCAAAACGACAGATGCTATTTGTTCTGCTACTGTAGAAGTAGGTCGTTCCTTAGGCGCTAGTGCCATCATTACTTGTACTGAATCAGGTATTACGGCGATGAGCATTTCTCGCCACCGTCCAAACTGTCAAATCATTGCAGTTACACCACATGAAAGCGCCTTACGCCGTATGCAGTTATACTGGGGTGTGACAGCTATTCAAGGACCTTCCCATTCCAATTCTGATGAAATGGTCCACTGCGCTATGAGCGCTGCCTTAGGGGAAGGATTGATTCAATCTGGTGATTTAGTTGTTGTTACAGCAGGTGTACCGTCTGGATTATCTGGCACAACGAATATGATTCGTGTGCATGTCACTGGCAATGTATTGATTAAAGGTCGTGGAGTTGGTAAACTATCTGTAACGGGACCAATTTATCACGGCGGCTCTACAGAGCCTATGGCAGATGGTAGTATCTTGGTAGTTCGTGATTTAGAGCCAGAATATATGGAATTAGCGAAACGAGCGGGTGCTATTATTACTGCAGAAGAAGGATACACATCGACAGCAGCGATTACAGGTATTCAATTTGGTATTCCTGTCATTTTAGGGGCTCATGATCAATCGCAATTGACAAATGGTCAAGTCGTAACAGTCGATGGTATTCGTGGTAATGTTTATGAAGGTATTGCAAACGCAAGATAGGAGATAATTATGGAGTATCATATTCCTACACAAGCAGATACAGTGGTAGTCGAAGAAATTGTGAATCGTAAATTGCGCAATTCTATGCTTTGGATGGTCTGGGGCTTACTGACTACAGCGATTATTGGGTTTATGGCGTTAACGAACTCTAGTTGGTTGCGCTTTGCTCATTCTAATTTTAATATCATTTTGTTAGCCGAAGTGGCGGTAGTGTTCTTATTTTCCTACCGCCAATATACGGCGTCTAACACATTTCTGAAAGCCATGTTCTTCATCTACTCGATCATGAATGGCTTGACCTTGACTGCTATCGCTTTACATTACTCTTTTGAGGTCGTAGTATATGCGTTAACAGGGGCTGTAGCGGTGTTTGGTAGCTTTGCCTTTTTAGGAGTAGTGGTAAAAAAAGATTTATCTGGATTAGGCACGTTCTTGATGGGTGCTGTCATTGCGCTACTCATTGCAAGTTTGATTATGATGTTCTTTGGGGCTAGCGACTTTGGATTATTGGTATACAGCTACATAGCCGTAGGAATTTTTTCCTTATTTACTATGTATGATGTATATCGTATTAAACGGGCCATCATGGAAGTGGCTTATGAAGATGAAAGTGTCTTGGAACGTGTGGAATTGATTGGTGCTTTAGGTTTATACCTAGATTTCATCAATATTTTCATCAATTTACTTCGTATTTTCGGTCGTCGTTAATTTATGATATACCACTAGTGTGGGGGAGCGATAAGGCTCCCCTTTAGTATATAATCAGTTAATTCATATAGATGGTAAGGAGGGATACTATGGAAGCAAAAGAATGGCAAACCTTTGTTACCGTTGTGGAAGAAGGCAATATTACGAAAGCAGCAGAAAAACTATTTCTTTCACAGCCTGCATTAAGCTATCGATTAAAGCAAGTAGAAGATATTTTGGGACGCCCCTTATTAATACGTACGAACGATGGGATTGCATTAACAGCAGAAGGTGAGTTGTACTACGATTATTGTCGGCGTATGATTCGATCTAGGGAGGAGTTGCGACAAAATATAGGAAGGGTAACAGGAAAAATACAAGGTACCTTAAAAATCGCAGCATCTATCAATTTTGCGGATTACGAATTGCCTCACTTACTCAATAATTTTACAAAACAATATCCTAAGATTCGTATCGAAGTGAAGACAGGCTATAGTTCTCATGTAAATAAAATGTTCAATTCTGGAGAAGTGATGCTTGCCTTTGCTAGAGGCGAGTATAACCATGTGTCCAATGGGATTCGACTCTTTGATGAACCATATTGCTTAGTATACAAGCATCCTGTAGATTACAAGGAGTTACGAGAGATTCCGATGATTAACTATCGTACGGATGGCTCCATTGCAACAGTGGTGGAAAATTGGAAGAAAGAGCATAATGTAGGGGCTGTGAGACCAGCTATGGAGCTAGACTCTATGGTGACTTGCCGTCACTTTGTGCGAGAAGGATTAGGCTGGGCTATTTTACCATATTTAGGACTTGGTAGTTGCCGTGAACATGGTATTTATGTAGAACCTTTGCGGATGAAAGATAATCGTCCATTGGTGCGGTCTACCTATTTATTCCATGATGAAGTAAGTACAAAGCTCATTGCGGTGAAAACTTTCATCGATTATGTGACAGAGTATTATAAAAATCACCAAATCGTTACCTTGCCAGGGTATAACAGTTAAGAAATTGGTGTACATATGGTAAGCAAACAGCATGTCTCTAACTATGTACATAGATAGATTGACATGTCTGGAGGAACAGTCTTTATAGTTGATAAAAGTATAAGATATTACATAAGAGAGCGCAGCTAATAGAGTCGTGCTCTCTTTGCATGTGGGCTTTGTTGTAGTTAAACTATTTTGTGTATCAGTGTCTCTCACTTTCAGTGTGCCCAAGTATTTTACAGTGCATAGAGCATCCTAAGTCTTACATTTGATTGGCTTAAAAGACTATTAACGTACTATTAATGTATATAAAAGTAGCAATTATCATAGATATATATTGTCAAAATGTGGAACAATTTAGTAGGAATAATGAGCGGACTGTATAATATCAATAGTTTATTGAATATTCCTAAAATGCATATATGAAGAATTTTTAGAAATAATAAATTTTTTATAAGCCTTATAAAGGATTTTTATTTTTACCTTACGAAATCATTGGATATAATGAGAGCGTAGAAAGGCCTAGACATTTGCACGTTCTAGTATTCTAGTAAGTGGTGAACCGCCCTTATATATAATTATTGATATAGTAAGTTTCACGTTTATAGAAAGTATGAGTGCAAGCAACATAGGCAATGTTTTTTATATCTTATGTAGTAAGGAGACACAAGATGAACAAAAAAATCATCAATGCCTTGATTACGTGGGCTATCCCATTGATAATCTGGTTCACTCCAGCTCCAGAAGGCTTAGCCGACGGCGCTTGGAAATTGTTTGGCTTTTATTTAGCCGCTATCGTTGGTTTGGTATTAAAGCCATTCCCAGCTCCAGTAGCAGTAGTATCTGCCATTGGTGCATCTGCATTATTCTTAAACAATCCGAAAGAGGTATTGTCCGGATATGCTTCTACCACAACTTGGTTGATTTTCGCGGCATTTTCTATTTCCGTAGCGTTCGTAAAAACAGGTTTGGGTCGTCGTATCGCGTACCATATGATCGATGCCTTCGGTCATACTACACTTCGTCTTGGTTACGTGACTGCCTTATTGGATGGAATTATTTCCCCCGCTACACCATCTAACACGGCACGTTGCGGTGGTATCGTATTCCCAATCATGAACTCCGTAGCGAAATCCTTGGGTTCTGAGCCTGGTGAAACAGCGAACAAAGTAGGTCGTTACTTAATGACCAACACATACATGGTAACAAAAGTAACATCCCTGTTATTCTTAACAGCAATGGCGCCAAATGCATTAGCAGCGGATTACTTCAAAAAAATCCTAGGTATTTCCATTGACTGGGTAACATGGGCAGTAGCTTTATTCGTACCTGGTTTGATCTTGTTATTAATCACTCCATTCGTATCCTATATATTGAATAAACCTGAACTGAAAGAAATTGACAATAAGAAAATTGCTCGTGAAGGTTTAGCAGAATTAGGCCCTGTATCTACAGGTGAAAAAGTATTAATTGCCATCTTCTTCTTATCCTTGCTTGGTTGGGCATTGCCATCTATTCTAGCGATGCTAGGCATTAAGTTTGCATTAGATGCTACAGCAGTTGCTTTAGTGGCAATGGTATCTTGCTACATATTTGGCGCTATCAAATGGGAAGATGCTCTTCAAAACAAAGGTGGCTGGAACACATTAATCTGGTTCGGTGGTATCCTTGGTTTATCCAGTGCTTTAACAAAAGCAGACTTCTTCATTTGGTTAGCAAAGGTATTAGAAGCACAAATGAACTTTGGACATCATGAAATGTTAGCTCTTGTAGTTATCGCGGTATTGTCCGTAGCCGTTCGTTACTTGTTTGCATCCGGCAGTGCATACATTGCTGCGATGGTGCCAGTGTTCTTTACAGTAGGTAAAGTAGCCGGTATTGACCCTTGGACATTAGGTCTTGTGATCTTCATGACGAATGCTTTTGGTGGTGCTGTCACTCACTTTGGCGGTGGCCCTGGCCCAATCATCTTTGGTGAAGGTTACAACGAAGTTCGTCAATGGTGGGTAACCGGTGCGGTTGTTGCTGTACTAGGATTAGTGGTAACACTTGGCTTTGGACCAATTTGGTGGTCCATTGTAGGCTTAATCTGATAAGCCTTGTTCTATCAGATGGATAGACAGTATTTTTAGTTAATGAAGTCAGAATCCAGTGATTCTATATCACTGGTCTCTGACTTTTCATACTATATTCCCTATGTGAGAAAGGATTTGCTATGAAACATCTAGTGAAAGCAGCTATGGCTGGCTTTGATGAAAAAAATGATGTATTGGTAACAGTGGAACCAATTGCATCTGGTATTGAAGTAGAATTAAAATCTAAAGTTGAGCGTGCCTATGGTAAGCATATTCGTGCTTTCATCGAAGCTACGGTAAAAGAAGCGGGTTTCGACGGCGTGAAAGTAACGGCTATCGATAAAGCAGCTTGGGATTATACGATTAAGGCCCGTGTATTGGGTGCATTAGAAAGAGGGAGCGCAGAATAATGAGCCGATTAACTGAATTAGCAAAAAAACGTTTATCTCGTTCCATGATGTTCGTACCAGGTAACACACCTAAAATGATCAACAGTGCTGATATCCACGGTGCAGACTCCATCATGTTTGACATTGAAGACTCCGTAGCTGTGACAGAAAAAGATACAGCTCGTTTACTAACAGCAGAAACTTTGAAAACTTTGAAATTCAAAGGTGAAACCGTAGTTCGTATTAACCACCCAACACAAACTCCATATGGTTATGCTGACCTTGATGTGATCGTACCAGCAAAACCTAACTTAATTCGTCTTCCAAAAACAGAAGATGTATCTGAGGTGGAAATTGTTGCTAAGAAAATTGAAGAAGTAGAAAAAGCGAACGGTTGGGAAGAAGGTACTATCAACATTATCGTAGCTATCGAATCCGTAAAAGGTCTATACAATGTACGTGAAATCGCACAAGGTCCTCGTGTAGTAGCAATCGCTCTTGGTGCAGAAGATTACCGTGCTGACCTTCGTACAGGAAAACATAAACCAGCTCATGAATTGTTATTTGCTCGTCAAACGATCCTTCATGCAGCTCGTGAAGCAGGTATCCGTGTACTTGACACAGTATTCTCCGATGTAAAAGACCCACAAGGCTTCCGTGAAGAAGTAGAATTCATTAAAGCCCTTGGTTACGATGGAAAATCTTGCATTCACCCAAGCCAAATCAAAATTATCCATGAAGTGTTCACGCCAGATGAAAAAGAAATTGCTCATTCTGTAAAAGTGTTGAACTCCTATGCAGAAGCACTTCGCAATAATAAAGGCGTTATCGCTGTAGATGGTAAAATGATCGACGGTCCTATCGTAGTACGTGCACAACGCGTGGTAGATAAAGCCCGTGCAGCAGGTATCAAAGTAGAACTTGAGGAAGGAGCAGAAATCGATGTTAAATAAAATTGGTCGCGATATTCCTATGGAATTAGAATGCCTTCAAGGTCGTCGTATATATGAAGGTCAATTCGCTATGACAGAAACTGGTACACGTGCAGGTAAACCAGTGAAACTTCACACTCCAGGTGAAAATAAATTACTAGGATCCATCGATGAAGCTATTGAAAAAGTAGGCTTGAAAGATGGTATGTCCATTTCCTTCCACCATCATTTACGTAATGGTGACTATGTGATGAAACTTGTGATGGACCGTGTACAAGCCAAAGGAATCAAAGATATTACAATCCTTAACTCTTCCTTGGCTCCTTGTCATGAGTTCTTAATCGATATGATTAAAGATGGTACAGTAACAGCCATCGAAACATCTGGTCTTCGTGATGCATTGGGTAAATTCTTAAGCTTGAACCCAGGCGTATTAAAACGCCCAGTAGTGATTCGTTCCCATGGTGGACGTGCTCGTGCAGTTTGCACTGGAGAAGCTCACATTGATGTAGCTTTCATGGGCGTACCTGCTTGTGACCACCGTGGTAATGCCACAGGCCGTAAAGGCAAATCTGCTTGCGGTGCCTTGGGTTACGCTATGGTTGACTCCCACTATGCAGATAAAACTGTATTGTTAACAGACAACCTAATTGATTATGTATATCCTATCTCCATTCCGCAAACAGATGTAGATTACATCGTTGAAGTAGAAGCTATCGGTGACCCAGAAGGTATCGCATCTGGTGCCGTAGGGATTACGAAAAATCCTGTACAAATCAAAATTGCTGAAATGGCGGCTGAATTCCTTGATCAAGCTGGTATTATTCAAGAAGGGTTCTCCTTCCAATTGGGCGCTGGCGGAGCTCCATTAGCAGTAGCTAAATTTATCGGTGAAAAATTAGAGAAAAAAGGCGTTGTTGGCGGATTTGGCGTTGGCGGTGCTACAGGCGTGCTAGTAAGCATGCTTGAAAAAGGCCACATCAAAGCCATCTATGATACACAAACATTTGATACAACAGCAGCGGCATCTTTGGATACTAATCCAAATCATATCGAAATGAGTGCATCCATGTATGCAGATCCTACTATAGACTGCATGACAAACTACTTAGACGTAGTTTTCTTGGGTGCTACAGAAATCGATACTGATTTCAATGTAAACTGCATGACTGACTCCAATGGTATCTTGATGGGTGCTTCTGGTGGTCACTCCGATACAGCAGCAGGTGCAAAAGTAACTGTTATTACATGCCCATTGATTCGTGGTCGTTTGCCAATGATTCGTGAACGCGTGGAAACAGTTATCACACCAGGTGAAAGTATCGATGTGTTGGTAACAGAACGTGGTATTGCAATCAATCCAAATCGCCAAGATTTGATCGAACGTTTCAAAGATTCTAACTTGCCAATTTACACAATTGAAGAGTTACAACAAATGGCGTACGATATGGTTGGTAAACCAGAAGGAATTGAAGTATCTCAAGACCCTAAAGATGTAGTAGCTATCATCGAATATCGTGATGGATCTATCATCGACGTAGTACGTAAACCATTGCTATAAACTGCATATTATCATTAAAAGGGGGCCAGACTTACTGTCTAGGCCCTCTTTCACTTTTCTATTAGGGTTTACCTTTCCTAGATAACAACGGTTATTACAGCATATTTAAGTAATAAGTTATTTTATTAAATATTTATATTTGTCAGATGTTAGATTTTGCTTTATCATAGTACTATATGTATACTCTATATAGGTAAGGAGAGGTGTTACTTATGAAACAACCATTAATCGGTATCTCAGGTTCTCATATGATTGACCAAGGGGGACCATTTGCTGGATATAAACGATCCTATGTGAATGATGATTATGTGCAATCTGTAGTAGAAGCAGGTGGTATTCCTGTGATTATTCCATTTCAAGAAGATGAAACTACATTAAAAGCCTTGGTAGAACGCTTAGATGGGCTCATCCTTTCTGGCGGTCACGACATTGCACCTCAATTCTATGGAGAAGAACCAGAACGTGCTTTGGGGGAGATTTGGCCAGAACGAGATATTTTTGATATGCGTCTACTAGACTTTGCAAAAGAATGCAAGCTTCCTATTATGGGGATTTGCCGTGGACATCAAATTATCAACGTTGCTCATAAAGGTTCCTTGTATCAAGATCTACCTGCTTTTGCGACAATCAAGCATTCACAAAATCAAACAGCAGGATTACCAACGCATTCTATGGTGATTGAAAAGGACTCCAAATTATTTGATATGGTTGGCGTAGAAGAAGTAATGGTTAACTCGCATCATCATCAAATTGTAAAAGAAGTAGGGGAGGGCTTACGGGTGGTAGGTCGTGCTAAAGATACTGTGGTAGAAGCTATGGAAGGCACAGACTACCCATACTTACGTACGTACCAATTCCATCCAGAAATGATGCGTCATACAGAGTTGAATGCAGAGATTTTCAAAGACTTTGTAGAGGTAGCTAAGAAAGAGGTCTAATATGGAACAAAAAGATAATAAATTTGGCTTTTGGAGTATCGTTCTCCTCGGTATTAACGCTATTGTAGGGACAGGGATTTTCTTATTGCCTAATAAAGCATATGCTCTTATGGGACCAGCGAGTTTAGGGGTTCTGTTATTTGATGCATTCCTTGCCATTTGTATCGCCTTATGCTTTGCTGAAGTAGCGGGATTCTTCACTCGTAATGGAGGACCATATTTATACGCAAAACATTCCTTAGGTGACTTTTGGGGATTTGAAGTAGGTGTTCTTAAATGGATTGTTGTACTCATCGCTTGGGCAGTTATGGCAGTAGGATTTGCGACAGCCTTAGGGGCAGCCATTCCAGCGCTATCTGGGGATTTTATGAAAGATGTCATCGCCACGATTATCATCGTCTTATTAACGGTGATTAATATTATTGGCGTTAATATGACTAAAATTCTGAATAACTTGATTACCGTATCTAAATTAGTGCCTTTATTTGCTTTCATTGTCATCGGGTTGTTTGCCATTAATGGAACAAACTTTACACCGTTTGTACCAGATTTTGTGGAACTTTCAGATGGAGGTGTATCGGGAGCATTCGCAGCCACTGCGATATTGCTATTCTTTGCGTATACTGGATTTGAAGCCATTGCGGTAGCTGCAGAAGATATGGAAAATCCTAAAAAGAATTTACCTCGTGCCATCATTACGGTCATGATCATCGTATCTGTGCTATATATGTTAGTATTGGCAGTATGTATCGGTATTATGGGGGATAGCCTTGCTAATGATAAAGCACCATTGCAAACGGCATTTGGTCAAATTATGGGACCATGGGGCATGTACTTCGTACTAGCTGGTACGTTGTTATCTATGGGTGGTATTAACATTGCTCAGTCCTTCCTAGGACCTCGTATTGCAACGTCATTGGCAGAAGATGGTATGTTACCAAGTGTACTAGCCAAACGTACTAGTTGGGGAACACCAGTTGTAGCATGTATTGTGACAGGTATATTTAGCTTATTACTAGCATGGAGTGGTAGCTTTGTTCAATTGGCAGCTATCAGTGCCGTATCTCGGTTTACGCAGTATTTACCAACTTGTGTTTCTGTCATTATTTTCCGTAAAAAATGGGCTCATAAAGAGCGTCCGTACAAAATTCCAGGAGGTATTATTATCCCTGTGATTGCCATCATTACATCTCTTTGGATGTTGGCACAAGCAAAACCAAATCAATTGATTTGGGGTCTTGGTGGTTGTATTATTATCTTGCCACTGTATTTCTTATATCTAAATAAGAAAAAACGGGGCTTAATCAAAGAAACAGAAGAATTATAATTGGATATGAAAAAAGGGTCCTTTGGGACCCTTTTATATTACTATATTATTCTCCAGAATGTGCTTTGTAAAACTCTAAAAACTGCTGCGCCACCATAGATAAAGGTTGCCCTTTGATAGTGATGAATGCTTTATAGAAGGTATTTGTAAGTTCGGATAAGCGAATACGTGTCATATCTGGATGAGATACTGTTTCTTGTGCATCCATAGGAATAATGGCGATGGTCCGTCCAGATTGAGCCCACTCCATGGCGGAACTCTTGGTGGTGGTCACAGAGATGACATTTAAGGCAGAAAAATCATTGTGATGTGCTTGCATGAGCATGCGCACAGACCCACCAGATAAGCTGAGAGGGCATTTAGAAATATCTTTCCAAGAAATGCTTTCCAAGTCACGGTCTGTCCAAAATAAATCTTTTCGAAACAGCGCATATAAGTCCTCTGTTTGGGTATAGAGAACATCAAATTTGTTGGTATCTACCATTTGCTCATTGCATAAACCAATTTCAGCGCTACCATTCAATAAGGATTCTGTTACATCGGTCATTAATCCTTCATAAATTTCATAACGCACCATTGGGTATTGACGAGAAAAGAAATGCAAATATTGTTGAATTAAGGCGGTAGACCTTGAGGCGGAGGAGGCAATACGTAAGGTGCCTTCCACTTCAGAACTAAGGCGTTTTACATCAGCGTAAGTAGACTCTTCGATAGAGCATAATTGTTGTGCTTTTTCATAAAAAATACGGCCTGCTTCTGTCAGATGAAAACTAGCTCCACGTTGACCGCGTTTGATGACTAATAAGGGGGTACCAAATTCTGCTTCTAAGTACTTGAGTTGCTTACTTAAAGCTGGTTGTGTGATATGCAGTATCTCTGCTGCTTGCGTCATATTCCCCGTTTGTACTAAGATGATAAAATTATAATAGTAAGATGTATCCATGGTATCCTCCTAAACATACGTAGTCAGATGTCATGTTAGTTCATTTCTATTCATGGGCGCACATCATCGTACAATAGATCTCTTATTGTTAACCTTTACTCTTCTATTGTACTATAAATTTTACAATTCGTCTCCTATATTTATTAAGGGATGATATTAATTGTTACATATTTCAAGACTATAACTTATGGCTATAAACCTATATAAGAAGTAGGATATAGACAAAGGTGTATTGAGAATGATATAATGAGTCGTATTGTTGCCTGTATAGTACAGGAACGTAAAAGTAAGTTAGACTATAGTTTAGTCTGGAAAGGAAGGAGAATTTGTATGGATATGCCATTTTTTAAACAATTTCTCATGATTAGCGATCCTATGACGATAGGGATACTGGTGCTATTCGTTATCGCATTAGGATATGTATATTTTCTTCAGAAAAGAAATATTCACTTTGGTACACTTGTAATGATTGCCACTGTAGTGGGGGCTGTGTTAGGGGTTGCGGTGCAATTGATTGCTGGATTCCCTAAAAACCCGATGGATGTAGTATTTATTAAAGAAAGTACGAAGTGGTTCTCACTTATCGGGGGCGGATTTATTGATTTAATTCGTATGCTTGTTATCCCTGTAGTATTTATTTCTATTGTTCATGTTATTTTACATATGGATACCAATGCAAATTTAAAACGTCTTGTATCCTCCACAGGTATCGTCGCTTTAGTGATGGTAGGTATTGCGGCTATCGTGGGTCTAGTGCTAGGCACAGTGACTGGATTAGGCGAAGGAACCTTGGCGGTAGTTGGTGACTCTAAAATGCGTGAAGTAAAACCAGTGGTTGATACATTACGTGCTTTAATTCCTGCCAATCCAGTGCATGCTATGGCAGAAACAAATGTCATTGCTATTGTTGTATTTGGTGTTATTATTGGCGGGATTGCACGACTTGCTAAACAACATGGTGCCACCGATTTACAAGTGATGACAAAATTATTTGATGAAGCATACACAGTGATTTTCTGGGTAGCTGATTTCATCATTGGCTTAATGCCATATGGTGTAGTTGCATTATTGGCTACTACATTAGCACAAAAAGGGTTCGGAGCTATTGCTGATATGGCTTTATTTATTGTGTTAATCTATGTGGGGGTAGCGGTTATGTTGGTAGTACAAGCTATTCTATTGATCCTATTCGGTGTGAGCCCTATTATGTACTTCCGCAAGGCAAAAGAAGCGCTAATTTTGGCTTTCACATCCCGTTCTAGTATGGGCGTATTGCCATTAACAGTAGAAACATTGACTAAAAAATTAGGGGTTAATCCTGCTACTGCGAATACAGTAGCAAGCTTTGGTACCACAGCAGGTATGCAAGGCTGTGCAGGCATTTTCCCTGCATTGTGTATCATCTATATCGCCCGTGTATCTGGAGTGCCATTAGACTTCACAATGTATGTAATGAGCGTTATTGTTATCGCTTTAGGATCCTTAGGGATTGCTGGCGTACCTGGCACGGCGACTATGGCAGCATCTGTCTCCTTGTCTGGTACAGGTATGGGTGCCTTTTTCGGGTCTATTTCCCCAATCTTAGCAGTCGATCCTATCGTTGATATGGGACGTACCATGTTAAATGTAAGTGGTTCTATGACAAATGCTATCGTAGTAGACCGATTACAAGGAACATTTGACCAAGAAGCATTTAATGACACAAAAACAATTCGATAATGTATAAGTAGTGCATTAGATACAGGATGTATCTATGATGAAAGTACTAAGAAACAAATATAAGGCTGTAGATTACTGATTTGAGGGGCTACAGCCTTTTTGTTTGGGGATATTTTTAAGGAAATCTGGGTTACCAATGATTCAAGCCAAGGTGTTTTTCCATTCGGCGCATCATACGAGCAAAAGCATCCTCTTCCTCTTTCGTTTGAGATTTTGTTTCCTCTGTTGCAGGAATGATATTGTTAGACGTGATAATCACGGTATCTCCGAAAGAATGGTATGTATGACCACCTACATGTTTAGTTTGGGAGTAGCTTTCATCGTAGGAGTATGGTTCAACACGGTCTTTGTGGAAGAAGTCATCCTTGTTATATTCAAGCACACCCGCGTTGTAAGCATCGATAGCAGCGCGCTTTTTAGTAATCAACATTTGAATTACTGCATCTGTATCCGCTAAGTAATCTTCCAATTCCTTTGTATAGGCCTTCATATCTTCCGTAGATGCCATTTTAAAAGACATAGGTTTATGCTCTCCTTGAAAGCTAGGATAATTAATAGTTGAAGCAAAAGCGGAAGAACCGATGGTCATGGCTAGTGTTGTCAATAGTAGTGCACGTTTCATAAGTGTCTCCTTGTCATGATTTTATTTATAAACGTTAATTAGGCACACCCTATTAGTAGTTACCATAGAGTGTATTATATGTTACTTCAAGGTGTTTAATAGGTTAGGCAAACAATGAATTAAACATATAATTAGAATTATAAGGATTAGAACTAATTTAGTGGATCCTATTATTTGTCTCTAAAGTATATCCTATTAATATGAAGAGAAGATGACGAATAGTAAAAAATAGTCATACCTACTATATATAGGATACCCATAAGTTTGTATAGATTGGCATACAAAAAAGCGACTGTTTTCACAGTCGCTTAAGTATACTTATACTAGTCTTAGCCCACTTGGGATAATGTATATGTAATTTGACCCACTTGGGTAACTATTATTACTACTTAGTATATTTTGTATATCAGGCACTTGCCTTTAGAACTACTTAGTTCTTATATAGATTGGTTTGTATCACTTGATACAGTTCTATAATACTTATCTAAGAAACCACTCGGTTTACTGATTAGATAAGAGTTTCTCCGTGTTGAGAGAAGAATGCTTGTGGATGAGCACATACTGGGCAAAGTTTTGGAGCTTCTTCGCCGATGTGGATGTAACCACAGTTAGCGCAGATCCAAGCAACTGGTTGTTCACGTTTGAACACTTTACCGCCTTCAACAGCAGTTACAAGGTCAAGGTAACGTTCTTCGTGACGAGCTTCGATAACGCCAACTTGTTCGAATAAGTAAGCGATTTTAGCGAAACCTTCTTCTTTTGCAACTTTAGCAAATTCTGGGTACATTACAGTGTGTTCGTAGTGTTCACCAGCAGCAGCGTCTTTTAAGTTGATTGCTACGTCAGCATTTACATCGCCACCGTGTAATAATTTGAACCATACTTTAGCGTGAGCGGATTCGTTGATAGCTGTTTCTTCAAAGTAATCAGCAATTTTGTTCATACCAGCTTTACGAGCCGCACTTGCGTAGTATGTGTATTTACGATTAGCTTGAGATTCACCAGCGAATGCTGCTTGAAGATTTTTTTCTGTTTGAGTACCTTTTAATTCTGGCATTTTTGTTCCTCCATGTACTTTACATAGTTGTAATACATTAAATACTTATTTGTATATTGGGATCATTCACTTGAGTGATTCCCTATTGATTTCGTTACTTAACGAATAATCATTGTTGATTACATTATAGACTATGAAAATGAGAAATGCAAGTCTTTTTTTAGAAAATTTTAAATTTTTTTTATAAATGATAAATCCTCTCAATCGGCTGTATTATCGTATTTATAGCTACTTAAATCCCGTTAAAAATAAGGGAATTACATAAAATAGAAATTGAGAATCGAACTCAAGAGGTAAAAATGTAATGATAATACATAGAAATCTCTCTATTTATAGGGTTTAGAGTGCATAGTGATATGGTAGGTATTTTTAACATCCTATCAAATGATACTAGTCATCAATGTTTATAGTTTATAAGGAAATGCGTAGGGAGAAACTTTCAGTAATACCCATATGGTACTATAGAGAAATATAAAGTTAGATGATATACTATAAACATAATTATGGAAATAGGAGGTGCCTATGGGATTTGTAAAATACCAAGTTGGTGATGTGGTGCAAATGAAGAAACCTCATCCTTGCGGTAGTCAGAATTGGGAGATTAAACGAACTGGCGTTGATTTCGTAACCGTTTGTGAAGGCTGTGGGCATCAAGTGATGATACCGCGACCTAAGTTTGAAAAGAATGTAAAAAAAATAGTATCCAGAAAAGAAATGACAGAAAAATAAGAAGTGATGATATATCCTTATAGTTTTCTAGGAGAGGGATATCTATGGTTGATTTAACGAAATATGCAGCTAAGGGTGGTTGCGCTTGTAAGATTGGACCTCACATTTTAGCGGATGTGTTGCAGCATATGAAGATGCCTACACATCCAGCTGTATTGACAGATGCATCTGGTATGGAAGATGCTGGTGTGTATCAGATTAATGACAGTCAAGCCATTGTACAGACAGTGGATTTTTTTACACCTCCAGTGGCAGATCCGAGACTCTTTGGTCGTGTGGCAGCTTGTAATAGTTTAAGTGATATTTATGCCATGGGTGGTACACCTATATCAGCATTGAATATCGTAGGCTTTCCTGTACCTTTAGTGAAAGAGGGTGTCCTTCGTGATGTCTTAGAGGGCGCCAATGAGGTCTTACAGGAGACGGGAGTAGCTCTTCTTGGTGGTCACAGTATCGAAAATGAAGTGCCTATTTTTGGAATGGCTGTAACAGGTCTCATTGATCCTCGTCATATTTGGACCAATGGAGATGCTCAAGTGGGGGATGTGTTAATTCTATCCAAGCCGATTGGAACCGGAATTATGAATACGGCTGCAAAAGGTGGTGTATTTCTCGAAGGTGTGCAGGAAGCTATGCAAAGTATGGGTACCATTAATAAAGGGGCTCGAGATGTGGCAGCACAGTTTACGATTCATGGCTGTACGGATATTACGGGATTCAGTTTAATTGGTCATGTATCTGAAATGGCAAAAGCTAGTGGAACTTCTATTGAACTCTATACGGAGCAAATTCCTCTCTTTACTGATGTATTAGAGGCTGCTCGTATGGGCCTAGTTCCAGCGTCCACGTATGGGAATCGCAAGGCTCTGGGAGATCAGGCAGATTTTTCGACGTATTTAGATTCTGTATGGAGTGATATTTGCTTTGATCCGCAAACATCAGGCGGTTTATTATTTGCTTGTTCTGAAAGTGAAGGAAAACGGTTGCTTTCAGAGTTACAAGCTAAGGGTTTACAGGCTGCGCAGATTGGCCGTGTTATTCAAAAAGGAAGGAAAGAAGTCTATGTCAAATAAAGAAGTAACCTTAGATATGCGAGGCCAAGTATGCCCAGCACCAGTGATTGAAGCAAAAAAAGCGATGGATGCCGATCCGAATACGTATGTGAAAGTCATCGTCGATAATGATGTGAGCCGTGACAATGTGGTGAAGTTAGGGGAATACCGAGGCTATGAAAACCATGTACTAGAGCAAGAAGGAAATTATATTGTAGTATTGATTCCTCCTATAGTGGTGAAAGAGGAAGTAGCAGCGGTTAGCGCTGTGAACATTCAAACGTCGAATGATCTAGAAGAACTTGATTTGGAGGAAATTTTTGAAAATGAATTTGCTGCACCTTTAGGAAAAGTGGTAACAAATACAACAATTGCTGGTGGAGAAGCCCCATTTTATATGACAAATGGGACAGGTAGCTTAGAGCGTAGTATTGCTGCCTATGAAAAGACAAAAACGGAAAAAACGGTGACGGGCGTGCCAATTGGTCAAGATACAGTGCCACCTGAATTAATGGGAACTGTGGCGCCGTCCATTCCAAACTCTTCTATGGGGGGCAAAGTAGTATTATTGACAAAAGATTATTTAGGGGAAGGTAGCGAAGAGTTAGGCCGTAACTTGATGAAAACATTCATTTATGTATTGACAGAAACAGATGTGAAACCCAAAGCCATCTATTGCATCAATAGTGCTGTGAAAATGCTTGTAGAAGGGTCTGAACATATCGAAAACTTTAAAGCGTTAGAAGCAGCAGGAGTAACAATTAGTGGCTGTGGCATTTGCTTAGACTTTTACGAGGTGAAAGACAAAGTACAAGTAGGCACTATTACGAATATGTATGCCATTACCGAAAGTATGATGCAAGAGCCATTTGTTACATTGTAACTAGATGTGGGATGATATTGGAGGATGGAGCTGGAACTATTGAATGAGGTAGACACATATGGACGTTTTTACGGTAGATAGTAAGAGACCTGATACAGCTACAGATAAGGTACCACAAAAAGTACTCGTTCTATTTAGCTCTTATTATTTTGCTGACAAAGCAGATAAAATGCTAGGACAATATAAAGTATCTCATCAGTTGATGCCAGTACCGTCAGAACTATCTAGTAGTTGTGGGTTATCTATTGGTATAAAAGAAGAATATATAAAAGAAGTGTTGCACATCTTTGAAGTAGAAAAGATAACCCCTTCTCATATGTATTATTATGAAAAGGGGAAAGAACCGATAGAATATGTACACACACCTTGCTAATATAGGGAATAGCATATAGTTGAGGATGTATTGAAATAGTATAAAAGCTAGGAACACGGAGAAATATGTGCCTAGTTTTTTTATATGTAGTTTATAGTTAAAAGTATTTGTAGACTTGTATCATTGTTAGGTACATGTTGTAAATGAATTTTTGAAGTGAAATAAAGTAAAAGAGGCATATACAGTGATATTCTAAGTCCAAGTACACTGTATATGCCTGTATTGTATTAGTAGGTTATTATACGTTGAAACGGAAATGGGTTACATCGCCGTCTTTCATGATATAGTCTTTGCCTTCTAGGCGAACAAGACCTTTTTCTTTGGCCGCATTTTGGCTGCCGCACGCTTCTAAATCATCAAAGGATACGATCTCTGCACGAATGAAACCTTTCTCGATGTCGGAGTGGATTTTACCGGCTGCTTGAGGTGCTTTTGTGCCTTCCACGATAGTCCACGCACGAGCTTCCATTTCGCCAGCTGTGAAGTAGTTAATTAAGCCCAATAAGGAATAACTAGCTTTGATTAATTTTGTTAAGCCGCTTTCTTCTAAACCGAGGTCAGCTAAGAAAGCCGTTGCTTCTTCGTCGGATAATTCAGCAATTTCAGATTCAATGCGAGCAGATACGACAACTACGCCAGAACCTTCTTTAGCAGCATAGTCTTCAACTTGTTTGACAAACTCATTGCCTGAGTAGTCAGATACTTCGTCTTCGCCTACATTGGCTACGTATAAAGATTTTTTAGCTGTTAATAGTGTTAAGTCTTTTAAGATTTCCAATTCATCTTCTGTTAAGCCTTGGGCACGAACAGGGATGGCATCGCCTAATGCAGCAGATACTTTTTCTAAAATAGGTGCTTCCATACGAGCATCTTTGTCGCCAGATTTTGCTAACTTAGCAATGCGTTGTAAGCGTTTATCTACGCTTTCAAGGTCAGCTAAGCAAAGTTCAGTGTTGATGATTTCAATATCGCGAACAGGATCTACAGAACCTGCCACATGTGTGATGTTAGGGTCATCGAAACAACGAATGACTTGGGCGATAGCATCGACTTGGCGGATATGACTCAAGAACTTGTTGCCCAAACCTTCCCCTTTGGAAGCACCAGCTACTAAGCCTGCAATGTCTACAAAGCGCATAGCAGCAGGTAAGATGCGTTTAGAACCGAACATTTCAGCCAATACAGCTAAACGAGCGTCTGGTACGTCAACAACGCCTACATTTGGTTCGATGGTGCAGAAAGGATAGTTTGCCGCTTCTGCGCCAGCCTTTGTAATAGCATTAAACAATGTACTTTTTCCGACATTCGGAAGGCCTACAATGCCTACTTCTAAATTTGTGCTCATTGGTAACTCCTTTAGTGCTTGCGATAATTATTAAAATAATATAAATGCCTAACGATATAAGGTTTCGCGTACCTTAACACGTTAGGCATTTCGATTTTTGATACGTTTCGAGATGAGCCTAACGCCTAGTATACGTTGTGGGCTCTCTTTTTTACAGTCATAGTATACCATAATTGCATACTACCTGCCAATAGATTTATGCAAAATATAAAAATAGAGGAACGTTGATACTCCTTGATCGACGTTCCTCTACTTTGTTTTGACTATGTTATTACAGTCCCGAGTATCTCATGAAATAAGATGCTACTAACGTATATCTTATAGATAATGTGCACGTAATTCTTCAGCAGATTTTGGGGATAACCAAGCTGGTGCAATATCGAATACTGTGAAAGCACCACGGCCACCATGTGCTGCTAAGCGGTGTACGCCACGAGCGAAGGCTACTAATACAGCACCTGTGAACTCAGGGTTAGAATCTAATTGTAAGCCGAATTCATAGATATGTTTTGTACCTGTTGTAGTTTCGCCACTACGGATGACAAGACCACCATGTGGAATACCTTTGTGGTTTGCATCTAATTCTTCTTGGGAAATGAATGTTACTGTTGTTTCATAACCAACGAAGTAGTTAGGCATTGTTTTGATTTCGTTTTCAATACGAGCTGCGTCAGCGCCTTCTTTCAATACTACGTAACATTCGCGAAGGTGAGAAGATGTCGCTGTTACTTCAGGAGTTTCACCGTTACGGATAGAGGAGATGATCTCTTGTTTAGGTACTGTATATTGGCGTGCATCTGCCACGCCTTCGATACGACGGATTGCGTCGGAATGACCTTGGGATACACCACGGCCCCAGAATGTGTAGGAATCGCCTTGAGGTAAGATGCTTTCAGCGTATACACGTTGTAAAGAGAACATGCCAGGGTCCCAACCGCAAGAAATTAGAGCAGCAGTGCCGGCTTCTTGAGCTACTTTGCCTACGTTTTCAAAGTGCTCAGGAATACGAGCATGTGTATCAAAACTATCGATGACATTGAAATGTGCTGCGATAGCTGGAGTTTGATCGATTAAATCTGTAGCGCTGCCACCGCATAATACCATCACATCAATCTTACCTTTGAAAGACTCTACGTCTTCCATTGTGTAGCTAGGCACACCGCTAACAGTTTGTAAACCAGAACGACGGGAGAATACGCCTACTAATTCCATATCTGGTTGTAATGCTACAGCCGCTTCTACACCGCGACCAAGGTTACCGTATCCAACGATACCAATACGAATGTTACTCATGTTACTTCCTTTCGTGAAAGTTGATACTTTCATTAATAATAATACTATACGAACTGTAATGGAAAATTACAGTATATGATGAAATAAATTAGGGACATTGCGCCCACTATTTTCGCATGTATCATTATAGCGGAAAATTCCCATATAGAAAAGGGGAATATTAAAATTGTAATATTTTAATGCGATCTACTGCGCGAATCGTATTTTCTCGGCTGCCGAATGCAGTGAGACGTAGATAGCCTTCTCCTTCAGGGCCAAAGCCGGATCCAGGGGTACTTACAATGTGTACCTTTTCTAATAAGGTATCGAATAAGTCCCAACTGCTCATACCTTTCGGAGCTTGGATCCAAATATACGGAGCATCGACGCCACCAAATACAGTAAGACCAATGGCTTCTAGGCCTTCACGGATAATGCGTGCATTTTCCATATAGTAAGCGATATGCTCTTTAATTTGGGCACGGCCCTCTGGTGTGTATACAGCAGCAGCACCACGTTGGATGATGTAAGGAACTCCGTTGAATTTTGTAGTTTGACGACGATTCCACATAGGATTTAGAGGAACCCGTTTACCCTCTGCATTTTTTGCAGTTACTTCATGAGGGACTACAGTGTAGGCGCAACGAGTGCCAGTGAATCCAGCTGTTTTAGAGAAAGAGCGGAATTCGATAGCCACTTCACGAGCGCCTTCAATTTCATAAATAGAACGAACTGTATCCGTAGAAGTGATGAACGCTTCATAAGCAGAGTCAAACATCAAAATTGCTTCGTTTTCTTTACACCATTGCACCCATTCAGTCAAGCGAGCACGGCTTAATACAGTGCCTGTAGGGTTATTAGGGCAGCAAAGATAAACAATGTCTACACGTTCTTTTGGAAAATCCGGAGAGAAATTGTTCTCTGCGTTCGTTGGTAGGTATACTACTTTTTCATAAATACCGTCGATAGCTTTGCCAGTACGACCGCCCATAACATTAGAGTCAAGGTATACAGGATATACAGGGTCAGTAATAGCAATGATGTTATCTTCAGAGAAAATTTCTTGGATGTTACCCACATCAGATTTAGCACCGTCGGACACGAAAATTTCATCCGCTTGAATGGTAATACCTAGGGGAGCGTAATCTCCTTCAGCAATAGCATTACGCAAAAAATCATAGCCTTGCTCAGGACCGTAACCACGGAATGTGTCAGCAGAACCCATTTCATCCACCGCTGCGTGCATAGCTTCAATTACAGCTGGCACAAGAGGACGTGTCACATCACCAATACCAAGGCGAATGATGTCTGCCTCAGGATGGCTTTCTTTGAAAGCTTCTACTTTACGAGCGATGTTAGCGAATAAATAAGAACCTTGTAGGTTTTCGTAATTTGGATTTACAGTAGCCATAGTAGCTCCTTATCTTACAATATAACAATATTAATCCATAGAGATGCAAAGGCTCTTCAAGAGACCTTTAAATTGCATCTCTATATTCTATAGTATTTAAAAAGATATGTCAAAAGTAAAATGGGGGTATAGTATGTAATGATTTTAAAATGACATGTTCAGTACATTGCGTTGTACTTTTCGTAAACGATACATATAGCATAAAGCTGCTGTTGAGGTGCTTGTTAATAGCCCAATCCATACGGAATAAGGCCCAAAGTCCGTAAATAAATAACATAGATATGCTACAGGTACAGTGACCCCCCAATAAGTGCCTATGGTAATAATAGAAACACTAGTTACATCACGATAGGCCCTTAGGACACCTTGTAGTGGTGTCCCTAAAGCATCGATAATAGTGAAGAATACAGCATAGGAAATAAAACTTTCAATGAGAGGAATCATATGATCTTCTTTGGTATATAGACTTGCTAAAAAATCGATATGTGTAAAGGAATAGGTCCCAATGCAAAGAGCAATACAGATGGCTACGCCACGGGTAATCCATGTGTATGTAATGGCATTTTGATATTGTTTAGCCCCTAATTCATAGGCAATGACGATGGTAGAGGCCATACTTAAACTGAGTGGAAAAGAAAAGGTTAGTCCAAGAAAGCTGGAGGCAGCTTGATGAGCCGCTATGATTTCAGTAGTGAATTTTGTCATAGCAATGCCAGCAGCGCTAAAAATGCTGATTTCAGCAAAAATAGATAAACCGATAGGGATGCCTAACGATAATTGGTCTCGGATCAATATCCAGCTAGGCCCAGTAAAAGATGACCAAAATCGATAGTGCTTAAAATTCTTATGAAATGTAATTAACCCAAGGAAGCATAACATCATATACCAATAGGCAATCGCTGTAGAAATGCCGGCACCGAACCCACCAAGAGCAGGAAAGGGACCATAACCTTGTATGAATAATACATTAAAAATAGATTGAAGCAATACACTACTACCAATGATATATAAGGAATAGCGTGTATTTCCGTGGGCATCGACGATATATCGAAATCCAGACATAATCATCATAGCTGGAAAGGCGACACACATGGCGTTCATATATTGGATGCAAACAGATTTTGCTGCTGGTTCTAATCCCAATAGATCTAATAAAGGAGATAAACCAAGTAGGGTGACAAGGATAAGAACTATTGCAAAGGCAAGCCCTAAATAGATGTTTTGCCACATAGTAGCAGCTATGGATTTTGTTTTTTTAGCCCCTAAGGTATGAGAAATAATTGGAGTGACCCCAAGTAAAATGCCAGATAGCCCAAAAAAAGTAGCTACCCATAAGTTATATCCTACTCCGATAGCCGCTAAATCTATAGTACTGTATTGTCCTGTTAATGTGACCGCTACAAAACTACCAGCGATGATAGAAAATTGTGTAGCAATGACAGGGGCAGCTACAAGTAGGAAATGTTTAATCATAGAAACTAAAGACATAATGCCTCCCAAAACTAACTTACCCATTTTATATAATTATAATAACTTTAAATTTTATCATTATTTATATTATCTGTCTATATTCAGTGGGAGCTATTGTCTCTTAAAAAGATGTGGTATATAATGATAACAATTCAGTTATATCAATAGATATGACTAGGTATATCGTATGAAAAATATAGAAGTATATAATTTTTGCATACATCTATGTTTTTATTGCAAGCGTCATGGTGGAGACACCAGAAAGGAGTTAAATGTTAGGAACGATTATTGGCGATATGGCGGGCTCTATTTATGAGTTTGATAATATAAAAAGTCGAGAGTTCGAGTTTTTATCAAACCGCTGTGAGCCTACAGATGATTCGATTTTAACATGTGCTATTGCACGAGCTTTGATTGATGTAAAAGGAAGGGGGACACAGTTACAACAAGTGACTACGCTTCGGATGAAAGAATATTTTCTTTCCAATCCATTACCGATGGGGGGATTTGGAGCGAAGTTCTTTCAATGGGCTTTGTCGGATGTAACCGAAGCTTATGGTAGCTGGGGGAATGGAGCGGCTATGCGTATAAGTCCTGTAGCGTATGTGGCAAACACAGAAGAAGAGGTCAAGCTACTGAGCCGTATTGTCACAGGTACGACCCACAATGATCCAGAAGGATTAAAAGGGGGAGAGGTGACAGCTTTAGCTGTGTTTAAAGCGTTGCATGGTGCTACAAAAGAAGAAATCCAAGAGATGGTGCGATCCTATTATCCTGGTGAGTACAGCGTGGAAGAACTGCACAAGACATATAAGTTTGAGCCAAGCTGTCAAAAAACGGTGCCGGAAGGAATGCAATGTTTTTTTGAAAGTGAAGACTATGAATCGGCTATTCGCAATGTAATGTACATCGGTGGTGACTGTGATACATTGGGCGCCATTGTTGGTGCTGTAGCGGGAGCCTATTATGGAATCCCAGAATGGATTCAAGAAAAAGCGTTGTCTATGATGCCAGACTACATGGTGGAAGATTATGAAGATTTTAAAACCACGTATATGGACAAAGAAAAAACCCTCTAAGGCTAGCGCTGGACACGCATATTGCCTTTGAGGGTATGATACAAGGGGCCGGAATCCCCTATGCAATTGTATTGTACCATGTGAAAGGCAATGACGATAGAGAAAAAATAAAAAAAGAACCTGCCCACCGGCAGGTTCTTTTTAGGATGATGATGTACGCCCATACAAAATCATGACAACTATATCAACACTTTGAGTGCTAATACCATAATGGTAAGTTCACTTGGCCATGATAAGGCGATCATCAATATGTGACGTATCCCATACTACGCATATTGCAATAAAAAATCCTTTTTCTTGTGTTTGGAGTATCAGAAAAAGGCCTTTGATTCTCCTCCCTATCTCTCGTAGGTCAAGTGGTGAATGATGAATAGGCAGTTCTCCTGACTTAGCTTCAACACGCCTCCAGCCTTCCCAGTTTCCCAGTGACATAATTGGATTTGCTCTGCTTTACAGTGGCGGGACCGTGCCAGACTTTAACTGGCTTCTCTATTATGCTTTCGCACCTATTCCCGAATGTTTGATTGTATGTGTGTATTGTACCGCTTTGGTTTTTTACTGTCAAGAACAAGATGAATAAGTATGACTATTTTGTAATTAGAAAGGCATAATTGTGACTTTTATTACTAATTGTCATACTTACGCTTCTTTTTCATTCTGAAAGTTATCACTGTAGGGATAGATTCGCCGGTCCTTTTCTTGCTAAATGGATAGCATTAATTTATAATGAATGAAGATAATACAATATATTGTGAAACATAAAGGATGAAAGAATGAAGTATACAAGTACGCGCAGTCATGAAACGGTGAGCGAAACCTTTGCGTTGCTCAATGGATTGGCGAGTGATGGTGGTCTGTATGTGCCAGAAACATTTCCAGAGAAATGTCTTTCCTACCAAGATGTAGCGGATAAAAGCTATGAAGAAATTGCACTGGTGGTGTTGAGTAAGTTATTTACGACTTTCACAGAAGTAGAATTAGAAACGATGATTCGCAGTGCTTATAATACGGTGAACTTTGATACGCCAGACATGGCACCTATGCATTCTTTATTAGAACGAGTGTCTGTATTGGAGTTGTTCCACGGTCGCACTCAAGCCTTTAAAGATATGGCGTTATCCTTGTTCCCCTATTTGCTAGTAGCAGCAAAACAAGCTGAGAAAGAAACGAAAGACGTGTTGATCTTGACGGCGACCTCTGGTGATACTGGAAAAGCGGCCTTAGAAGGGTTCAAAGACGTGCCAGGGACGCACATTCAAGTGTTCTTCCCTACAGATGGCGTTAGCCCAATGCAACAAGAACAAATGCAAAAGCAAGAAGGATCGAATGTCAATGTAACAGCTATTGAGGGTAACTTTGATGATGCGCAACAATTCTTAAAACGTCTTTTTGTGGATGCTGATGTGGCGAAGAAAGTAGCAGACAAAGGGGTGAAGTTCTCTTCTGCTAATTCTATCAATATCGGCCGTTTAGCCCCACAAGTGGTATACTATGTGGCGGCTTATGCGGAGCTAGTGAACACAGGTGCGATTCACGAAGATGAGGCCTTCAACGTAGTGGTGCCAACAGGTAACTTCGGCAATATTTTGGCGGCTTACTATGCAAAACGCATGGGTACTCCCGTGGGTAAATTGATTTGTGCATCCAACCAAAACAATGTGCTGGCAGATTTCTTCAGCACTGGTACCTATGATATGAATCGTCCATTCTATACGACTATATCCCCGTCCATGGACATTTTAGAAAGTTCTAACTTTGAACGTTTCATCTATTATGTGAGCGGTGAAAATGCAGAGTTGACAGCTGACCGCATGAAAGCATTAAAAGCAGACGGAAAATTCTCCGTGACACCAGAAGAATTACAAGCGGTGCAAAAAGAATTTGCTGGCGCTTACGTAGACGATGACATGACAAAGGCTGTCATCGAGCAAGTGTACAACTCCTATGGCTATGTAATGGATCCGCACACAGCGGTGGCGATGGGGGCATACATGAAAGAGTTAGAATCCCATCCAGAAGATGGACATCGTCACACGGTGATTGCCTCTACGGCACATCCTTTCAAATTCCCAACACCGATTTGCGAAGCTTTGGACATCAAAGTAGGTTCGACTCCTTATGAGAGCTTAGACAATATTTCCGCCGTCACAGGAGTGGGTTGTCCAAAACAGTTGGCGGAGTTACAACATAAACCATTGCGCTTCACCAAGGTCATTCCGAAAGAATCTATGAAAGAAGAAATTCTATCCTTTGTAGATACTTTCAGACAGTAGGTGAACTATGGTACAAGCATTTTTCTTTTCCTTAATGTCCTCCTTCGCCTTCAGTATAATGAATTTATTTGTAAAACTCTTAGGCGATGGTATGCCAGCGGCAGAGGTGACATTTTTCAGAGGATTGATAGGAACAATTGCCGTACTCATAGTGATGCGACAAAAAGGAATTTCCTTTTCTACAGAACATCGAGGGCTATTAACTTTACGAGGTATCTTTGGTGGACTCGGAAATTTGAGCAATTTTATTGCCTTAGTGTACATGTCCATGGCAGATGCGTCTATTTTATTCCAACTGTCGGGCATATTCGTGCTGATTTTCAGCAACATTGTATTGAAAGAAAAATTACCCAATGGATCTGCTAAATGGTTAGGGCTTATATTCTTGGCTGTTGTGTATATGATTCAACCTTGGAATTTATCGGGATTACATTGGTATTCTATGATTGCGATTGCAGGGGCGGCCCTATCGGCGGCTGCCTACACAACGATTCGTACCATTAGCTTAAAAGGTGGACATAGTTCTTATGAAATTATGTTTTATTTTTTAGTGACCACCATGTTAGTAGGTGGCATCGTAATGATACCAGATTTTGTGTGGCCAAATGAAACACAGGCGCTGTATTTAGGGATTATCGGCGCCATTTCCGTAGTGGCGCAATTCTTCCTAACCGGGGCGTTTGTGGCAACTAATGCGGTGGTAGCACAATTTATGCAATATGTAGGGGTATTCTTTAACTCCTTCTGGGGATTTATCGTCTTCGGAGAAAACCTAGCTTTGGCGACCGTCATCGCAGGTATTATTATGTTTAGTTCATCAGTGATGTTGGCTCGTTTGAAAGAACAAGCTCGCGCACAGTAGTCAATCAAGAAAGAGGTATGACGATGAGTGAAAAATTATATCAATTTGGTCTAGTCGGTTTGGCTGTTATGGGACAAAACTTGGCCCGCAACATTGCTCGTCATGGATTCAGTATTGCAGTGTACAACCGTACACCACAAAAAACAGACGATTTTGTAGCTAACTATAGCTGTGAAGGAACAATCGGCGGCGCTCATACACCGGAAGAATTTGTAGCGATGTTGGAAAAACCTCGTAAAATCATGTTCTTGGTAAAAGCAGGACAACCTGTCGATGACATGATCGAAGCCTTCTTGCCATATTTAGACCAAGGTGATACGTTAATCGATGGGGGTAACTCCCATTATCCAGATACGATCCGTCGTACAAAATACTTAGAATCTAAAGGATTCCGTTTCTTAGGTGTTGGCGTATCTGGCGGTGAAGAAGGTGCTTTGAATGGTCCTAGCTTGATGCCAGGTGGTAATGAAGCGTCTTACAACGAATTGGCTCCTATCTTTACATCCATTGCAGCACAAGTGGCAGACGGTCCTTGTTGCACATACGTAGGTGATGACGGTGCTGGTCATTATGTAAAAATGGTGCATAACGGTATCGAATACGGTGATATGCAGTTGATTTCCGAAGCCTACTTCATGATGAAAGAATTGCTTCGCATGAGTGATGATGAAATCGGGGATGTATTTGCGAAATGGAACACAGGCTTATTAGATTCCTACCTCATTGAGATTACTGCTAAAATTATGAAAGTAAAAGATACTGATGGAACTCCATTAGTAGAAAAAATCTTGGACAAAGCCGGTCAAAAAGGTACTGGTAAATGGACTAGCCAAGAAGGTTTAGAACTTGGGGTGCCAATTCCAACCATCGCGGAAGCGGTATTCGCTCGTGCTATGTCTGCCTATAAATCGGAACGTGTGCTAGCAGAACCAGTATTAGCAGGTCCAACA
This sequence comes from Veillonella sp. VA142, assembly GCF_003992135.1. GTDB lineage: Bacteria > Bacillota > Negativicutes > Veillonellales > Veillonellaceae > F0422. Next base: position 38,679 of record NZ_RQVN01000008.1, on the reverse strand, counting down.
GAAGTTTTTGAAGGTGATAAAGACGCTTTAGTAGATGCTATCCATTCTGCCTTATATGCGTCTAAAATTTGTTCCTATGCACAAGGTTTTGCGTTGATTAAAGCTGCGGCAAAAGAATATAACTGGAATATCAACTTCGGAGACATGGCACTATTATGGCGTGGCGGTTGCATTATCCGTGCAGCCTTTTTAGAAGACATTAAAAAGGCATTCACTAATAATCCAAATTTGAACAACTTGATGCTGGATCCATTCTTTGCAGAAGCATTACAAACACACCAAGCAAAATGGCGTGAAGCGATCATTGCTGCGAAACGCTATGGTATCCCAACACCTGCTTTCAGCGCCTCTTTAGATTACTTCGATTCCTATCGTCGTGGGGTATTGCCATCGAACCTAATCCAAGGACAACGTGACTTCTTCGGTGCTCATACCTATGAACGTACAGATAAAGAAGGTACATTCCATACAGAGTGGGCGGAAGCGTAACTGCTATATAGCTAGATTTTGTAACATGAACATATAGCAAACATCCCTAGGTGGCGGCCTAGGGATGTTGACTTTTATAGTACAATGATTTACTATATACATAAGAAGAGCAATTGATGTCTAACAGCGTCAAGCTCATCTCGGAATCTAAGATGAGGCCTAACGTGCAGAGTACGGCGAATACTCTACATATACGTTAGGCCTTAACACTTATATATTACTTGATCAATGCTATGATCATAACAATACATGTGATTAAAAGTACCACTAAAGTACATGAAGTTAATACGATCATTAAAGCTTCAAATACAGTCATGGCACTCACCTCCTTTCGAGGGGGGGATTTAACAAGTAAATCCGAAGTCTACTAAGAGATGAGCCAAACGCATATCGCCCCTAGGGGCAACATCAATTGCTCTAAGTTTAGTATAGCACTTTATAACTGGATAATACATAGCGAAGCGACTACTTCTTGCAGAGAATGTGAGGGGTGGTCGCTTTTGTATTGTGGTGAGTAAAATTAAGTAGAAATGTTTCTCATGCCACCTTGTCAACGAGACGGGCAGAGTATAGAATTAAAGGTAACTATTTCTTAAAGTGTAGGTAGAAATTGAATATTTATTTTTGAAATATGTAGTTAGGAGAGAAAATATGAATTGTATGGATGATGGAAAAAATAACGATAGCATGAAGCCGATTCATTTTGAAACTATTAATGTTGATTATAATATTAGCCTCGTAGAAGCGATTAAGTTATCTGTAGAAAACAGTGGTTATGAAGCTGAAATTATAAAAGAAGGTGATGAAACTTATGTGGATATTAAAATTCCATTTTTGGTTGGAACTGAAAATGATAAAATTGAGTTAATGATATACAAATGGTGGTACTATGTATGTATTAATGTAGATATTAGAGAACCTAATACTTTAGAGGAAAAATTAGCTATTCTCGAATGTGTTAATAATTGTAGTGGTCTTGTAGGATATACTTGGAGAAATGAGTATCAAAAGTGCTACATTTGTATTGATAGGTGTGGTCGCCGGATGGATGCAGTTGATATGTATCTGGAACGGGGGCATATAAATATTGATAATGCTGACGCAGCTAGTGATGAAGGATTAGCGCAAGAAAAGTTGGCGCCAAAGGATATATTTTCTGTTTATACGGAACAACATATAGATTTTAACCTGTCTGGTAAGTGGAATGCTACTAAAGGAACTGAGTATACATATATATTAGATGATATCAATTATTTGGTTAGTACCGTACAAGAGGATAGAGATTGCTTACGTCAGTTTATATAAGATTAAAAGCGACCACTTCTTACAGGTAACTGTGGGAGGTGGTCGCTTTTATGTATACACTTCCAATATCTTGCGACTCACTTTCCTTGAATGTTATAATTTACTTAATAAACATGATATATAAGTGTATACAAGGGAGGTATTCTTATGAGCAATGTAACGTTAACGTATTATGGTCATGCTACGTTTGCTTTGAGCAATGGAGATGTGACATTGGTTTGTGATCCGTTTTTTACGGGTAATACTTGGGATGCGGCAAAGGCAGAGGATATAGAGTGTCAATATATCTTTGTATCTCATGGTCATGATGATCATTATGGTGATACAGATGCGATTGCGAAGAAGAATAATGCTCTTGTGATCTCTACGGCAGAGGTAGCAGGTAAAGCGGTGTCGGCTGGTGCTCGTGCTCATGCGATGCATTTAGGTGGAAAGTTCAATTTTCCATTTGGATCCATTCGTTTAACGCCGGCCTTCCATGGTTCTGGTGTATCTGGTGGACATGCAGCAGGTGTAGTGATTGAGTTCTTTGGTAAACGTGTATACTTTGCTGGGGACACGGCATTGTTCAGCGATATGAAATTAATCAGTCGCCATGGTGAAATTGACTATGCCTTATTACCAATTGGTGATAACTTTACTATGGGCGTGGAAGATGCTGTGACAGCAGCCTCTTGGATTCAAGCGAATACAACGATTCCAATTCATTACAAAACATGGCCTGTGATCGATAAAGAGCCAGCAACCTTTGTGGCGTTGTTAGAAGCAAAACATAAACAAGCGGGACTTGTGGTGAATCCAGGTCAAACTATCGAGCTGTAATATAAAGAATATGAACAATAAATAGTTCCTTGAAGAAATAAAAATTACAAGAATCGATGGAAATATTTCATTGGCGTACGGATCTTGATAGCAGAGAATATGAAATATTTCTACCTGAAAGGATTGTTACTAGCATATGCTAATGTGGCAATCCTTTTTGCGTACACTCTTTTCTCTAACATAGATTACTGACGTCTCTCCCTTCTCTATGGTATAATAATCTTCACATGGAGGTATCTATGAAATTAACACATTTTGATGAAGGCGGTAATGCGCATATGGTGGATGTGTCCCAAAAGGATCACACAGAGCGCGTGGCTGTAGCAGAAGGGTTTATTACGCTCAGTGAGGAAGCTTTCAGTATTGTGGCGTCTGGGAATGTCAAGAAAGGTGATGTTCTGGCAGTGGCACAATTGGCAGCCATCATGGGAGCAAAACAAACGTCTAACCTCATTCCGTTATGCCATCCATTGGCGTTGACGAAGGTGAGTGTAGACTGCTCTTTAGTAGAAGAACAACGTGCTGTATGTATTCGTAGTACAGTGAAAACCACAGGTCCTACAGGGGTGGAAATGGAAGCGTTAACAGCGGTTCAAGTGGGGCTATTAACTGTCTATGATATGGTAAAAGCCGTAGATAAAACTATGACCATTGGTCCTGTGTATCTTGTGGAAAAACAAGGTGGTAAAAGCGGACATTTTAAGCGATAAGATAGTAGGTGAATCATGGAAATTGTATTAGTAGAACCGGAAATTCCTGGTAATACAGGCAATATTGCACGCCTTTGTGCAGCAAATCATATGACACTACATTTGGTGGAACCTTTGGGGTTTTCCATTGAAGATAAATATTTAAAACGAGCAGGTCTTGATTATTGGCATCTAGTAGATGTAAAAATACATAAGTCCTTGGATGAAGTGTATGAACAATATAAAGATCGGCGTTTTTGGTATGCTACGACAAAGGCTGCCCATACGTACGCAGAAGTGCAATATGAAATTGGAGATATGCTCGTGTTTGGTAAAGAAACAAAAGGTTTGCCAGAAGAAATTGTGGCAGCCAATCCAGGCACATGCATTCGCATTCCGATGATTGATGAAGCGCGGTCTTTGAATTTATCGAATGCGGTGGCAATCATTGCCTATGAAGCTATGCGCCAACTGGATTTCCCAGATTTGCAGGCCGTTGGACCAGGTGTATCTATCGAGGTGTAAGTATATAAGAATGAAATCCTAATAGGATGGAGGAGAAACTATGAATTACGATGTAGCTTATGAATTACAAAAAGCAATGCGTGACAGCGAAGAACATAAAGAAATGATGGCAGCTCAAGAGGCTATTAAAGATGACCAAGCAGCAAAAGGCATGGTAGAAGAATTTATGTCTTTGCAAATGCAATTGGAATATGCAAAAATTGCAGACGCTCCTGAAGCAGAAGAATTATTGAAAAAATTAGAAGGCTTATTGCCAATGGTACAAGCTAATTCTGGTGCGAATGCGTACTTAACAGCGCATGCACGTTGGACACAAGTAGCAAACGATATTTATCGCATCATCAGCGAACCAATCACTGAAGGTATGAAAATTTTAGAAAAGGCACAGTAATATGAACGCTGTATGGGAAGCATTGCAACAGGTGGTTCCATCGGATCGTATCCAAAGAAATGCTTTGTTGGCGCCTTTCACGACCTTTCAAATTGGAGGTCCCGCCGATTTACTTGTATTACCTCACTCTGTACAAGAATTGCAAGATTGTATGCATGTATTGAACGACCATGGTATTGAACCTTTTGTGCTAGGCCTAGGCTCTAATGTATTGATTCAAGATGGAGGCATGCGTGGCGTTGTGCTTTGCTTGAAAGAATTACAAGAGGAACAATATCGGGAGGGCACAACGATTATTATGAGTGCAGGGTATACTTTGAAAGAAGTTTCTGAATATGCGCAACGTGAAAGTTTGAGCGGTTTAGAATTTGCTATCGGCATTCCTGGTAGTTTGGGTGGTGCTGTATTTATGAATGCAGGTGCCTATGATGGAGAAATGAACCAAGTAGTCATTGGTGTGGATGCAGTGGATATGGAAGGGAATTTGCACCATTATAGTCGAGAAGAATTGCAGTTTGCCTATCGCCATAGTCGCTTTCACGAGAACCATGAAATCATCGTTCGCGTGACGATGGAGCTGCAAGAGAATAACCCAGCTGATATCCAAGAACGAATGGACGATCTTACTGAAAAACGAGAGTCTAAACAACCACTGGAACATGCCAGCGCAGGTTCAACATTCAAGCGCCCACCGGGATATTATGCAGGAACTTTGATTGACCAAACAGGTTTGAAAGGATTATCCGTAGGTCCCGCAGAGGTATCTACGAAGCATGCTGGCTTTGTAGTCAATCGCGGAGGTGCTACAGCTAATGATGTGCTCGGTGTGATTCATGAGGTGCAAAAGCGGATTCATGCAGTTCATGGAGTGCAGTTGGAACCAGAGGTGCGTATTTTAGGGGAAGCCCAAGAGAGAACAGGTTCTGTAGTGACTATCGTACGAGCTCAAGAAATAGATATTCCTGTGCTATCTAAATTGTGTGCCGATACATTTAGAGAGACGTTCAGCCATGACAATACAGAAGAGGAATTGCAAGCCTTCTTTGATGAGGCTTATAACCAAGATGTATTGCGTAACGAGTTAGCTCATAGTGAGAGTGAAACATACTTAGCATACGTTGACGATGTATTAGCAGGCTATCTGAAAGTGAATTGGGGCGACGCACAAACAGAGTATGAACTAGAGAATGCCTTTGAAGTGCAACGCATATATGTGCTTAAAGAGTACCATGGACAAGGTGTGGGCAAAGCCTTGTTTGAAAAATCCTTGCGCATCGCCGAGTCTGGTGGTTTTGCTTGGGCTTGGCTTGGCGTTTGGGAGAAAAATGATAAAGCGCAACATTTTTATACAAAGTATGGTTTTGAAAAATTTGGAGAACACCAATTCATTGTGACTCCAGAGAAGGTTGATATCGATTGGTTGTTAAAGAAATCTTTGGGGTAAACCTTGACATATCCTTTGAGTTTTGAGTATAATATTTCGGTAAGCAATTTGTACGAACTTCCACTAGCCCCGGAAGGTGGCAATTGCTTCTGTTAATACATTCTTGTTATTAGGAGGAAAGCAGCATGAAAACTACATTTATGGCCAATGCGAACAATATTGAACGCAAATGGTATGTTGTTGACGCTGAAGGTAAAACTTTAGGACGTCTTGCTGCCGAAGTTGCTAAAGTTCTTCGGGGCAAACATAAACCAACTTTTACACCACATGCAGACACTGGTGACCACGTTATCGTTGTGAACGCAGAAAAAGTTCGTGTAACAGGTAAAAAATTATTACAAAAAGAATATTTCCGTCATTCTGGTTATCCAGGCGGATCTCGTTTCACTACACTTGCTATGATGTTGGAAAAACATCCTGAGCGTGTAATCGAAATGGCAGTTAAAGGTATGCTTCCAAAAAATAAATTGGGTGCACAACAATACCGTAAATTGAATGTATACGCTGGCGCAGAGCATCCACATGCTGCTCAAAAACCAGAAGTTTTGGAATTAGATATCCGTTAATACCGGGAGGAGGAACATATAATGGCAGTAGCACAATACTACGGCACTGGTCGTAGAAAATCTTCCGTTGCTAGAGTTCGTCTGGTACCGGGTACAGGTAAAATCACTGTAAACAAGCGCGAATTAAATGAATATTTCGGTCGTCAAACTCTTGAGTTGATTGTTAAACAACCATTGGTATTAACAAACACTTTAGAACAATACGACGTTGTGGCAACTGTAGCTGGTGGCGGCCCATCCGGTCAAGCTGGTGCAATTCGTCACGGTGTGTCCCGTGCATTATTAGAAGTTGATGGCGAACTTCGCCAAGGTCTTAAAAAGGCTGGCTTCTTGACTCGTGACCCACGTATGAAAGAACGTAAAAAATACGGTCTTAAAAAAGCTCGTAAAGCATCTCAATTCTCCAAACGTTAATTTGGCGATTATAGAGTCCAGTATCCTTGTGGTACTGGGCTCTTTTGTTATCTAATTGTAAGTTGCGTTGGATAATGTGAGCTTTATATATTTGATGAGATTCTAAGATGTATGGAATCTATTGGACTTGTTGTGATTGAATTGATTGAAAATATATGGTTAGAGGGGATGCCATAATAAAAAATAATAACTCATATGATAGTAAATCTATTGTAGATAGTACTTTGTTATAAGGAAAAACAATGGAAAATACTTAATTTTTAATAATGATACTTATTGAAAATGCTTAAACTTTCATGTATAATAATGATAATGATAATGAAAGAAATATCCATCCAAGAGGTACGTATGAAACTAGATAAACGAAACGGCAAACGTTGGAAAATTGCTGAAAACCAAGAAGAAGTAGAATCTCAATTGACCTCTGGATTAGCAGTGCATCCTATTGTTTCTCATTTATTGGTGAACCGTGGGATTACCACTGTAGAAGAAGGTCGAACATTCTTATATAGTACAATGGATGATTTATTAGATCCTTTTATGTTAAAAGGTATGGCACAGGCTGTGGAAGAAATTGAAAGAGTCTTAGCTATGAATGGATCCATTGTTATTTACGGAGATTATGATGTGGATGGTATTACTGCTACATCACTAATGTACCGTTTTTTTTCGCGCTTAGGAGCGAATGTAACGTATTATATTCCAGAGCGACAAAGTGAAGGCTATGGTCTTAATTTAGAAGCTTTAGAATATTTAATTGCGCAACAAACAGATTTAATTATTTCTGTAGACTGCGGTATTAGTTCCTATGAGATTGTAGAAGCTGTGAGAAATCGCGTGTCCATGATTATTACAGATCATCATACATCACCACCGCAAATCCCAAGGGCTACAGCAGTAGTAAATCATAAACAACCAGGTTGTCCTTATACAGATAAAAATTTATCTGGAGTGGGGGTGGCTTTCAAAGTATGTCAAGCTTTATGGAAGCGTCGCACAGGTGAAGAATATCGTGAAGACCTAGATATTGTAGCATTAGGTACAGTAGCCGATGTGGTTCCTTTGGTGGGAGAAAATCGGATTATTGTTCGTGAAGGTTTGTGCAAAATGACAGAGTCCCCTAACGTAGGCATTCAAGCCTTGGTGCAAGTAGCTGGCTTAGAAGGTAAAGTGTTAACGGCAGGTCATATTGGATTTACCTTAGCACCACGATTAAATGCAGCAGGACGGGTAACACATGCGACACGTGCTGTAGAATTGCTGATTACCACTGACCCCGATGAGGCCATGGAAATTGCAGAAGAGTTGCAAGAAACGAATATGGAGCGACAACAGATTGAACGAGCTATTTTTGAAGAAGCGTATCAATCGGTATTAGCACAAGGGAATTTGGCAGATCAATGTATCGTGGTAGCTGGTGAAGGTTGGCATCCGGGAGTGATCGGTATCGTTGCCTCTCGTTTGGTAGAAGCCTTTTATAAACCAACTATGGTGATTAGTATTAACGATGGGATTGGCAAGGGATCTTGTCGTAGTATTGATCATTGTAACATGTATGATATGTTAACTTATGCAGGGGATACATTAATACAGTTTGGCGGTCATGCACAGGCAGCTGGGTTTAGTATACAAGCAGACAATATTGATGCTTTGCGAGAAAAAGCAAGTGAATTTTGTCGTAACCAATTGACAGAAGAAGATTATATTCCTATTGTCACTATTGATGGGGCAGTGAACAGTGATGATATTAGTATTGATCTTATCGATGAAATTGCGACTTTAGAGCCCTATGGGATGGGAAATAGTACACCTGTTTTTGCGCTTCCTAGGATTCGTGTGCAAAACTTATATCCTATGGGCTTTCAAAAAAATCATTGCAAGATTATCTTGCAAGGCCAACAAGGTCCCATTGATGCAGTGGCTTGGCAAGGGGAACATTATATGCAAGAAATTTTTGCCGATGATCCTGTAAAAGTAGCCTTTTCCTTGCAGAAAAATGAGTGGCAAGGTGTGGTGACACCACAGCTGATTGTGCAAGATTTGGCGCCACTTTCCCAGCAACGAGAGCGATTAGAAGTAGATAGTTTACGTCAACTGTATACGGTGGTGAAACAAATATTCCGGGCTTCAACGGCACCGAAATATATTGTGGAACGGGAAACCTTGGAGAGTAAGCCAGAAGACATGACTCCACGGGAAGCTATTCTTGCTTTAGAAGTGTTTAAGGAATTAGGCATTTTGAAAGAAGAAGTGTTAGAAGATGGACGTCATGTGTATCGTTGGTTGAATGTGCAACAAAAATTGGAACTTCACACGTCATTGACGTTTATGACATATAGTCAGGAGGGAGCGTAATGGTAAGTACTATAAGTACCCCTCAGGAACATACATTTAATAAAGAGCGAGAATATGGACAATTTATGGATCGTGTTCGGTCCTATTTACCAGAAGAAGATTGGACAGTGATAGAACGAGCTTTTGCCTTAGCTGATAAAGCTCATGCACCTCAAAAAAGGGCTTCTGGAGAACCGTATATCTTGCATCCTTTAGGGGTTGCAACCATCTTGAGTGAACTACAAATTGACCGGTCAACCTTAGTATCTGCTTTATTACATGATGTAGTGGAAGATACAGAGATTAGCTTAGAAGAAATTGAAAATCAATTTGGGCCAGAAGTAGCGTTTTTAGTAGATGGTGTTACAAAACTGAATCAATTTCAATATCAAACAAAAGAAGAACAACAAATTGAAAATTATCGTAAGATGATTTTAGCCATGGCAAAAGATGTGCGGGTAGTGGTCATTAAGTTAGGGGACCGCTTACATAATATGCGCACCTTGAAACATATGAGGCCAGATAAACAGCAGCGTATTGCCCAAGAAACACTAGAAATTTTCGCACCATTGGCACATCGCTTAGGGATTTTTAATATTAAATGGGAACTAGAAGATTTATCGTTCCGCTATTTAGAACCAGAAAAATATTATGACCTAGTGCAACAGATGAGTGAAAAACGACAAGCCCGCGAAGATATCGTAAATGATACTATGAATATTTTGAAAGATGCCTTGGAACACGCTCATATTACGGCGGATGTGAAGGGACGGCCAAAGCATTTTTATAGTATTTATAAGAAGATGAAAAAAGATAATCGTGATTTATCTCAGATTTACGATTTATATGCAGTGCGTGTCATTGTAGATACGATTCCAGATTGTTATGCCGTGCTAGGTACAGTGCATAGTTTGTGGAAGCCATTACCGTATCGCTTTAAAGATTATATTGCCATGCCTAAGTCAAATATGTATCAATCCTTGCACACCACCGTCATCGGCACAAAAGGTCAGCCGGTAGAAATTCAAATTCGTACCTGGGATATGCATCGTGTATCTGAGTATGGTGTAGCCGCCCATTGGCGATATAAAGAGGGGAATAAAGGCAAAGCAGAAGCTGATTTTGATGCAAAGGTAGGCTGGATCCGTCGAGTGTTAGAATGGCAAGATGGAAGTGACCCTAAAGAGCTGTTGAATGCCTTAAAACTTGATGTCTTTACAGGAGAAGTCTTCGTTTTTACCCCTAAAGGTGACGTTATGAAGTTGCCAAAAGGAACGGTACCACTTGATTTTGCCTACCGTGTTCATACTGATGTGGGTAATAAGTGTGTAGGGGCGAAGATTAATGGCAAGATTGTTCCTTTAGATTATGAATTGCAAAATGGGGATATCGTTGAAATCGTTACCTCTAAAAATGGGAAACCGCGGCTAGACTGGTTAAATATCGTAGGGTCTACGGAAAGTAAGACTAAGATTAGAAATTGGTTTAAGCGAGAAAATAAAGAAGAAAATATCGTCAAAGGTCGTGAGCTGCTAGAAAAAGAAGCGAAGCGATTGGGATATGATTGGAAAGAGTTAACGAAAAGTGGCCGCCTAGAAAAGATTGGAAAATCCTTGAACGCTGGCGGTGAAGCTGAATTGTATTCTGCCGTCGGATTTGGTGGACTTTCAGTAAATACTGTGTTGCTAAGATTGGTTGATATTCATAAGCAAGAAGTAGCTAAGGAAGAACAGCGAAAAAATACGATGGCTGTTATTGACCGCCTTAAAGTGCATCAAGGGAAATCCAAGAAAAGTAGTAGTGGGGTCCTTGTAAAGGGAGAAGCCGGTGTCATGGTGCGCATGGCCCGTTGCTGCAACCCTGTTCCAGGCGACGATATTATTGGTTATATTACGAGAGGTCGTGGTGTTTCTGTGCACCGTGCAGATTGTACCAATATTGGGCACACCCCAGATGACTTGAACCGTATGATTGAGGTGGATTGGGAAGGAGCTACACAGGATCAATTCCAAGTGAGCGTCTCTGTTCATGCATACGATCGTAGCGGTTTGTTAATGGAAGTAATGGCAGCCTTATCAGAAATGAAGATTAATATTTCTAATATTAATGCAAAAACAGATGAGACAAAAAATGTTACTATCCATTTAATGTTAGATATTAAAGATTTGTCACAGCTTGACTTTGTTATGACTAAATTGAGACGAGTGAAGGATGTATATTCAGTACATCGAGGAGGAAAATCATGAGAGCCGTTGTGCAACGAGTGAGTTCTTCTTCGGTGACCGTAGATGAATCCGTCATCGGTAGTACGAAGTTAGGACTTCTAGTACTATTAGGTGTAACAGATACAGATACAACAGAGGATGTACAGTACATTTGTGAAAAAACCAGTCATCTACGTATTTTTGAAGATGACCAGGATAAAATGAACTTATCCGTATTAGACGTAGGTGGTGAGGTGTGCGTGGTCTCACAATTTACTCTTTATGGAGATGCTCGGAAAGGTCGTCGACCGAACTTTATGAAAGCAGCACCGCCAGAGATGGCAGAGCGATTATATCTGGAATTAGTAGAGGCTTTCAAAGAAAAAGGTCTAACTGTAAGTACAGGTCAATTTCAAGCTCATATGCAAGTGTCGTTGGTTAATGATGGGCCTGTGACGATTCTATTGGATAGTAGTAAAGAATTTTGATGGAGTTAACAGATGAAGTTATATTACATGCCTTTAGGGTCATATGGAACGAATTGTTACATTGCGCATAATGAAGTGGACAATACTTGTTTAGTCATAGATCCAGGTGACGAAGGAGAAAAATTAAAAGAAATTCTAGATAGTCATGAATTTAACGTGCAAGGAATTTTATTAACTCATGGTCACAGTGATCATATTGGGGCGGTAAAAATGTTGGTGGATGCATACCATGTGCCAGTGTATATTCACAAAGGCGATGCGGAATATCTGACGAATCCAGAAGTGAATTTGAGTGCCTACTCTGGCCGATCCATTACTGTGAAAGTAGATGATGTACGCTATGTGAAAGAAGGAGACACCATTTCGTTAGGCGATACGACGTTTACTGTGATAGAAACACCGGGGCATACGCCAGGTGGTGTGTGCTATTATACAGAAGGAACCTTGTTAGCCGGTGATACCTTATTCCAAGGATCAGTGGGTAGAACAGATTTTCCAAATGGTGATTTTGAACAGTTGAGTAAAGGGATTAAAGAAAAACTTTATACGTTACCAGATGATACAAAGGTTTATCCAGGTCATGGCGGACAAACTACCATTGGCGACGAAAAGCAATCTAATCCATTTGTACGGTAGGTGATAGGATGGGAAATAAATCCATACAGTATTGGTTACGTTGCATTTTACTGGTCTTAGCTAGTATTGGTTTGTTAATTGCCTTGCCAGTGGTCATTCCCTTGATTATTGCGGTTATATTAACCTTGCTGTTGTGGCCATTAGTCAATATGACTCAAATCTACGCGCAACGGTATTGGAAACAATGTCCGCGATGGATGGCTATCATTCCGTCATTTATCCTGGTAGCGTTAATTTCTACATTGTTGGTACGGTATGTAATGCTACCAGTGATTGGAGAATTAACTAAATTATTAATCAATTTACCATATGTATTAGACCAATTTGTGTCAGTGGTAACAGGATTACAAGGTATAGATGGGGAAAGTATTATACCACATCAATTCGAAGGTATTATCAATACTACATTGATAAAAATTGGCAATTATGGTGTAGATTTAGCGCAACGAGGCGTACTTGCTATCGTGTCTTTTGCTAGTACCTTATTACAATTATTATTAGTGCCGATTTTAACATTCTATTTACTGAAAGATGGGCGTACTATTAAACAGGCGGTATTACATATTTTTTCCAGTCCTACATCAGCTCATTTAGAAGAGGTAGTTAATGATATTCTCCGCACATTAGGTGGATATTTACGAGGCCAATTATTACTAGCTAGTAATATGTTTTGCCTTACCTTTATCGTATGCTATTATTACGATTTACCGTATCCCCTTGTCTTGGCTGTGTTAGCGGGTATTGCAGAATGGATTCCCATTATTGGGCCATTCATTAGTGCAGCACCAGCCATTATTTTAGCAGCTGTTATCAGCGGTCCTCTAGCGGTAAAAGTTGCCATTACCTATGGTGTTTTACAACTACTAGATGGACAAATTATCATGCCCAAGATTATGGGACATGTTATTAATCTTCCCCCATTAGTTATTATTACTACCATTTTTGTGGGTGGCTATTTCTTCGGTATAATCGGAATGATGACAGCCGTACCATTGACAGCTATTGCACAAATTATAGCGAAACGCTTATGGTATTTTAATAGATATTATGTATTACAGAAAGAGGAACATCATGGATAAAGCAACAGAAGTTCAAACAACAATGGAAAAATTAAAAGAACGTATTAAAGATAAAAAATACAAATTGACTACACAACGTCAAATTATTTTACAAACGTTCATTGAAGCAGAAGAGAAACATTTAAGTGCAGAAGATGTATATATTTTAGTGAAAAAGAACAATCCGGATATCGGATTAGCTACTATTTATCGTACACTAGATTTATTTACTGAGTTAGATTTGGTGAAACGTTTAGATTTTGGTGATGGCCGCAATCGCTATGAATTGAATAGCGATGAATTATCTCACTTTCACCATCATTTGATTTGTGTAAAATGTGGTTGTGTGAAAGAGTTTGAAGACGATATGTTGGAAACATTAGAATCTATTATTGCTAAAAAATTAAATTTCCACACAACGGATCATCAATTAAAAGTATATGGTTTCTGTGGCGATTGCTATGAAGCGGCAAAGGCCTTAGAAGCTGAAAAAGAACATGCATAATACGTACTGGTATGACGGGCCTAAGGAGTTAGGTTCTGTTATAGCTCACCAATGTGGTGCAGTGGGATTATTTTCATCGAAAGAAAATCCAGACTTTATTATCCATGTGTCGTACGACGAAACAGAGTCACCTCTAATAAGTGAACAGGAAGCTAGCTATAGGGAATCTAAGCAAAGTGAAATTGTAATGATGAACCTAGGGGCTTCTAGAGAGCTAGATGCTGAAGCAGTAGTAGACTATGATGATAGGCGTATTGCAGTCAAGCTATTTTGCCATAATTCCATACAAAATGAACTGTTAGAGACTAGTGTACAGGCTTCGTCAGAATTATATTCTGATTATGTCCATATATGGTCTCTTTCAGGAATAGATACGGTAGAGGGTCGAAAAGTGATAGGCCGAGAAGTCTTATCAGAGCTTAGACGTATATTGGGTGTGAAGACTAGTTTATGGGGCACCTTAGTAGGCGTACGTCCTACTAAGTTGACCCATAAATTATGGGACTCCTTAGGAGATTTAGAGCAAGTTCGGCAAGAACTGAAACGTACTCATAGTATTAGCCATGTGAAGTGGAAACTATTAGAGCAAGTGGCAGTGTTGGAGCGTCCTTATGTGGTACATGTGCAACAATTTCCTAAGGAGATTAGTTTGTATAGTGGCATTCCTTTTTGTGAAACCCATTGTACTTATTGCTCTTTTCCCTATGGACTGATTCAGAACTATGAAAAGGTACAGAACTTTGTGGATGTCTATCATTGTGATATAAAACACATGAAAAGACTTGTTAAGACACATGGTTTAAAGGTGCAATCGTTATACATGGGTGGCGGAACCCCTACAAGTTTAAGTAACGAAGACTTTTATAGTATCCTGCAAGCCTTAGGAGGACTCATTTCGAAAGGTCATGAATTTACCGTAGAAGCAGGTCGTCCTGATTCATTGAATGCTAACAAGGTTCAATCTATTGTAGATGCCGGCGTGACTAGGATTAGCTTGAATCCCCAAACGATGCAAGATAAGTTGTTGCGCATCATTGGTCGTGGACATAGCGTAGCAGAGTTTCTATCTATGTATGACTATGTGGCGAGCCATACAAATTGCTCTATCAATATGGATTTTATTGCAGGTTTACCACGTCAGACCCTGGGGGATATGGATGAGAATGTGCGATACATAGAACAATTACGTCCTCATAATGTGACGATTCATACCTTGGCGTTGAAAAAGGGAAGTCCATTATATGGGAGTCGCTTTGCCAATGAAATCCCTTCTGAGGATGTGGTGCAAACCATGTTAGATGAAACCCATGAAGCGTTGTTGCAATTAGGCTATGTGCCGTATTATATGTATCGTCAACAATACATGGTGGGGCAAATGGAGAACATTGGCTACACCTTGCCAAATTATGAAAGTATCTATAATATACAAATGATAGAAGAACGTCAGTCCATACTTTCCATAGGACCAGGTAGTGTGTCTAAATGGATTGGTGGCACTGATTTTAGACAACAAAAACAATACATGCCGAAAGACGTAGATACGTATATTCAAGATATACAACGACTATTAGAGAAACGTACTTTACTAAGTAATGAACATTGGAGGGACAGCTAGTGGCTATTCAAAAACCAAGAGGGACACAGGATTTATTACCAAGTGTTCTTGGAAATTGGTACTATATTGAAAATACCATTCGTCGATTATGTAAGACCTATGGATTTGAAGAAGTTCGTACGCCTATGTTTGAAGAAACGGGCTTATTTTTACGCGGTATTGGGGAAACTACAGATATCGTGCAAAAAGAAATGTATTCCTTCCCTACAGGGGATAAAAAAGATCAATCCTACACATTGCGTCCAGAAGGAACTGCTTCTGCGGTGCGTGCGTATTTAGAAAATAAAATTTATGGTCAAGAATCAATTACAAAATGGTTCTACATTGGACCTATGTTCCGCCACGATAAACCGCAAGCCGGTCGTTATCGTCAATTTCACCAATTTGGGGTAGAATTACTGGGCACACAAGCACCAAGTGCTGATGCAGAATGTATCTCCTTAGTGTTACAATTATTGCGTGACTTAGGTTTAAAAGATTTAAATGTAGAAGTAAACTCTGTAGGTTGTCCAACTTGTCGACCTGCTTACAGAGAAAAGTTAATTGCTTTCTTTGAACCTAAAAAAGAAGAGTTGTGCGAACTTTGTCAAAGTCGTTTGTACAAGAATCCATTGCGTATTCTTGACTGTAAAGAAGAAAAATGCCAACAATTAGCAGTTGGTGTTCCAGAGTTAAGTGAAAATTTATGTGAAGAGTGTCAAGATCATTTCCATCATGTAAAAGAGTATTTAACAGCAGCTGGGGAGAAATTCACCTTAAATCCACGCTTGGTTCGTGGCTTAGACTATTACACGAAAACTGCTTTTGAAGTGCAGTACACTCCATTGGGATCTCAAAGTGCTGTAGCTGGTGGTGGTCGTTATGATGGTCTTGTAGAAGAGTTAGATGGACCACATACACCTGCTGTAGGTTTTGCCATGGGCATGGAGCGCTTGTTATTGGCATTGGAAAAACAAGGTTTGCTGCCAGAACAAGAACAAGAAGATTCTGTCTTTGTAGTAGCTTTAGGCGAAATGGCACAAAAAGAGGCTTTCAGAATTACGAATACCTTGCGCAATGCCTATGTGAAGGCAGAAATGGAAGGTTCTGGTAAATCTATGAAGAGCCAAATGAAGTATGCTAACAAAATTAATGCAAAATATGTTATTATAATTGGTGATAATGAATTAGCTGAAGGTAAGGTCATCTTAAAATATATGGATACATCTGAACAAGAAACTGTGTCCTTAGCTGAGATTGCAAACCGTATAACTGAGTTAGTGAAAGGAAATTAGAATGGAAACTATGAAAGGTTTACACCGTACTCATCATTGTGGGACTGTCGGTGCAGAACAAGTAGGAACAGAAGTGGTTCTTTGCGGTTGGGTAGAGCGCCGTCGTGACCATGGTGGATTGATTTTTATTGATTTACGTGACCGCTCTGGGGTTGTACAAATTGTGGCATCTCCTGATCACAATATGGAGTCCTTCCATAAAGCGGAAGATGTGCGTAATGAATATGTATTGTGCGTACGCGGTACGATTACAGAACGTGATGCAGCAGCTGTGAATCCTAACTTACCAACTGGTAAATATGAAATGTACTGTGAAGAGTTACGTGTATTGAATGCAGCGAAAACACCTCCATTCTATATTCAAGACAATATCGATGTAGATGAAAATATTCGTTTAAAATATCGCTATTTAGACCTTCGTCGTCCAGAAATGCAAGCCAATTTAATCTTGCGTCATAAAGTGACAAAAGCAATGCGCGACTTCTTTGACAACAATGGTTTCTTAGAAATTGAAACACCAATGTTAACAAAAAGTACACCAGAAGGGGCTCGTGACTATTTAGTTCCATCTCGTGTAAATCCTGGTACCTTCTATGCATTGCCACAATCTCCACAAATTTTCAAACAAATTTTAATGGTTGCTGGCTATGAAAGATATTTCCAAATCGTTCGTTGTTTCCGTGATGAAGATTTACGTGCAGACCGTCAACCTGAATTTACACAATTGGATATCGAAATGAGCTTCATGAACCAAGAACAAATCTTGAACATGCAAGAGCAAATGATTGCCCATGTGTTCAAAGCGGCACAAGATGTAGAAATTCCATTGCCAATGCCTCGTATGACTTGGGATGATGCAATGAACTTATACGGTTCTGACAAACCAGATATCCGTTTTGATATGACTTTCACAGATGTAACTGATTGCGTGAAAGATACAGAATTTAAAGTATTCCGTTCCGTTATCGATAATGGTGGTCAAGTAAAAGGTATCGTCGTAAAAGGTTACGCAGGTATTCCACGCCGTGAATTAGATGATTTGACAAACTTTGTAGGTATCTATGGTGCCAAAGGTTTGGCTTGGGCTTGCTTTAATGAAGATGGAACAATCAAATCTCAAATCATGAAATTCTTAGGTGAAGACACAGTGCGTAATATCGGTGCAACTATGCATGCAGAACCTGGTGATTTAGTATTGATGATTGCGGATAAACCAGCTGTAGTTGCAAAAGCGCTTGGCGAGTTACGTCTTGAAATGGGTAAACGCCGTGGATTAATCGATGAAAACAAATTGGCCTTCTTGTGGGTAACTGATTTCCCTATGTTTGAATACGACGAAGAAGATAAACGCTTTGTCGCAATGCATCATCCATTCACATCTCCACGTGAAGAAGATATGGACTTATTAGCTACTGATCCAGGTGCTGTAAAAGCCATCGCTTACGACATGGTATTGAACGGCGTGGAAATCGGTGGTGGTTCCATCCGTATTTATCAATCTGATGTACAAGAAAAAGTATTCAATGCCATCGGCTTAAGCACAGAAGAAAGTCGTTCTAAATTCGGCTTTATGTTAGATGCCTTCGAATACGGTGCCCCTCCACATGGTGGTTGTGCGTTCGGGCTAGATCGTCTTGTTATGTTGATGGCGAAACGTCAATCTATCCGTGACGTAATTGCATTCCCTAAAACACAAAGTGCGTCCGACTTGATGAGCCAAGCTCCATCTGAAGTAGCGCCAAAACAATTGCGTGAATTACATATCAAAACAGATGTGACAAAAGAAAAATTAGTATAATCGAATTTGTCCAATAGAAAATTGATATACGTTTAAGGAAAGGAACGGTGTATTTCTTCTTGAAATGACCGTTCCTTTCTGCTATACTATGGGTAAAGAAATTCCTGCTATGTGCGTGTTATATCGCAGTTTTGAGCCAACATTTTAACTTAGGGATTCTTACTCTTGTAAGGGCGCTCTGCCTCTACGAGGACTGTAATCTTACAAGGAGGAAACCCACCTGCCTTTGCAGGATCAAAACACGGTATGGATACGGCATAGTGGGGCTTTATGTAACCGCCTAAGGGTGGTTTATTTTTTTTGCATTAATAAGAACATATAGACTATATAACTAGATGCATGTATAATAAAGTACAGATAGTATTTGTCGTAAAGTTAGGCTTCTACAAGTTTGTGGCTTAGCTTGATCTTGTAAAGTATACAGGGATTGCTCGGTAAGCGTACCAAGAAGGAAGTCTGGGCATTAACTATGTATAAGTATATATGTTTGAACTACTGCATGCACGGGAGTAGTTGTCAATGGACGATGGTAGATATAGGGGGTGTAAGAATGAATTTGTTTGAGAATATGGAGCCAGTAGACCCATTTGAACCCTTGGCGGTTCGTATGCGACCACGTTCCTTGGACCATTTCTTTGGACAAGAACAAGTAGTAGGGCCTGGTACATTTCTTCGCTCCATGATTGAAGAAGATAAGGTCCCTTCTTTATTGCTATATGGACCGTCGGGGACTGGAAAGACTACATTGGCTAAAATTATTTCTGAGTTAACTAGTAGTCGGTTTGTCATGCTCAATGCAACGAATGTAGGTATTGGTGAACTTCGTAGTACTATCGAGGAAGCGATACGCATTCGTAGTTCTTTGCAACAACGGACCATTTTATTTTTAGATGAAATTCATCGCTTCAATAAAAGCCAACAAGATGTATTGTTACCTTCTGTGGAAAGTGGTCAAATTATTTTAATTGGTGCCACTACAGAGAATCCTTTCTTTGAAGTGAATCGACCTCTTTTATCTCGATTACGCTTACTCACCTTAGAACGATTAAATGCAAAGGCATTAGTGGCTATCTTACGTCGTGCCTTAACAGATGAAGACTATGGTCTAGGTAAGAAAGCGCTGATTGTGACCGACGATCTATTAGAGGATATAGGGCGTTTTGTAGATGGAGATGCTCGGATGGCTCTGAATATTTTAGAGCAAGTAGGCGCTATGGTTCGAACCGGTGGAGAAATTACTATAGAAATTGTAGAAAAAGTATTGGGCCGACGAGTGTATCGATATGATAAGAAGGGGAATAATCACTATGATGTAATTTCTGCGTTCATTAAAAGTATGCGCGGCTCTGATCCAGATGCGGTGCTATACTATTTAGCACGGATGATTGAGGCAGGAGAGGATCCTGTATTTATTGCACGACGTATCGTCATTTGTGCGGCAGAAGATGTAGGACTGGCGGATCCACAGGCCTTGGTTGTGGCTAATGCAGCGGCGCAAGCGGCTCATATGGTAGGACTACCAGAGGCACGCATTATATTATCTGAAGCGGCTTTATATGTAGCCTTGGCACCTAAGAGTAATAGTGCCTATGTAGGGATTGATGCAGCTATCCTTGCGGTGCGCCATAAGGAGCAAGGTGAGGTGCCGAAACATTTACGAGATGCTCATTATGGAGGGGCCAAACAATTAGGTCATGGTGTTGGATATCGCTATGCACAGGACTATCCAAATGGCTATGTGGAGCAACAATATTTGCCAGATGCATTGATAGATGAGCAATTTTATACTCCTTTGGAACGTGGCCGTGAACGTGAACTTGTGAAAGACTGGGAAGACCGTAAACGATGAGGAGTACCATTGGGAGAACAGTATTGTTTTTGAGGATATTCGATATACTTTCAAAGGTGGAAATGGTATAATAAAGTGCTAAGATATATGATAGAAATGGAATTTTGGAGTTGACGATGGCAGAGGAAAAGAAAGATAAGTCCTCACGAGGAGGACGAAAGACACAATCGAAACGCTCTACTTCCCTAAAGGAAGGTAAAACCGATAAGACGAAAAACGCCAAGATACAGACGAAAGGTATTCGGAACGAGATTAAAGGTCTTGTTCTTATGGGATTTGCCATACTAGCTCTAATAGGTATGGCTGGAGTAGAAACTGGAACATGGGGTAGTATCATTAGTGGCATTTTTTCCTATGGTTTTGGCCTAGGTGGATGGGTTGTAGCACTATGGGTCCTCTATAATGGTTGGTGTTGGCTATATAAAGGTTCATTAGCAGTAATTACAAGAAAAGGGCTGTTATATACAGGATTGCTATTTGTTGTATTAGTACAATTGGTATTGTGGAAGGTAAATAGTGGCGACGAGTTAAGTACTACTACAGTGGCTGAAAATGGTGGCGTAGTTGGTGGTCTATTAGGGGCTCTGTTCAGAAATTTAGTAGGAGATATCGGAGGTATTTTACTATCTGCGATCATAGGCCTTGCCTGTATATTAGGAATTACAAAATTATCGCTACGAGAAGGATTACATAAAGCAAAGGATAAGGCGAGTGTGGGCCTTGAAATAGCACAAGAAAAAGCAACAGAAACAGCTAGTGCCATCCGTGAACAAGTGCATGAATGGCAAGAGGAATGGCGGGAAGAGCGTCGTAAAGCGTATGATCGTGAAAAGGATACGAGGTATCCTAAAGGAGAAGAACCATCTGATGAAATAGAATTGGAACTAGATACGGCTATGGAAACTCAGGACGCACTGGATAACGCCACGGCGGTAGAAGTATCGGAACCTAGTGTAGATACTACAGAGTCTATACCACAATCAGAAGTAATAGAGCCTAGTGAGGACGTAATACTAGTACCATCGGTTGTTGATGAATACGAGGATGAAAAAGAGTATATTCCTGAACCTCAACTTCATGAAGATGAAGTGGTGACTAGTAAATCTGAAGTAGAATCAGTAGAGTCCTCTCCAATGGTAGATTGTGAAGAAGAGTCTATAGAGGATACGCCATTGCACGATGCATCAGGAGATATTTATTCTACAGATGTAGATGAAGAATCCTATTTGACAGAGGGATCTACTAAACTAGATCCAATAACTCCCCC
Source organism: Veillonella sp. VA142 (assembly GCF_003992135.1). Lineage (GTDB taxonomy): Bacteria > Bacillota > Negativicutes > Veillonellales > Veillonellaceae > F0422. The sequence goes on along the minus strand of NZ_RQVN01000008.1, from coordinate 17,006 downwards.
ATCATTTTTACAAACTACTAACTATGTAGAACCTTTAGTAGAAGTGCCTACTATTGAAACTACGAAAGAAGATACGGCGGCAGTAGCTGTGAATACGGATGGTGTGGCTCGCCCTAGAACGATAGAAAAACCTTACCAATATCCACCGTTGACGATGCTTTCACAGGGAAAATCGAACCCTGTTACTAGTGAAGAAGTGGCGCATAATGCAGTCTTGTTAGAAGAAACATTGGATAATTTTGGTATTACAGCAAAAGTAGTGAATGCTACACAAGGACCAACGGTAACACGTTATGAATTAGAACCGGCGAAAGGTACAAAAGTAAGTCGTATTATGGGCTTACAGGATGATTTGAAAATGAGCTTGGCAGCCGTTGATATTCGTATGGAAGCGCCTATACCAGGAAAATCTGCAGTAGGCATTGAAATCCCTAATAAAAATGTATCCGCTGTTCATTTACGAGATGTGTTAGATTGTGAAGAGTTTCAGCAAGCTAGTGGTGGTATTCCGGTAGGACTTGGTAAAGACATTGCAGACATGCCAGTCATAACGGATTTAGCTAAAATGCCTCACTTATTGGTGGCAGGTTCTACGGGTTCTGGTAAATCAGTTTGTGTGAATACATTGATTTCTAGTATTTTATTTAGCCGTAAGCCAGATGAAGTGAAATTGATTTTAGTAGACCCTAAAATGGTAGAGTTATCTGTGTATAATGGTATTCCTCATTTGATGTTACCTGTGGTAACGGATATGAATAAGGCGGCTGCCGTATTACGGTGGGCAGTTCGTGAAATGGATGCTCGCTATATGACATTAGCTACAGCGGGCGTGCGGAATGTGGCTAGCTATAATAAGCAAAACCCGACCAAATCTATGCCCCTCATTTTGATTATTATCGATGAGTTAGCTGATTTGATGATGACTAATCCAGATGTGGAAGAGTCTATTGATCGTTTGGCGGCAAAAGCACGTGCAGCAGGGATTCATATGGTGTTGGCAACGCAACGTCCATCAGTGGATGTAATTACAGGCAAAATTAAAGCGAATGTGCCGAGTCGTATTGCGTTCACAGTGGCTACACAAATTGATTCTCGTACTATTCTTGATCAAGCAGGAGCGGAACGCCTTTTAGGACGTGGTGATATGTTATTCAATCCAATTGGAGCGAATAAACCAATTCGTATTCAAGGAGCTTTCATCTCTGATGAAGAAGTGGAAGAATTGATTGCGTTTGTAAAAGGACAAGGTCAGCCAGAATACGATGAAGTGATGATGGCTGAAACGGATAAAGGAGCGGAAAGTTCAGATACGATAAGTAATGATGAGGAACAGGATGAACTGTTGGAACGAGCGGTACAAATTGTACTGGAGCAACGCAGTGCATCGGCCTCAATTTTGCAACGTAGATTACGAGTAGGGTTTTCTAGAGCCGGTCGTTTAATCGATACTATGCAAGATATGAAAATTATTGGACCTCCTACGAATAGCAGTAAAGGTCGAGATATTTTAATGGGAGAAGATCAAATTCGAGAATTGTACTTCCCAAATTTTACAGTAGATTAGAGTAGTGTGCCATTTGCGTTATGTAAATGGCACCTATATGTATAGGAGGTTCTATGGCATCGATTGGCGAAGAACTTAAACGCGAGCGTCAACGGCGCGGTTTAACATTAGAACAAGTACGAGATGTATTACATATAAAAGTAGCTTACCTGCATGCCTTGGAGCATGATGAATTTAATCGTATTCCAGGAAACGTGTACATCAAAGGGTTCATCAAAAATTATAGTGAATTATTGGGCTTAGATAGCCGGCGATTGGTGGACACCTTCAAAAATAAAATGGGAGAATCCTTGACAATACCAAAACGTAGAGTGGTATCAAAAGAACCAGATAAGAATGATGCTTTCCGAGAGCAGGAATTGATTGAGGCTCCGAAACAACGGCTAACCTATGAAAGTCGCAAGGCAAAACGACAAAAAACAATGATGATAGAACGATTTGTAGTAGGTGGTATTTTGCTACTCATCATTCTGTTTTTAGGTTGGCTATTTTTCGTGTAATACAGTATAAGGAATACTATGAAAGAACAATATTTAATTACTACAAAAGCAGAAATGGACGAACGAGGGTGGGTAGAGCTTGACTTTGTTATTATTAGTGGAGATGCCTATGTGGACCATCCTTCTTTTGCGCCTACTGTGATTGGTAGATTATTAGAGTCCTATGGATACCGAGTCGGTATCATAGCCCAACCAGATTGGAATGATGTGAATGCCTTTAAGGTCTTGGGAAAACCTAGGTTAGCATCCTTAGTGACAGCAGGTAATCTAGATAGTATGCTGAATAAATTTACAGCAGCCAAGAAATATCGCCGTATAGATGGGTATTCTCCAGGTGGTGAATCTGGACGTCGCCCAGACCGAGCCACTGTGGTGTATGCCAATCGTATGCGAGAGGCTTTTAAAGGGGTACCTGTTATCATCGGTGGCATTGAAGCTAGCTTGCGAAGATTTGCTCATTATGACTATTGGTCAGATACGGTGCGCCGATCTATTTTGCTGGATAGTAAAGCAGATGTCCTCATCTATGGTATGGGGGAAAAGCAAATTCGTGAAATTGCAGAGGCTATAGATAAAAATCAATTACAAGACCGATTACCTGTTATCAAAGGAATTTGTTACATTACCAACTCTGTACCAGAGAATGCTATTGAATGTCCATCTTATGAAGCTATAGCTGCTGATAAAGAAGTCTTTGCCAAAGCTTTTAAAATACAATTTGATGAGCAAGATCCATATTATGGAAAAACAGTGGCTCAAGGGCATGGCAATCGATATATTGTACAGAATAGTCCAGCCTTACCATTAACACAGGAAGAAATGGACCATGTTTATAGCTTGCCCTATACGAGAAAATGGCACCCTATGTATGATGCGGCTGGTGGGGTACCTGCTTTAGCGGAAGTGCAGTTTAGTATTACCAGTCATCGAGGCTGTTTTGGTAGTTGTTCCTTTTGCGCTATCACAAGTCATCAAGGACGGATTATTCAAAATCGCAGCCATCAGTCGATCTTAGACGAGGCCCACCGTATGACTACCATGGATGGATTTAAAGGATATATTCACGATGTAGGTGGTCCTACGGCAAACTTTCGCCATGTAGCCTGTGAAAAACAGTTGAAAGTCGGTGCCTGTAAGGGGAAAACATGTGCTGCGCCTAAAGCATGTCCTCAGTTAAACACAAATCATGATGACTATGTGAATATTTTGCGAAAAGTGCGTAATGTAAAAGGTGTGAAAAAAGTATTTGTTCGATCTGGATTGCGGTATGACTATGTATTAGATGATGATAATAAAGACTTTGTTCGAGAGTTGTGTGAATATCATGTGAGTGGTCAATTAAAGGTGGCCCCTGAACATGTGTCTGAACATGTAACAACCATCATGGGGAAAGCCAATAAAAGTTACTTCTTAAAGTTTAAATCTTGGTTTGATGAGGCAAATCGTAAATTAGGTAAACAACAATTTTTGGTACCTTACTTTATGAGTTCGCATCCAGGTTGTACATTAGAAGATGCTATTGAATTAGCAGAGTTTTTGAGAGATCAAAATATGACTCCAGAACAGGTACAAGATTTTATACCTACCCCAGGAAGCTTATCGACTGCTATGTATTATACGGGACTCAATCCGCTCACAGGTGAGCCTGTATATGTAGCTAAAAAAGGCAGAGATAAGGCTATGCAACGGGCTTTGATGCAATATAAACGAGAAGAAAATTACGACTTAGTCAAAGAAGCCTTAATCAAAGCGGATCGTAGAGATTTAATCGGGTTTGGACCCTTATGCTTGATTCCACCACGCAATATAAAACGAAACACGCCGAAGCCTAATGGCGGTAAATCTTCAGCTAAAGGTGGAGTAAAACCAGTAGGTAGAAGACAAGAACCTATACAAGGGGGACAACGTGCAAATGGTGGTTCTAAAATTGGTATAGAATATCGAAAAAATAAAGGAATGAAAAAAAGGAGTTTTGATTAGATATCTCTAATAGGTAAAGGAGGTGAATCTATGAAACGGTTACGATTACTCATGGTGTATATATTGCTTGTCGTAGGCATGTTTAGCTTAGGTCAGTGGATCAATGACTTGAAACAAGATCAAGCTGATCGATTAGTAATTCCTACGAGAGCAGAAATTATTATTTACACGGATGGAAATCCTGAACTTATGACGGCTATTGGACAAGCCTATGAAAAAGAAGCCCAAGTGAAAGTTCATGTGATTCCTATACCACCAAACCAAATGGGTATTCGCTTAGCCTTGCCAGAGGGAGAACAGCAAGGAGATATTGTGATTTCTACAAAATTAAACCTCGGTGAAGGGGTTGAGCATGGGGCCTTTCGTAGATTACCAGTTTCTTTGACCAGTAAGGTCGATACAGCTTTCCATGGGCCTGATGAGCAATGGATAGGAATATGGTATGATCCCTATGTATTTGCATTACACAATGATTTCTACAGCCATCAAGGTAAATATGTGAACACATGGTTTTCCTTGGCCTACACTGGACCTTGGCGTGTAACGATGACCGATTTTGTAGCTGATGAAGCGTCGATTACCTTATTGAATACCTTTGGGGCTATCTATGGTTTAGATGGTGCTATCTCCTATTTTGATAGTTTGAGACCTCGTATTGTGCAACATGCAAAAGCGTTGCCTTCCGCTGTACGAATGTCGGCGATTGGAGATGTGCAGGTTAGTGTAGGACATTATTCGGATGCTAAATTGTATGAGGTTCATAAATATCCAGTGACCATTCTATATCCTAGGGAGGGGACTCCGTATGATATGATGGGCGTAGGGATTTTGAAAGGGTCTAGTAATGTCGGTGAAAGTGAGGCTTTTGTAAGTTGGCTACTTTCAGAGCGAGTACAAGCCGTATTAAAAATAGAGGATACATACTATTTGCCAACTATAGAAACGGTGAAGTCTCAAAAAGATCGACAAGGTAATCACCTTTTTTTATGGAATGTAGGGATTGTAAAAGAAGAGCAAGATAAAATATTACAAGAATGGATACGACAAGTGCGTTTTAGAAAGGATACACCATGAGTAAGTTGTTAGGTTATATTAGTTTAGGTTGCGCCAAGAATTTGGTGGATACAGAGGTGATGCTAGGAGCTTTACAAGATAATGGATATGAAATCACAGAAAAGTTAGAAACAGCAGAAATCATCATTATTAATACCTGCACGTTTATCGAGAAAGCAAAAGAAGAATCGATTAATACCATATTAGAGGCTGGTCAATATAAACAATATGGGGACTGTAAAGGGCTTATTGTAGCAGGCTGTTTAAGTCAGCAATACCAAGAAGAATTATTTACGGAAATTCCAGAAATTGATGCACTTATTGGTACAGGATCTTGGAATCGTATTATGGAAGCTGTGGAAGCCATTCAACAAGGACAACGTATCTGCATCATGGATAGTATGACAAATATGTATGATGAAGGTATGCCACGGATGATGACAACACCAGATTACAGTGCATATGTAAAGATTTCTGAAGGATGTAATAATGGCTGTACTTTCTGTATCATTCCTAAGGTGCGTGGGGCCTATCGCAGTCGCTCTATAGAGTCTATTGAACGAGAAGTGCAACAGCTAGCAGAAGCAGGCGTGAAAGAAGTGGTGTTGATTGCACAAGATACTACGTACTATGGGGCAGATTTGAACAATGGTACGCCGTTGATTTCAGAGTTGTTGAAACGATTGGCAAAAATTGAAGGCATCGAATGGATTCGTATGTTGTATTTGTATCCAAAACACTTCTCTGATGAATTGTTAGAAACAATCATGACGGAGCCAAAGGTGTGTAAGTATATTGATATGCCACTACAGCATATTAACAATACTGTATTACAACGTATGAATCGTAAAGATACGAGGGAAAATATTGAAGCCTTGTTACATAAAATTCGCGATCGTAGTGAGCATATTACGCTTCGTACCTCCCTTATTGTAGGGTTCCCTGGAGAAACGGAAGAACAGTTTCAAGAATTGGCAGATTTTGTAAAAGATATCCGATTTGACCACATGGGCGTATTTACCTATTCCCAAGAGGATGGTACACCAGCGGGCATGATGGAGGAGCAGATCCCAGAGGAAGTGAAAGAAGAACGATACCATACATTGATGGTTATTCAAGCACAAGTCTCAGAGGAACATAACCGAGATTTAGAGGGAACAGTTCATCAAGGTATGATAGAATCTATCGATGAAGTAGAGCCAGGTAAGTTTTTGGCACGAGGACGTTTACAAATGCAGGCTCCAGATGTAGATGGCAACATGTATGTAGAAGATGTAACAGGACTTTCTGAAGGTGATATTGTGACTGTAAAAGTATCACAAGGTTTCGCCTATGATGTGGTAGTGGAAACTGTATAGGATGGTGATAGCATGATCGTAGAATTAATCTCTACAGGATCGGAATTATTACTAGGACATATTGTGAATACAAATGTAAAATGGCTTAGTGAAGAACTAAACAATCGAGGCTATTCTGTGTCATACCAAACGACGGTAGGTGACAATCCTGAACGCATGAAAGAAGTTTTTCAGAGAGCAGGAGAACGAGCAGATATTGTGATTAGTTCTGGAGGTTTAGGCGCTACTCAAGGAGATATTACTCGAAAATCTTTGGCAGATGCCTTGAGATTGCCTTTGGTATTTCATGAAGAAGCAGGTCGAGAGGTAGATTCCTTTTATGAGAAACAAGGACGGGTAAAACCTTACGAATCTGATCGAGATAGATATTTACCAGAAGGAGCGAAGGTACTACATAATCCAGTAGGTGTGGCACCAGCAGTGGTAGTGGAACAAGATAACACAGTATATATTTTGTTACCAGGGCCTCCCTCAGAATTGCAAGGAACGTTTACAGATAGTGTTAGTCCTTTTCTAGAACAACGCTTTGGGAAGCAAGGAATTATCTATTCTGAGCGCTATGCTGTGTATGGGTATCGTGAAATGCAATTAGAGACTCTATTGCAAGACATAATTCAGAACCAGCAGAACCCAACCATAGCACTGTTGATCAAATCAGGATACATTGAAATTCGTTTAACTGCAAAAGGAGAGTCAAAAGCAAACTGTCAGGAAATACTAGGCCCATGGAAGAGTATCCTATTAGAACGATTGGAAGATATCCGTAGTTTAGATACATCGGTATTGGAAGACTTTCATAAGGTGGCGTTAGAAGCAGGAATTACTATAGGAACTGCTGAATCTTGTACAGGCGGCTTAGTAGGAAAAACATTGACTGACTTAGGTGGTAGTAGTGGATATTACTATGGTGGTATTATTTCTTATGCAAATGCAGTGAAAGAACAAGTATTAGGCGTATCATCGGAGACATTAGCAACACATGGTGCTGTCAGTGAAGAAACAGCTAAGGAAATGGTAGAAGGTGTATTTCGTGTATTACGTACAGACTACGCCATTGCGACCACAGGAATAGCTGGTCCAGGTGGTGGCAGTCAGAAAAAACCAGTAGGACTTGTGTATATCGGCATTGGTACACCACGAGGGATTACTGTACATAAAGAAATATTTATAGGAAATCGTACTAGTATCCGTCAAAGTGTAGCGGAACGAGCGATTCAATATATATATAAAGAATTAATAGAAAGGTAGAACAATGGCAAAGGATAAAGCAAAAGAAGCAGCAATTGATATGAAAAGCGGATCTCAAGAAGATCGTATGAGAGCCTTAGAAGGGGCTTTAAAACAAATTGAAAAAGATTTCGGACAAGGTGCAATCATGCGCATGGGCGAAGCAGCTGATAAAATGAACATTGAAGTCATCTCTACAGGTGTATTGGCGTTGGACTTGGCAGTCGGTGTAGGTGGATTCCCACGTGGCCGTATTATTGAAATCTATGGTCCAGAGTCTTCAGGTAAAACTACAGTGGCTTTACATGCAGCAGCAGAAGCACAACGCAATGGTGGGGTTGTTGCCTTCATCGATGCAGAACATGCGTTGGATCCAGTGTATGCGAAAAAATTAGGTGTAGACATCAATAGTTTGTTGATTTCTCAACCAGATAATGGTGAACAGGGTTTGGAGATTACAGAGGCATTGGTTCGCTCTGGTGCAGTAGACTTAATCGTTGTGGACTCCGTAGCGGCCTTAACACCTAAAGTAGAGATTGATGGTGAAATGACAGATGCTCACGTTGGGGTACATGCGCGTTTGATGAGTAAAGCATTGCGTAAATTAACAAGCTCCATCAGTAAAACTAGAACGGTTATTATCTTTATTAACCAATTGCGTGAAAAAGTGGGCGTTATGTTTGGCAACCCAGAAACAACGACTGGTGGCCGTGCCTTAAAATTCTACTCTACTATTCGTTTAGATGTACGTAAAGGGGAAGCGTTGACATCTGCGAAGGAACATGTAGGCAATCGTACAAAAGTAAAAGTTGTGAAAAATAAAGTAGCCCCTCCATTCAAAGTGGCAGAATTTGATTTAATGTTTGGGGAAGGCGTTTCCTACGAAGGTACGTTGATTGACATCGGTGCCAATATTGAGGTCATCAAAAAATCTGGCGCTTGGTATTCCTATAATGGAGAACGCATGGGTCAAGGTAAAGAGGCAGCTAAAGTATTCTTGAAAGAAAATCCTCAAATTGCGCAAGAAATTGATTCTATCATTCGCGATACATTAGCGGCAGAACCGTTGAATGTACTTGGTCATGATGAAGAAGTAGATGACGTATCGACTACAGAAACAGCGGATATGGAATAATGGCGTTTCGTACATCGAAAGAACAGGATTGGACACTTGCATCCGCTATGGAACAAGCTTTGAGACTATTAGGACCACGGTCCTTAAGCACCGTAGAGTTAAGACGTAAATTGTCACAACGTTCTGTGCCTAGTGAATTAATTCATGATGTAGAAGAAAAACTGTTGGAGCTCTCCTATTTAGACGATGAGGAATTATCGGAAGAAGCTCTGCGTGCCTATATGGAGGCAGAAAAGTATAGTACCTATTACATTCGTGAAAAAATGCGAGAACGAGGTCTTGATGTATCTTATGCGTTAGATGACTATGATGAATGGTCGGTGGCGGTGAAGCTGTTAGAGCAACGGTTTCACATATCTGATGAAGATCGGTTAGTGGCTATCGAAGAGGGTGAAGAAGCTAAGTTTAGTAAGAAAAAAATAATTTATTTTTTGAAGAATCGTGGATTCGCTGTAAGCACGATCCAATCGATCTGTTCTGAATGGAGCCCCTACTTAGAGTAGGGGCTTTGTCTTGACATTCCACGGTGTATGAACTAAAATTAAAATAGCCTTAATAATAAGCAAAATAAAATTTAAAAGCAAAATGGGCGAGAAACCGGGGAAGCGGATGTATCGACTTCTCCTTTTTTTATGCAAGTGGGAGGTGAACACGATTTTAGAATACAGTATTATTGCCGTAGTCATGGTATTAATTGGTCTTGGCGTAGGCTATGTATTGCGTCGCAATATTGCAGAAGGTAAGTTAAACAAAGCGGAAACAGAAGCTGCACGTATTGTTGCTGATGGCGAACGCTTAGCGGAGTCTAAGAAAAAAGAGGCATTACTGGAAGCAAAAGAAGAAATTCATAAATTGCGTGCTGATGTAGATAAAGAAAATCGCGATAGACGTAATGAATTACAACGCCTTGAACGACGTATTTTACAAAAAGAAGAGCAATTAGACAAAAAACTAGACAGTATTGAACGTAAAGAGGAGTCCTTGCACCACAAGGAGCGCAATCTAGAAAAAGCAGAAGAAAAAATCGAAGCGTTGCATCAACAACAAATGGAAGAGTTAGAACGCATTTCTAGCTTAACATTTGATGAAGCAAAACAAATTTTACTAACAAAAGTAGAACAAGAGATTCGTCACGATACTGCTGTGATGCTTAAAGATCTTGAGCAACAGGCAAAAGAAGAGGCGGAAAAGAATGCACGAGAAATTATCTCTATGGCGATTCAACGATGTGCAGCTGATCATGTAGCAGAATCTACAGTATCAGTTGTAACCTTGCCAAATGATGAAATGAAAGGCCGTATTATTGGACGTGAAGGACGTAATATTCGTGCTTTAGAAACATTGACGGGTATTGATTTAATTATTGACGATACACCAGAAGCAGTTATTTTATCTGGATTTGATCCTATTCGTCGCGAAGTAGCACGAATTGCCTTAGAAAAACTAATTGTAGATGGACGTATCCATCCAGCTCGTATCGAGGAAATGGTTGAAAAAGCACGCCGTGAGGTGGAAACAACCATAAAAGAAGCTGGCGAACAGGCTACTTTTGAAGCGGATGTACATGGTTTACATCCAGAAGTGATTCGTATTTTAGGTAGACTAAAATATCGTACTAGTTATGGACAGAATGTATTAAAACATTCTGTAGAAGTATCTCATTTGGCAGGTATGATGGCAGCAGAATTAGGCTGTGATGTTGTACTGGCTAAGCGAGGCGGTTTATTACATGATTTGGGCAAAGCCTTAACACATGAAATTGAAGGATCTCACGTAGAAATTGGCGTAGATCTTGCTAAAAAATATCATGAAAGTGTATTGGTACAAAATTGTATTGGTGCTCATCATGGTGATGAAGAGTTTAAATCTGTAGAGGCTGTGTTGGTAGCGGCAGCAGATGCTATTTCTGCAGCACGACCAGGAGCTAGACGCGAAACATTAGAAAATTATTTAAAACGATTATCTAAGTTGGAAGAAATCGCTGAATCTTTTGAAGGCGTTGAAAAATGCTTTGCTATCCAAGCAGGTCGAGAGATTCGCGTTATGGTAAAACCAGATAAAGTGGATGATGTAGAAGCGAACTTATTAGTACGTGACATCATTAAACGAATCGAAAACGAATTAGAATATCCAGGACAAATTAAAGTTGTGGTTATTCGCGAAACACGAGTCGTAGATTACGCGAAAAAATAGTCTACATAAGTGGTTGGAGCAGCCATTGGCTGCTCTAACTTCTTTTTTTTCACACTATATATGAATTGCATATATAGCGTGAAGAAAAAGAAAGTATCTCCAAGTAGGAGTTTTTTTGTTTGTGTAGAATAATATAGATAGAGAACGTATACATAAACGTTATATTTTAAAGAATACACTGTAGTACATAGCTTAGGGGAGTGACATGAGCAAGTTTTTCGATGATGATATAATTGAACAAGTCAAAAATGCCAATGATATTGTATCTGTCATTTCTGAGCATATTCCATTGAAGAAGAAGGGGAAAAATTATTGGGGTTGTTGTCCATTTCATAATGAAAAGACACCTTCCTTTAGTGTAACCCCTGAAAAGGGCTTTTTTTACTGCTTTGGCTGTCGAGAATCGGGGAATGTCATCAGCTTTTTGATGAAGTACGATAATTTGACTTTCCCAGAGGCTATTGAGCGTTTAGCAACTCGTGCTAATATTGTATTGCCAGAACGTACTGTATCTTCAGCTGAGCGGAAACGTATGGCTCATCTGGAATCTATGTATGAAGTGAATGAACTAGCTACGAATTTCTTTCACAATTGTTTGGTGAAAACAGAGTTGGGGAAAGAAGGATTAGACTACTTGTTAAGGCGTGGTCTATCGATGGAGACTATTACTAAGTTTCGTTTAGGATTTGCTCCAGATGGATGGGATAAGTTATACAATGCCTTTATAGGACGCGGGGTAGATCCTAGTCTGTTATTAGAATTAGGTCTGTGCCGTAAAAATGAACAAGGTAAACTGTATGACTATTTTAGAAAGCGCGTGATGTTTCCCATTATGGATGGAAAGGGACGTGTATTAGGTTTCGGAGGTCGTGTTCTTGACGATAGTAATCCGAAATATTTGAACTCTCCAGAAACGGAAATATTTAATAAAGGTCATCTATTATTTGCTTTTTATCAATCCTATCGTAGCATTCGTGAAAGGAAACAAGCCGTCCTCGTAGAGGGATATATGGACGTATTGAGTTGTCATAATGCAGGAATTACGAATGTAGTGGCATCGCTAGGCACCGCCTATACGAAAGATCATGGCCGGCTGTTGATGCGTCAGGCAGAGGAAGTTGTCCTTGCCTATGATATGGATGGAGCTGGTCGTACAGCGGCTAAGAGAGCTATCGAGTTATTGCAAAATACGGAATTTTCTGTTAAGGTAGTATCTATGCCTGATGGAAAAGATCCAGATGATTTTATTAAAAATCACGGACCTCAAGCGTGGCAAGAATTAGTAGATACATCGCCAAGAGATTTTGAGTTTTTATTAAATGAAAGTTTGAGTCGTCACGATACGAATTCAGTAGAAGGAAAGAGGGCTGTCTTGGCAGATATATTTCCTTTTATTGCAGGGCATGAAAGTCAAGTACAGCGTGATGAATATTTAAAAGCTCTGGCATTACCATTATGGTTAGATGTGAGTACTATCATTACTTACTTTAGACAATTTCTTCGACAAGGAAATATAGAATTAAAAGAACAGGCTATAAACATGCCTAAAGAGACTTTCACAGACGAAGAAGAATTGCTGTATTGGGTAGGTAAGGATACTGATATATACACCTTGGTGAGCCAATATATAGGTGTAGAAGATTTTACACATCCTATGTACAGTGCCTATTATGAAAAGATAGGCACTTTGGTAGCTAATGGTGAAAGTTTATCAGATGTTTTATTGGAGGAATCCTTAGATGCTGAATCTTGGCATATGTTTGGAAAATGGTCAGTTTTGATTGAGCGAGAAATGAATGAGGAACTATTGCATAATTTGATTCGAAGTGTGCGATTAAAATCTCTTCGCAATCAATATAAGGAACATAGTCGACTAGCAGATCAATTGAGCCGCTCAAATGATCCTAGATTTATAGAAGAATTACGAATGTGTCAGGATTTACAAGAATTGATTAAACAGTGGTCTTGATGTAGTGAAAGGAAGAGCACAGTGGCAAAGAAGAAAAAACAATCGCAAGTGCAAGATATTATAGCGAGTTTATTAGAAGAAGCTAAACAAGATGGTGTCATTACGTCAAAACAAATTTCTGATGCACTTTCAGAACAAATGGAAGTGACAGCAGAACAGTTAGATAGCATGTATGCAGTGTTTAATAATCTAAATATCGAAGTCATTCAAGATGATGAACATGATTCAGGAAGTGGGTTGCCAATGCATGGTGATGAATTGTTGGATAAAGAGCTTGAAGTCGAAGTAGATGTAGATGTAGATGTAGATGTGGAACATTTGAGTAGCGATATTGATATCACTGAGGAAGATGATGAGGAGGAAAAAGAGATTAATCTTGACTTGTCGATTCCTGAGGGTATGAATATCGATGATCCAGTGCGCATGTACTTGAAAGAAATTGGACGTGTTCCACTGTTATCTGGTGATGAAGAAATTGTTTTGGCACAGCAAATTGAAGCAGGTAACCAAGAAGGTGCTTCTTATAAAGAGGTGCGCTTAGGGAATAGTGCGAAGCAAAAATTGATTGATGCTAACTTGCGTCTTGTAGTTAGTATTGCGAAACGCTATGTAGGACGTGGTATGTTGTTCTTGGATTTGATTCAAGAAGGTAACTTGGGACTTATCAAAGCGGTTGATAAATTTGACTATACTAAAGGATATAAATTCTCTACCTATGCGACATGGTGGATTAGACAAGCTATTACAAGAGCCATTGCTGATCAAGCTAGAACCATTCGTATTCCTGTACATATGGTGGAAACGATTAATAAATTGGTGCGTATTCAACGTCAATTATTACAAGATTTAGGTCGTGAACCAAGTCCTGAAGAGATTGCAGAAGGTATGGGGATTACGGTAGAACGAGTCCGTGAGATTCAAAAGATTTCTCAAGAGCCAGTTTCCTTGGAAACGCCAATTGGGGAAGAAGAAGATTCCCATTTAGGTGACTTTTTAGAAGATAAAGATGCAGTAGCACCAGATGATGCGGCTAGCTTTATTTTGTTACGTGAGCAAATCGTGGAAGTATTCAGTTGCTTAACAGATCGAGAACAACAAGTACTAGAATTACGGTTTGGTTTGAAGGATGGTAAACCACGTACACTGGAAGAAGTAGGTCAATTCTTTAATGTAACACGAGAACGGATTCGTCAAATTGAAGGAAAAGCCTTAACGAAATTACGCAATCGTGGTAAACGAGATAAAATTAAAGATTTCTTATAATACCGGGAATTACATAATATACGGGTGTTGCCATAAGTGAGATCTGTAACGGACTTAGATTGCGGGGCAGTTTGTTATTGTCTCACTTAGTAACCTATAGATAGAGGAAAGTTGATGATTTTGTTCGACTTTCCTCTGGTTTATATGGCGTTATAGCATGGCATTTTCTTTGTATGGTAGAATGAAAAAATAGATATACTTATGCATAGAAATTTTATAAAAAATACTTGCTATTTCATAATTGTATGGTATAATTTATGTATAAATAACCATAAGTAGTGAATATATTGTGGGAGGTAATTATGATTAGTATGAAAAAGCTAGGCCTTATCTTATGTACGGCTGTTCTTAGTGTAGGTTTACTAGCTGGTTGTGGTAGTGATAAAAAAGAAGCGCAATTAACACAAACAGCAGGGGTGTTGAAAGTTGGTTCTGAAACCACATTCCCTCCATTTGAGTTTGCAGAAGAAAACACGAATAAATACATTGGATTCGATGTGGATTTAAGTGAAGAAATAGCAAAACGTTTAGGCTTAAAACTAGAGTTTGTAAGCATGGGATTTGATGCGTTGATTCCAGCCACACAATCTGGCAATATCGATATGATCGCAGCGGGCATCAATTCTACACCAGAACGTGAAAAAGCATTGACATTCTCTGATCCATACTTCAAAGAAGGCGGTTTCATCACTGTCGTTCGTAAAGACAATACAGACATCAAAAAAATGGATGACCTTGCAAATAAACGTGTAGGTGTTCAAATTGGTACAGTGCCTGTGGAAATGGCCAAAGCAATTCCTGGTACAGATGTAAAAGAAATGGATTCTAATAGTAATATCTTTATGGCATTACAAGCAGGCACAATTGATGGTGCTATCATCGACCAAGCTGTAGCTATGTACTACTTGAAACAAGGTGCGGACAAAGATCTTAAATTGGTAGGAGAAGGCACACCGGCGCCTCCAACCGTATTAGGATTCAATAAATCTAATACAGCATTACGTGACAAAGTTAATGAAGCTTTGAAAGCAATGCGTGAAGATGGAACGTATCAAAAAATTTACGATAAGTGGTTCGCAAAATAGTTCTGCTATGTAGCCTGTAGCGATTTTAACTGAATATTGCAAAGGGAAGAGCACGGTATACTCCTCACAAACGGTATTTCATAATGTTTATTCGGAGCACACCGTGCTCTTCTTGTGTTTGTATAATTTAGCTAGTAAGGGTCGCTACAAGGCTACTACGCATAAGGGTCTTGCTCAGGGGTGGGGGGGATGTGGAAGAGCACGGTATACTCTTCACAAACGGTATTTCATAATGTATCGTCTCTTGTAATGCTATGTACTCTGTGGCGGCTATAAGAAAATATGGTAAAGGGAAGCGAGCAACACATTCCTTCACAAACGGTATTTCATAATGTTTGTTCAGGAACATGTTGCTCGTTTCTGGCATTTTTATAATTCAGCTAGTAAGGGTAGCCACAAGGCTATTACGCATGACTGCGTTCCTCAGAGAGTTATAGTGTATGTGCTAGTTTAATATATTCCCGGATGCGTTCGCAAGAGTTGTGGAAGGCTTTTTGTTCGTTAGCGGTTAGGTGTAACTCCAAGATGTCTTCGATACCATTTTTGCCGATGATGGCAGGAACGGAGGCAAAGACATTGTGTTCGCCGTATTCGCCTTCTAGTTTGCAGGATAGAGGTAATACTTTTTGTTCATCGTGGAAGTAAGCTCGGATGATTTCTGTAACGGATGCAGCGATACCAAATTCTGTGGATCCTTTGCCAATGAGGACTAGGTAGCCACCGTATTTCATTTGCTCTACTACGGCATCTTCGTCAAATGTTGGGAATCGGTGAGGAAGTTCTTGTTGGAGTTCTTTCAAAGGTTTGCCAGATACAGTGACGTGAGACCAAGGAACCATAGCGCTGCCACCATGTTCGCCCATAGCGTAGCAAGATAATGAGCGACGATGTACATGGATTTGTTCAGCAACTAGTCGTTGTAAACGAGCGGAGTCTAAGGATGTACCTGAAGAGATAATTTTATGTTTTGGGTAGTCTAAATATTCTTGTACATAGGCGGCTACTACGTCAGCAGGATTAGAAATGCTAACGATAAAACCGTTGAAGCCAGAGGCTTTCACTCGAGGTAAAAATTCACATAATACTTCTATGGTAGAGCCTAGTGTATCTAGTCGATCTTGTTCTGGGGATGGTAGTGGACCAGCAGAAATAACAAGAATATCGCAGTTTCCGATATCTTCAGGTTCGCAAGCGATAGCTTCTACACGATGTGGTAAGTAACTTACGGCATCATTAATATCGGTGGCTTGGGCAATAGCTTTATCTTTGTCGATGTCCACCATGTATAATTGGTCGACCTCACCTTGGGTAGCCAAAGAAAATGCCACATGGGAGCCCACATGACCAGTGCCGATGATGGCAACTTTACGTAATTCTATAGACATAGTAATCCTCCTATTTTAAAAATTGAAAGTAAGCTATTAAATCGTAATATGTACTAGGATAAAACTTTTAAGAACTCACGTCAATACGTCACTTGTTTTGTTATGTAGCCTGTGACGATTTTGATTAAATATGGGAAAGGGAAGAGCACGGTATACTCCTCACAAACGGTATTTCATAATGTTTGTGAGGAGTATACCGTGCTGTTCTTGTTTTTTTGGCTCTTTGTCAAATGTGGGGGCTACTCATATAAAAAGTTCTTAGCGCTAGCTATTTAAATAGCTAGTGCTATTCTT
>NZ_RQVN01000007.1 GCF_003992135.1 Veillonella sp. VA142 | reverse complement strand
AGAACTTTAGTGATTGCTGCTGTTAAAGTAGTTTTACCATGGTCAACGTGACCGATAGTACCAATGTTAACGTGTGGCTTATTACGTTCAAATTTTGCTTTTGCCATTTTGAATTGTCCTCCCGGATAATTAAAACTTTATATATAGTAATCCCATGGAGCTAAAAGCCCCACAAGATATACTTTTGATTAGCCATTTTTCTTAGCTTGAATTTCTTCAGCAATTTTCTTAGGCACTTCTTCATAATGATCGAATGTCATGGAGTAGTTACCGCGACCTTGTGTTTTGGAACGAAGGTCAGTAGCATATCCAAACATTTCGCTCAATGGAACATATGCTTTGATATGTTGGGAACCGTTGCGAGCTTCCATTCCATCCATGCGGCCACGACGGGAATTCAAATCACCGATTACGTCGCCCATGTATTCTTCTGGAACTTCTACTTCAACAGCCATGTATGGTTCAAGTAATGCTGGGTCAGCTTTACGAGCACCCTCTTTGAAGCCCATGGAACCTGCAATTTTGAAGGCCATTTCAGAGGAGTCAACATCATGGTAGGAACCATCAAATACGATAACTTTGATATCAACCATTGGATAACCAGCGATAACACCGGATTCCATAGCCTCCTTAACACCGTTCTCAACTGGTCCAATGTATTCACGAGGAATAGAACCACCAACAACTTTATTTTCAAATTCGAAACCAGCACCTGGTTCTTGAGGAATGATTTCCAACCAGCAATGGCCGTATTGACCTTTACCACCAGATTGGCGAACGAATTTACCTTCAGATTTAACTGCTTTACGAATTGTTTCACGGTAAGCAACTTGAGGTTTACCTACATTACATTCAACCTTGAACTCACGGTTCATGCGGTCAACGATGATGTCAAGGTGAAGCTCACCCATACCGGAAATGATTGTTTGTCCAGTTTCTTCATCAGTACGAACTTTGAAAGTTGGATCTTCTTCAGCCAAACGAGCTAACGCCATACCCATTTTTTCTTGGTCCGCTTTAGTTTTTGGTTCCACAGCAACAGAGATAACTGGTTCTGGGAATTCCATGGATTCAAGAATAACTTGCGCTTTGTCATCACAAAGTGTATCACCAGTAGTAGTATCTTTAAGACCTACTGCTGCAGCGATGTCACCAGCGTACACGCGGTCGATTTCTTGACGGCTGTTAGCATGCATTTGCAAGATACGGCCGATACGTTCTTTTTTACCTTTTGTAGAGTTGAACACATAAGAACCAGACTCTAATGTACCAGAGTACACACGGAAGAACGCTAATTTACCAACATAAGGGTCAGCCATGATTTTGAAAGCTAACGCAGCGAAAGGACCATCATCAGTAGAAGGACGAGTTGTCTCTTCACCAGTGTTAGGGTCGATACCTTTAATCGCTGGTACATCTGTTGGAGCTGGCATGTAGTCAACTACAGCATCTAACAACATTTGTACACCTTTGTTTTTGTAGGAAGAACCGCAAAGAACCGGGAACAATGTGTTTTCACACACAGCTTTACGAAGAGCTGCTTTAATTTGTTCTTCAGAAATTTCTTCACCTTCCAAGTATTTTTCCATCAATTCGTCATCAGTTTCAGCCACAGCGTCAACTAACATTTCACGACGCTCTGCTGCAACATCAGCGTATTCTTCAGGAATTTCAGTGATTTCGTATTCTTTTCCGTCATCACTGATGTAGATTTCAGCTTTCATAGTTACCAAGTCAATGATACCTTTGAAAGTGTCTTCAGAACCGATAGGCACTTGGATAGCTACGCTATTAGCACCTAAACGAGTTTTCATCATATCAACTACGCGGAAGAAGTCAGCACCTACTGTATCCATTTTATTTACATAAGCGATACGAGGCACGCCATATTTATCCGCTTGACGCCATACTGTTTCAGATTGAGGCTCTACGCCACCTTTCGCACTGAATACAGCTACGGAGCCGTCTAGTACACGAAGGGAACGTTCTACTTCTACTGTAAAGTCTACGTGACCAGGAGTATCGATAATGTTGATGCGATGACCTTTCCATTGAGTAGTAGTCGCAGCGGACGTGATAGTGATACCACGTTCTTGCTCCTGCTCCATCCAGTCCATCGTAGCAGCACCTTCATGTACTTCACCGATTTTGTGAACTCGACCAGTATAGTAAAGGATACGTTCCGTTGTGGTTGTTTTACCAGCATCGATGTGAGCCATGATACCGATATTACGAGTTTTCTCTAAAGAAACTTCTCTTGCCACTTGTATATCTCCTTAACTAATTACCATTTGTAATGAGCAAATGCTTTGTTAGCCTCTGCCATTTTATGAGTATCTTCTTTTTTCTTAATAGCTGCGCCAGTATTATTGAACGCGTCCATTAATTCGCCCGCTAAACGTTCTTTCATAGTGCGTTCACCACGAAGACGAGCATAGTTTACCATCCAGCGAATACCTAGAGATAAACGGCGGTCAGCACGAACTTCAACCGGTACTTGGTAGTTAGCACCACCGATACGGCGAGCACGTACTTCTAATACAGGCATTACATTTTTTAAAGCCTGATCAAAAACTTCCATAGGGTCTTGACCCATTTTGGAACGAATAATTTCAAATGCATCATACACGATGGATTCAGCAATGCCTTTTTTGCCATCGTACATTACTTTGTTAATGAAACGTGTTACTAATTTGCTATTGTACACCGGATCTGGTAGTACATCGCGTTTCACAACAGGGCCTTTTCTTGGCATGTCAATTCCTCCTTTAACGATGTGTGTTCTCTAATCTTATGCTAAATTATTTTTTAGCACGTTTCGCGCCATATTTGGAGCGGCTTTGCATACGGTTTTGTACGCCAGCTGTATCCAATGCACCACGAACGATGTGATAACGCACACCAGGAAGGTCCTTAACACGACCGCCTCTGATAAGTACAACGCTGTGTTCCTGTAAATTGTGACCAATGCCTGGGATGTATGCAGTTACTTCGATACCGTTTGTCAAACGAACACGGGCAACTTTACGAAGCGCGGAGTTCGGTTTTTTAGGCGTAGCAGTGTATACACGAGTACAAACACCACGTTTTTGTGGACACTCTTTCAAAGCTGGAGAGTCAGACTTACGCACTAAAGATTTACGGCCTTTACGTACTAACTGGTTAATAGTTGGCATGTGGGCACCTCCTTTCCAAACAATTAGATTTATAATTGATCCGCTCGATATTATCGTTCGGATATTACCAATACTAGCGAAGCACGCCAATAGCGGCAGCTCCTACTTTAATGTGAGCAGCATGCCCAAGTTCTTCCATCGTGTGATTACGATTAACTGGCACATTATGCTCTAAACAAATTTCCAGAATCGGCAAGATAAGTCGGTCATCGCTATCAAGACCTACAAATACACACTCTACCTCATTGCGATTCACTGCTTTATGCGTTTGTTTCGCTCCTATTGTGAGATTTGCATTTGAAAGCATATCGATTTTCATATGCGCTCCTTCTCATTCGTTACTCACTTTAGGGCGCACTGCCCCTAAGTACTTTACTAGTTTATCATTCTTTATATGCCGTGTCAAACGATTTTAGCCCCAATAAGTCGCTATAATAAAGCATTTTATATGTACATGTATCCGTGCGGTTCAAAAATATATTTTTCTGTATATTTTACGTTATTTTTATACAGTTTTCATATTTTATCTGTATGTATATGCAACATCTTTTCTTCCCGCATTTTATCTATGCAAAATTGATATAGAATTTTTCTATATTTCGTTATAAAAATAACGGATAACTTCCTATAGGTTGTTATCCGTTATTTCTTTAGACACCTCAACTAGCTTTTAGACTTGTCTTAATGTCCTCATGTTATTCTGCTGTTTCTACATCTGTAGTTTCATTAGCTATATCTGCATTAACAACTTCTGTACCCACCACTAAATCTTCTAATTCAGGTGTATGTTTTACTACCTTAATTTTACGATAACGGCTCATCCCTGTACCAGCTGGTATTAATTTACCAATGATAACATTTTCTTTTAAGCCAAGTAATGGATCAATTTTACCTTTGATGGCTGCTTCTGTAAGAACACGTGTTGTTTCTTGGAAGGAAGCTGCTGATAAGAAGCTGTCTGTTGCCAAGGCTGCTTTGGTAATACCCAATAGTGTACGAACACCAGTGGCTTCTTTTTTACCATTTAAGCGTAAACGACGGTTTTCATCTTCAAATGTATTTACATCGATAGAATCTCCTGGTAATACATCTGCATCCCCAGCATCTTCAATTTTTACTTTATGTAACATTTGGCGAACGATAACCTCGATGTGTTTATCGTTAATTTCTACACCTTGAGATTTGTATACTTTTTGTACTTCATATACTAGGTAACGTTGCGTTGCTTCCGTACCCATTACACGCATGATGTCATGAGGGTTAATGGAACCTTCTGTTAAACGAGCACCTAAAGATACTACATCGCCATCTTTCACAATGATGCGAGATCCGTAAGGAATTAAGTAATCAAACTCTTCACCTTCAGCTGTGGTAATGAAGATTGTATTAGTACCTTTTTTATTATCGTTAGGAACGACACGTACAGTACCTTCTACTTCTGCAATGATAGCATTACGCTTTGGACGACGTGCTTCAAACAATTCTTCAACACGAGGCAAACCTTGTGTGATATCATCGCCGGCAACACCGCCTGTATGGAATGTACGCATTGTTAACTGTGTACCTGGTTCACCGATGGATTGTGCCGCAATAATACCAACTGCTTCACCAACTTGTACTTGTCCACCAGTACCTAAGTCACGACCATAACATTTCATACATACGCCATATGGAGAACGACAAGTCAATACAGAACGTATTTTCACTGTGTCGTAATGTTTTACTACTTCATCAGCTAATTCATCGGTGATTTCACCATTCAATGGAACGATAACTTCACCAGTTTCTTTATTGATTAACTCTTCTGCTGCTGTACGGCCCACGATACGATCTTTCAATGGTTCGATAACGCCAGTACCTTCCACGATAGCTTCTACTTCAATGCCATGAATTTCATTATTGCGAACTTGAACTTCTTTTACATCAGAGTTCAAGATAGCTTCGATGCCTTCTTCTGTCAATGCTGTATGCGCAGGGAAAATTTCTACACCTTCACTATCGATAACAGGATACACAGTATCTTTACCCAACATATTTTCAACCATTGTGTTGCGTAATGTTGTACGAATCGTATCGTCCACTTCACCTAATGCAATGGTTTGAACGATGTTAGTATGGTTGATATCACTGTCGCTACCCAATTGCGCACCACGCAATGCGATGGATTTCACTTGGGATTCTGCTAATGCTTCGATCGTTGCTTCTGTTACGATGCTTTCAGCATCAGCAATGACTTCACCAGTCATAGGGTCCACTACATCGCGATCCAATACACGACCGATTAAATCATCTTTCAAGTATGTCAACGCATCTTTTGTATTGCGCGCTAAGCGAGCTCTTTCACGAGCTAAGTCGATACCTACTACATCACAGTCTTCTTCACGAACGATTACATCTTGAGATACGTCAACAAGACGACGTGTTAAGTAACCGGAGTCAGCTGTACGAAGGGCTGTATCGGCCAAACCTTTACGAGCACCATGAGAGGATGTAAAGTAATCCAATACGGTCAAGCCTTCTTTAAAGTTGGCTTTAATTGGCAAGTCGATGATACGACCAGATGGATCCGCCATCAAACCACGCATACCCGCCAACTGACGGATCTGTTGTTTGTTACCACGGGCACCGGAAATCGCCATCATATATACTGGGTTGAAACCGTCTTGGTCAGCCGCCATATTATCCATCATGGCTTCTGTTACATTGTCGATAGCTTCATTCCAAAGCTCAATCGTTTTACGATAACGTTCTTCTTCCGTAATTAAACCACGGCGATATAAACGAGATACCTTATTAACTTCTGTATCTGCTCCTTCTACGATACCAGCTTTTACTTCTGGTACTTTGATATCCGCAATAGCAATCGTCATACCTGCACGACGAGCAAAGGAGTAACCCAAGGATTTAATACGGTCAAGCAATTCTGCAGTTTTTTCGTTGCCGAACGCTTGGAAACATTGGTCCACTAATTTACCAACCATTTTCTTATCCATGACTTTACCCAAGGACCATGTGCCGTCTTCTTCTTTCACAAATTGACGGATTTCTGGATATAAAGCTTCGTTGAAAATTAAACGACCTGCTGTAGTTTTAACTAGACCATATCCTTCCATACGAATATAGATAACATCTTGTAAACCGATGACACCAGACTCATATGCCAGCATCACTTCGTCATAATTGGCGAAGCGTTTCGCTTTATCTTCTGTACCTTTACGAACTACTGTTAAGTAGTATGTACCCAAAATCATATCCTGGGATGGAACTGCTACTGGTTTACCATCTTTTGTAGACAAGATGTTATGGGATGAAAGCATTAAGGTACGTGCTTCCGACTGTGCTTCTACGGACAATGGTAAATGACATGCCATTTGGTCACCGTCAAAGTCGGCGTTGAAAGCTGTACATACTAGTGGATGCAATTTGATAGCACGGCCTTCCCAAAGAATTGGTTCGAACGCTTGGATACCTAATCTATGCAATGTAGGGGCGCGGTTTAGTAATACTGGATGTTCTTTAATAACTTCTTCCAAAGCTTCCCAAACACCAGGACCGATACGTTCTACTTGGCGTTTTGCCGCTTTAATATTGCTTGCTTGTCCACGTTCTACCAAACGCTTCATAACAAATGGTTTGAATAATTCCAATGCCATCTCTTTTGGAAGACCACATTGATGCATTTTCAATTCTGGGCCAACTACGATAACGGAACGGCCGGAGTAGTCAACACGTTTACCCAACAAGTTTTGACGGAAACGACCTTGTTTACCTTTTAACATATCGGATAAAGATTTCAATGGACGGTTACCAGGACCTGTGACAGGA
The DNA here is from genome assembly GCF_003992135.1 of Veillonella sp. VA142. Taxonomy (GTDB): domain Bacteria; phylum Bacillota; class Negativicutes; order Veillonellales; family Veillonellaceae; genus F0422. The sequence continues at coordinate 73,462 of NZ_RQVN01000007.1, read as the reverse complement.
CGGCCACGACGACCATTGTCGATCAACGCATCTACAGCTTCTTGTAGCATACGTTTTTCGTTGCGCACGATAATATCAGGAGCGCCTAAATCCAACAAACGTTTTAAACGGTTATTACGGTTGATAACACGACGATATAAATCATTTAAGTCAGATGTGGCGAAACGACCACCGTCTAATTGCACCATTGGACGCAATTCAGGTGGAATAACTGGCACTACATCCATAATCATCCACTCTGGGCGGTTACCAGATTGACGGAATGCTTCCACCACTTCTAAACGGCGAACAGCACGAACTTTACGTTGACCTGTTGCAGTTTCTAGCTCAGCACGTAATTCATCGTTCAATGCTTCTAAGTCTAATTCGCAAAGCAATTCTTTAATCGCTTCTGCACCCATATCGATACATACGAACGTGTTTTCTTCTAAGGCACCAAGTTCTAATTTTTCTTCACGCGTTAATACTTCGTATTCTTTTTCTTCTTCTGGAATTTCAGTATTCGCTGAAAGTTCTGCATTGACAGCTTCTTTGTGTTTAGCAGAGTTAATTAATTGCAAACGTTCACGACGTTGTGCAATTGTTTCAATGATGACACTTTTACCAGCGATTTTGTAGTCAGCATCGTTGAACATGGCTTCATATTCACGAAATTCAGTTTCAAATAACAATTGTTGTTTAGACAATGGAGATTGACCTGGATCTACTACGATATACGCAGCAAAGTACAATACACGTTCCAAGGAACGAGGAGATATGTCAAGGATCAATCCCATGCGAGACGGGATGCCCTTGAAATACCAAATATGAGACACTGGTGTAGCCAATTCGATATGGCCCATACGTTCACGACGTACTTTGGCACGAGTCACTTCTACACCACATTTATCACAGACAACACCTTTATAACGGATGCGTTTATACTTTCCACAATGACATTCCCAGTCCTTTGTTGGTCCAAAAATGCGCTCACAGAATAAACCATCTCGCTCTGGTTTTAAGGTGCGGTAGTTAATTGTTTCAGGTTTTTTAACTTCTCCATGAGACCACTCCAAAATTTGTTGTGGCGAAGCTAAACCGATTCGCATGGAATCAAATTCATTTACGTCTAGCACTGTATGCTCCCTCCTTTACGAGATAGTGGTATTACTCATTATCAGAAGATTCTACATAGCCACTAATTTGGCTGATAATATCGTCTTCTTCACCTGCAGTGACAGGCTCTTCTACAATATATCCTTCTGGTGTTCCTTCCACTGTGGAGTTTTCTCCTTCTGTAGTTGCTTCAGAGGCTCCTTCTTCCATCACTTCGCGAATATCATCATGACGTGGAACATCATCCTCTTCTAATTCTTTGATAACAACTTCTTCTTGATCTTCATTCAAGATTTTCACGTCAAGGCCGATACTTTGTAATTCTTTCAATAATACTTTGAAAGATTCAGGCACGCCTGGTTCAGGAATGTTTTCACCTTTAACGATTTTTTCGTACGCTTTTACACGGCCCACAACATCGTCAGATTTTACAGTTAACAACTCTTGTAATGTATAGGCTGCGCCATACGCTTCAAGAGCCCATACTTCCATCTCACCAAAACGTTGTCCACCGAATTGAGCTTTACCACCCAACGGTTGTTGTGTAACAAGGGAGTACGGACCAGTAGAACGAGCATGGATTTTATCATCTACTAGATGGTGAAGTTTGAGCATGTATACATAACCAACCGTAACTTTGTTATCCATTTTTTCGCCTGTACGGCCATCATATAATACAGTTTTACCATCATCATCACGACCAGCAATGCGAAGTGTATCGAATACGTCACTTTCATGAGCACCGTCAAATACAGGTGTTGCAATATGGATCCCCGCTGTATCTGGTTTTGGCATGCCATACGTGTCATAATCATAGCCATATTTTTCCAACTCAGCACGTAAGTGACTGCGTTTTTCTCGAACATGGTGAATCGTCTCGATGACAGTATCCACTCGACGAAGAGCATGCAATTCCTCTTCTAAAGTCTCTTCCATTTTTGGACGTTCTGCTTCTACATCATCAAATGTTTCGATACCTAATTCGTAGATTCGTTTTTCTTCTGCCAATAAAGCATCATAGCGAGATTGACCGCCCAATTCATCAAATTTTTCTTGTGCTCGATGTAAAATCTTGTCTAATGCCACTACTTTTTGGCTGTCGATTTGTTTATCTGTTTCCAAGTAATTAGCAATCGTCGGATCCGCAATAGCTTGTTCTAGACTTTCAATTTCTGCGTAGATATCTTTGATACCATCGATACCATCCCAGTATGTACCATTCAATTTAGCTTCGTTCAGTACTTCTTTGATTTTTAGGTCTGTTGCTTTAATTTGCATACCTAAACCTTGAACTGCCCAACCTAAATGAGTTTCCAATACCTGTCCAATGTTCATACGGGACGGTACGCCCAATGGGTTCAATACAATTTGTACTGGTGTACCATCTGGCAAGAACGGCATATCTTCTTGGCGCATAACGCGAGAAACGACACCTTTGTTACCATGACGACCCGCCATTTTATCGCCTTCGTGAATCTTACGTTTTTGTGCAATATACACTCGAACTACTTTATTAACACCAGGTTGTAATTCATCACCATTTTCACGAGTGAAGATTTTAACGTCCACAATTTTACCCGCTTCACCATGTGGTACACGCAAGGAGGTATCGCGAACTTCACGTTCTTTATCGCCAAAAATCGCACGCAATAAGCGTTCTTCTGGAGTTAATTCAGTTTCTCCTTTAGGAGTTACTTTACCAACTAGGATATCACCAGGTTTAACTTCTGCACCGATGCAGATGATACCGTTTTCATCCAAGTTTTTAAGGTTATCATCGCCAGTATTTGGCAATTCACGAGTAATTTCTTCAGCACCTAATTTAGTGTCACGAGCATCACATTCATATTCTTCGATATGGATAGATGTGTAGATATCTTCTTTACAAAGTTCTTCACTTAATAAAATCGCATCCTCGTAGTTGTAACCTTCCCAAGGCATGAATGCTACCAATACGTTGAAACCTAATGCTAATTCACCGCCATCTGTAGCCGGACCATCTGCCAATACTTGACCTTTCACAACGGATTGTCCACGGTATACGATTGGTTTTTGGTTAAAGCATGTAGATTGGTTGGAACGCATGAATTTGTTCATTTTATATACGTCTACACGACCGTTATCACGTTGTACATGGACTTCATTACCCCAACAACGTGTAACAATACCTGCTTCTCTTGCTAATACGCAAACGCCGGAGTCTGTAGCCGCTTTGTATTCCATACCTGTACCTACTAATGGCGCTTGTGCACGAAGCAAAGGTACCGCTTGACGTTGCATGTTCGCACCCATCAAGGCACGGTTCGCATCGTCATTTTCTAGGAATGGAATCATAGCAGTACCTATGGATACTACTTCTTTTGGACTTACGTCCATATAGTTTACTTTATCTGGAGATACTTCTAATACATCATGACCGCGACGACATGCGATGTGATCAGATACGAAATATCCTTCTTCATCAATGCGAGAGTTCGCTTGGGCAATTGTCATACCTTCTTCTTCATCAGCTGTCATATACACAACTTGGTCTGTAACACGAACTTTCAATACTTTGTTAGCATCTTCACCTGTACCATATACTTTTTCAATTTTACGGTATGGTGCTTCGATAAAACCAAATTCATTCACTTTCGCATAGTTAGACAAGGAGTTGATCAAACCGATGTTTGGACCCTCTGGAGTTTCGATTGGACACATACGGCCATAGTGAGAGTGATGCACGTCGCGGACTTCAAAGCCTGCGCGTTCACGAGATAAACCACCAGGTCCTAGTGCAGATAGACGACGTTTATGTGTCAATTCACCCAATGGGTTAGTTTGGTCCATGAACTGGGACAACTGGGAAGAACCAAAGAATTCTTTAATCGCTGCCACAACTGGACGGATGTTCAATAAAGCTTGTGGAGTGATGACAGAAATATCTTGGATTGTCATACGTTCTTTGACCACACGTTCCATACGAGTTAAACCGATACGGAATTGGTTTTGTAACAATTCGCCTACGCAACGAAGACGACGGTTACCTAAATGGTCAATATCGTCAGTTTGACCAACGTTTTCAATCAAATTCATCATGTAACTTACGTTAGCAATCATGTCCTCACGAGTTACTGTGCGATGACTAAATGGTAAGTTGCTGTTGTTGCAAATAACTTTCACAACAGTCCCTTCCGTATTGAATACGAAGAACTCAGGCACCACATCGCCTGCATACACACCGCTGTTAGCTACTACATCAAGAACTTCTTCGTTCACATAAGTATTCGCTTCTACAATGATTTCGCCATTTTCGTCTACAATTGGTTCTGCCAAAGTTTGACCGAACATGCGTTGACGCCAGCCTAATTTTTTATTTAATTTATAACGACCTACACGAGCTAAATCATAGCGACGAGGGTCAAAGAATAAGTTATCGAATAAGTTACGAGCACTTTCCACAGTTGGTGGTTCGCCTGGACGAAGTTTTTTGTAGATTTCTACCAATGCTTCATCAGCGGATTGTGTGCTGTCTTTTTCTAATGTACGAAGTAAACGCTCATCGTATTCTGGATGACCATTTTCATCCACTTGTCCATTCCAGAACAATTCCAAGATAGATTCATTAGTTTCCCAACCTAATGCACGTACTAATACAGTAGCTGGTAATTTACGGTTACGGTCAATACGTACAGACACAGTATCGTTCGCATCTTTTTCTAACTCAATCCAAGCACCACGGTTCGGAATCACTGTGGAATCATACAAACGGTTACCCATAGTATCAATGCTGCCACCGTAGTACACGCCTGGAGAACGAACTAATTGGGATACGATAACACGTTCCGCACCATTGATGATGAAAGTTCCTGTATCTGTCATCAATGGGAAATCGCCCATGAATACTTCTTGTTCTTTAATATCTGGATTTTCTGGATCATTATTAACGAGACGAACATTGACACGCAATGGTGCTGCATACGTAGCATCACGGTTTTTACATTCGTTAATGTCGTATTTTGGTTCTCCAAGGCTGAAACCTTCAAAGGAAAGAGCTAGCTTTCCCGAATTGTCTTTAATCGGAGAAATATCGTTAAAAATATCTTGTAAACCGCTCTCCAAAAACCACTCATAAGACTTGCGTTGTACATCTAACAAATGTGGCATTTCGAGAACTTCGTTAATCTTAGCGTAGGTATATCGAGTACGCTTACCCACCTGCTCAGGTTTGAACATGTTCTTTTCACCCCTCATAAAAATTGGCTTACATATTCTATAACGGTATGACTGCAGACGATTCCAGGTCTCAGTTTTCCTGCTGACCAATGACAAAATAAGCAAGGCTCGTAATTTTTTCTTGTGAACCTTGCTTTCCTCATTTCAGCACAACCTTGGATATATTCCTTCATCAATTCAATGTTATAGTTACTTTTTTGCAATTAAATATTATAATCTTCTCTTATCTATTTGTCAAGACTAAAAAGGACTTGGCATACAAACATGTTATTTGTTCGTATCCAAGTCCTTTTCCTTTACCATCTGCACGGCACCCACTGGGCATATAGCATAACAGTCACCACAGTGAATGCACATATCCTGATGGATGACATAGCGTTCGCCTTTGCGAGTGATAGCCTGCGTCGGACAATCCATGGCGCATCCAGCACAACACACGCAGGTGTCTTTGATATGAAAGTACATAGGCAAGCCTCCTAGTCTTAGTATACTACAAGGCTTGCTATTCTCCTATACAATTACCAAGTGTATTTCACACCTACATTACCAAATATATTTTATGCCTACGTTACCACGGTATCCTTTATAATAGGATCCACCTAAGTTTCTTTCAAAGCGAACATCACCATACACATACCAGCGATCATCTTTACGCCATTGCGCACCGATACCAAGTTCACCAATGGTACGTCCATAATCACCGCGAAGTGTATCATCACCAATATGAACTGCATAAGCGTTTGTGAAAGTTCTCCAAATATTAGCTACACCGTATATAGTACGAGAGGCAATGCCATTAGCATTATACTTTTCACGGGATAAACGAGCACCAATACGTCCTACCAATGTACCATGACCTCCATGAGATACCACTTTATCAGTACCATGGATACCATGCATTTGTAAGTAAGAATATACTAATTGACCTTGTGGCTCTAAAATAGTGCGGCCTCTTTCTGTTTCACGCAGCACGTAAGGACGACCTGTTTCTACAGATCCAGCAAAGCCCCATCCAGATTGTGTTTCTTTACCATGACCTACCGCTTCATAAGTATTGCGAAGCAAGCTTACTTGACCCACCCAATCTACGTATTGATCATGGGCACCATATTTCGTTCTTGTAAGACCTAGCGATAGGTTATGGATTGTACCTGTGCCAGTTTGTAAATCTGTAGCTTGCTTACCTGTATCATCCGTATTGAAGTTATCATAGAACTTAGCTTGACCATGTTGATATGCTACATAAGCACCATTAAAGCTTGTAGTTCCATCTTCTTTTGTTTTCACATTCCAATCTCGGCCTAATTGAATACCCCTTGTGTGTAATGTATATCCAAAACGATAGCCATCATGATGTCCATAATCTTTGATGACTTTGGCCCACAATGGATTTTGATCTCCATCTTCATGATGCGCATAAATAACGCGACTCATAGGATACTCTTTATTCTGCCATTGTTCATGTAATGTACGAGGGTTTTCACTACGACGTTCATGTAAAGTACGTAAAATTTGCCCTATCATACGAGTACTCACTTCCGGCATTTGTGTATAACCAGGAGTCCGTTTGTCTAAATTAGGCGTCTTATTGAGGCCTGTCAATGTCCAGAACCACTCATGTTTGCCCTCTTTCACACGATGTGCTAATTTTAGTTCACCTGCACCTGTGGTTTTGGCCACCCCTGTGAAAGCCCCTTCTTCACTGGATTCTATATCAGCACGAACCACAGGCACTGTATTCTTTTTCAAATCAGCTGTAATAGAGCCAATGGACCCATCAATAACAGCTTCTTTTCCATCAGCTGCCACAGGTACTACTGTTGTAGATCCTTTCGCAGTGCCAGTAATATGAACTAAGTCAGATACAGAGTTAGCCCCTTCTTCATCACCAGGAGAATCCCATTTTGTATTCATTTTAATGATACCATTGGCGCCTGTATAATTTCCTTTTAATGTCAATACATCTTCATAGGACTTATTAACGGTAGTAATCACACCACCTTCATTTTTGAAGTCAGATAGAGTAGTTCCATCTTTTTGTACGGTAGCCACAGTATATTCTGCTTTTGTACCATCTGTTAGATTGGTACCTGCATCAAGAATACCACCATTAGACAATGTCACTGTCGTAGCCGTCGATGTTTGCGCACCTGTCAAATCTTCTTTCTTCGCTAATCGCCAAGTAGCATCTTTGTCTACGTTCATATGCAATGTAGACTCTTTATCTGCATGGATTAAACCTGTTAAAACAGCTTTATCTGCAATCGTCGCTGTTAATTCAGAAGTAGCACGTTGCGCTTCATCGGTAGCATCTGCATTTTCAGATTTTGCACGGATGGCCCAACCTTTTTTCGCTGCTGTGGCTTCGGATTTTTCGCCGGAAAGAGTGAATTTGGCGTTTTTGACACTTTTTGTGCCCCAGTCAAAACGGCTTGTTAAGACACCTCTTTTACCTAACCAGCCAGCTCCTTCAATTAATTCACCTTCTTCTTTAAATTCTGCATTCGTTAACACTAAATCATCTACCTCTGATGTAGTCGATAACTTTGTATTATGCAAGACAACCTCATTATTAACATTCTCTTTTCCACGAGCTAGGACCTCTTTAAAGTTAAAGAAAAGAAAGTCTACACTTCCTAAGTTTTTATAATCAAAGGTATCAAATACAATGGCATTGGTACTAGATTTAATTTCGGACGCTTCTTTTGTCTTAGCACCAGTAACAGTGAACTTTGAATCTTTATCAAATAATCGCACAGCTCCTGATCCACGATATTCTTTTTTATCTAATGTAACTACACCATTGTCCCCTGTAGTATCTACTGTCAATTTTCCATTTGCGATAACCTGAGCTCCGATTCCAGCATCACCATTCCCTGGTTTACCAATTTTAATGCCTGCAGAATTGATCCCATTAGCCTTTACCGTAATCGAAGTATCACCATCAAACGTGGCTTTCGCATCGGTGCCTGATACGTACACACCAACTAGATAGTCAGATACTTTAGCTGCACTTTTATCTTCTACAGTAATATTTACATTACCTGTACTATGAAACTCAGGTTTTGCTCCATTGGAACGGTATACACGAATTCCAGACATTTGATATCCCGTTTCAAACTTGCCCCCTGGAATTGGCACACCTGTATAGTTACCTTTTTTAGTATCTTCTGTATTATTAACTACTATATTAGCATTATTAACTGTAAAATTTGTTTCAGTACCGCTACCAAGCCAGTTATATCCAACAGCTACACCATAGGCTGCATCAGAATCTGCACTTTGAGGGGTATTAGCTTGTCGATTCGACTTCGTCACAGTCACGTTTAAATTCTTAATATCCACAGTAGATGTGCCACGTACGATCATGCCTTTTGGACGATTGTTAACGGCCGTGTCACCTGGTTTAACAGTGATCGTAAGATCATCGGCTGTTAATTTTCCATTGATCACATTGATACCTAAACTTTCATCAGATTTATTATCCATAGTAAGGTCTATGTTTTCTGGCCCAGTAATTGTTAGATTACCACCTACTACTCCTACGCCATCTTTAATGAACGTATCTGTTCCCCCAGCTACTGTTTCCTCAGCGGTATAATTTGTTTGGTTTTGTAGTGCCCCATAACTCACACTCGTCGTCAGGGCATACGCTGCTAATAACGCTCCCATTGTCATCATACTGCGTTTTCTCATACTTCTTCTCCTTGCTCGCCTATTATTACACATAACACCAGTTCAGATATATATTTTTTACTATAATATATTTTTTACTATGTTTTTATTATCATATATCACATGTACCGCTGTCAATATATAAAGTGCAACCGCATACAACTCATCTAGACCTATTATGCATACATACAAAAGAGGAATGCCGACTCATCAGCATTCCTCTATCGATCGTATTCTTCTACATTATACTTGCTTATATATTATTCTTCTACAATACACTGGCACATCTTCATCGTCAAGAGTGCTGCTTCATGAGATTCTCGGGTCACCCCTGCGCAACATTTTGAATCCACATAAAGTGGGATTTCAGGCAATCCTGCTTTTAGAATCAAAGCATTGGAAACCACGCAAATATCCGTACATAAACCAATCAAGGTTAAAGATTCGATAGGTTCCTCTTCGTGCATTCCTTTAAGATGAGCCAGCAAATCCAAGGACCCAAAGTTAGGTTTATCTAAAATATCCACCCGTTGGCCTCGTTCATGAGCCACTCCCAACAGATCATCGGCAATCTCCCAACCTTTAGTGCCACGGGCACAATGTTCAACTGGCAAATGTTTGCCCTCTTGGCTTTCAAGATACCCATCATCATGTGTATCACGAGTAAACACTATGGGGCCATCAAAGTTACGAATTGTTTCACGCACCGCTGGTACAATGGCCTGCGCCTGCGGTGAACCTAATGTTCCATCAATAAAATCATGTTGCATGTCTATCACAATCAATACGTTCATAGGGCATCTCCTTCGTTAGAAAGTAGGCAAGGAAATGATACATTCCCTTGCCTAAATTGATAGTACTTGAACCTTTGACTACTTATGCGATTGTCATTATCCTTTGACCACGTCAGCGCAACGAGCACATAATGTTGGATGATCCCCATCTTGACCAACTGTGTCGCGGTGAATCCAACAACGTTCGCATTTTTCTAACTCAGATGGAGTTACCACGATGGATAATACTCCGTCTTCTACTGTCACTGCGTTGGCTGGTGCATTGTCACGACCTTCCACTACATGCGCTTCAGACACGATCAACAAGCTAGCTAGGGAACTGCCGAATCCAGTCAATGCTTGGTACGCATCGCCATCTGCATACACAGTGATAGATGCATCCAAAGAGTGACCGATCGCTTTATCACGGCGAGCCCCTTCTAAGGCTTTTGTCATTTCGCTACGAAGGTCTAGCATCGTTGCCCAACGTGCAGACAATTCCTCATCCACATGGTCTGCATAACCTTGTGGCCAATCTGCTAACATAACGCTTTCTTCCATGCCCTCTTCTTTTGGCATGTATTGCCATACTTCTTCGGCGGTGAAAGAAAGAACTGGGGATACCATTTTAACCAATGTTGTCAAGATTTCATAAATAGCAGTTTGCGCACTACGACGAGCTACATTGTTTTCTTTCTCTGCGTACATAGTATCTTTCAACACGTCTAAGTAGAAGGAAGATAAATCGACAGTACAGAAGTTATGGATTGTATGATATAAAATGTGGAATTCGTAGTTTTCGTAAGCATTCGTTACCTTTTGACGAACTTCTTCTAAGCGATGTAAGGCCCAACGATCCAACTCAGTCAAATCTTTGTAAGCTACTTTATCTTTGTTCGGATTAAAGTTATCTAAGTTACCCAACAAGAAACGGAATGTGTTACGGATTTTACGATATACTTCCGCTAATTGTTTTACGATGTCTTTGGACAAACGCACGTCTGCTTGGTAATCTGCAGAGGATACCCATAAACGCATTACGTCAGCACCGTGTACATCGATGATATCGGAAGGAGCCACTGTATTGCCTACAGATTTAGACATTTTACGACCTTCCCCGTCCACTACGAAACCGTGAGTCAATACGGCATTGTATGGTGCATGACCACGTGTAGCGATACCTGTTAACAAGGAGGAGTTGAACCAACCACGATGTTGGTCAGAACCTTCTAAGTACATAGCACAAGGTACGTCAAGTTCATTTTGTTCTAATACACCAGACCAAGAGCTACCGCTGTCGAACCATACGTCCATAATATCTGTTTCTTTATGGAAAGAATCATGTCCACAAGATGGACATGTGAATCCTGCTGGCAATAATTCTTTTGCTTCATGAGCCCACCAAGCATTGGAGCCTTCTTTGGCAAACCATTCTTGTAAGGAAGCGATGGTATCATCATTGATGATATGCTCTCCGCAATGGTCGCAATAGTAGATAGGAATTGGCACACCCCATGCACGTTGACGAGAGATAACCCAGTCTCCACGGTCTGCAATCATGTTGTAAATACGGTCATGACCCCATTTAGGAATCCATTGTACTTGCTCGTCGATGGCTTTCAATGCTTCTTGACGGTATCCATCCACGGAAGAAAACCATTGTTCTGTAGCACGATAGATAACAGGATTTTTACAACGCCAGCAATGAGCATATTGGTGACGGATATTGCCTTTTTGTACCAACGCACCGTTATGAGCCAAGATTTTGATCACGGGCACTTCTGCATCATGGATTTCAACACCTGCTAGTGGTTGTTCTGTATCCCCATAGCGAGGTTCATCTACTTTGGCAATATAACGACCCGTAGCATCGACTAAGGATAAAATATCAAAATCGATTTTACCTGCATCTTTGTATGCTTTTACCACGTTAAAGTCATCTTCACCATGAGCAGGTGCTGTATGTACACAACCTGTACCAGCGTCTAATGTAACATGAGAACCTAACAAGATAGGAGCGTTACGATCGGCAAATGGATGTTTAAAGTTTGCTAACTCTAATTCACTACCTTTGAATGTGTTCAATACCTCATAGGATTCTACACCCATTTCTTTGGTAGCTGTTTCGATTAAGCCGTTTGCTAATAACCATGCTTCATCACCGATTTTCACCCAAGAATACTCTAATTCTGGATTCACAGAGATTGCTTGGTTGGCAGGCATTGTCCAAGGCGTTGTTGTCCAAATAACGGAGAACAATTTGCTTGTATCAAAACCTGCTGGCAATGTACTTTCAGCACCGTTTACATAAGCAAATTTAACATAGATGGAGAAAGATTTTTTCTCAGCATATTCAATTTCCGCTTCTGCCAAGGCCGTTTCACAATGGGTACACCAGTATACAGTTTTCAAACCTTTGTAGATGTAGCCACGTTTTGCCATTTCACCGAACACGCCGATTTGTTTCACTTCGAACTCAGGGCGCAATGTTAAATAGGGGCGGTCCCATTCACCAAGCACTCCGAAACGGATGAAATCTTTCTTTTGTTCTTCTACACAGTTCAAGGCATATTTACGACATTTGTTACGAAGATCCAATGGACTCATTTCATGGCGATTCAAGCCAGTATTTTTAATAACCGCATGCTCGATAGGAAGACCATGTGTATCCCAACCAGGAATATATGGTGTGTAATGGCCTTGCATTGTTTTATATTTCATCACAATGTCTTTTAATGTTTTGTTCAAGGCATGACCGATGTGTAATTTACCATTCGCGTACGGAGGGCCATCGTGTAAGATAAAAGATTTTTTACCTTTATTTTTAGCTAGGCGTTTTTCATAAATTTTATTATCTTCCCAAAACTTGATAAATTCTGGTTCGCGCTTTGGCAAATTACCGCGCATAGGAAATTCTGTTTCAGGCAAGTGCAACGTCTTACCATAATCCACTTCATTAGACATTGTATTTCTCCTCTCAATAAAAAAAGCACCCGCTCCCCGAAGGGACGAATGCAAATCCGTGGTACCACCCTACTGATGATTCTTGTGAAAGTTACCCCCAACGAATCATCGCTCAAACATATAACGGTGTCCACCGATGTGAGTACCCCCAGTACGGGCTCCCCAACATATACTCAAAAGTGATCCGCCATGCATTCACCCATGAGGCTTTCACCATCCCCCACTCGCTCGGAGCTACCTTGCATGACCGTCTTTATCAACGTATTAACATATATCGTTGTCAATTACAGGTACAATTATATACTATCTGTAGGGCAGTTGCAATAGGAGGAATCTAGATTAGGGGTGTAATAAATTGCACTTATATGCTACCATAGGTACATGGATGATTACAGTTTTACACCACGCTACATAGGAGTCAGTATGGAACTTTGGAAACGCACATTATATGTTTGTTTATTTGGTGCCTTCATGGCATCAGTGGGGCTTAGTCAAGCAGCCCCTCTCATTCCGCTATATTTACAAGACCTAGGGGTCCTCGATCAGGCGGACCTTGCCAATTGGTCTGGCCTCGCCATGGGGATGACCTACCTCATGGTAGCCCTCTTCGCCCCCTTTTGGGGAAAACTCGCGGACCGCAAAGGTCGCAAGCTCATTTTGTTGCGCGCTAGTCTTGGTATGACTATTACCAATGCACTTCTCGGCTTTGCCCAAGCTCCAGAACACATCGTTATCATACGGATCCTAAATGGAATGATCTCCGGATTTTTCTCTGGTTCTATTACACTCGTAGCTACACAAACACCACAAGCCCAAACGGGCTGGGCCCTAGGACTCTTGTCGGCTGCCAACCTCGGTGGCTCTCTCCTGGGTCCCATGATCGGTGGTTACATCGGTGGTCTTTTTGGCATCCGCTACGCCTTCTTCATCGTGTCTGCCTTACTAGGGACAGCCTTCTTATCTACCTTATTCTTTGTAAAAGAAGAATTTACACCGCAACCAAAAGGGGCCTCTCAATCCTTATCCACGTTGAAAGCATCTATTCCCGACTGGAAAGGACTCATCTACATCTCTGTAGGCTCTTTTATCTTCGCTTTCACTACCATGGCAACAGCTCCTATCCTATCTGTATTCGTACAACAAATCGTAGGACAGGGCGCAGAGCACATTGCCCTCTTAGCAGGTTTAGCATTCACCGTCACAGGACTTGCCCAAATGGTGGCTAGCTCTGTCCTCGGTAAATACATTGATAAATTAGGACCACGGTTCATCCTGTGGACTAGCTTTATCTACGTTGGTCTTGTGACCATACCACAAGCCTTTGTGACCGATATATACACCTTGTGCATCTTACGGTTCCTACTCGGTATCGGCTTAGGCGGATTATTACCAGGTATTAATACCTACCTATCTAGCATTACACCTAAAGCATTCGCAGGCCAAGTCTTCGCCTATAATCAATCTACCTTATTCATGGGTTACTTCATTGGATCCCTAGGTGGCTCCTTCATTGCATCTCAATGGGGCTTCGGTACTATGTTTATCACCACAGGAGCGATCATTGCGCTCACAGGTGTATTTTTAAAAGTTACATTAGGGCGTACTCGAACAGCTAATCATTAATTACATTCCTGTAAAATACTGTATATTTTGAAACACTATATACTCCGCATTATATGAGCTCTTTACTACTTAGTATCTGCCATACAATATATACTCATAAGGGCGCACCTGCAAGAAACTATTAAAAAATAAATGCAATATAACAAAACAGAGGTCTTATTCCAAAGGCCTCTGTTTTATATTTACAATGTATTCACACCCGTCTCTAGCGGGAATCCTTCATAAGTCACCCAATCACTAGAGCTGCCTAGGTACATGGATGGTTCTACACCGATTTCAGCAAAGGCAATCATCAAGTTCGCCGCGGTCACTCCAGATCCACAATAGGTGACGATAGGTTTCTCCACCTTGGCTAAATCACCATAGGCTTGTTTTAATTCTGAAACTGGACGTAGACCATCAGCGGTAAATCCCCATTCGTAGAAATGATTAATCGCCCCTGGGATATGACCTGTCATGCCATCCATGGTATCCACTACAGAGCCATCATACCGTTGTGGGGCCCGTGCGTCGATGATGACATGACTACCAGATTCACTAGCTTGTAAAACTTCATCACGATGCATGAGTAAACGGTCTTGCAAAGTATACTCCAACGGTTTTGGAGCTGCTACAGTTGGGGTCTCCTCTTGGGTCAATGGATATCCTTCACGGTGCCAACGCTCAATGCCACCAGCTAAGACTTTCACTTTGGTAAAACCCATGTATAGTAGCAAGAATCGCAACCGACCTGCAAAGGAAATCCACGCATCGTACACCACAATGTGTGAATCCATGGTCACACCGCATTCACTCAATCGTTTTGCTAATACGGACATATCTGGTAAGGGATGACGACCACCGTGTGTCCCTAAAGGACCACTCATGTGTGCGTCCATATCGATGGCAAAGGCGTCCGGAATGTGGGCCGCTGCATAGGCATCAAAGCCACGTGCATCTAACACAACAACTGTATCTAATTGCTCTTGTAATTCTTTAGGTGAAAGTAACACGCTCATTGTTACACCTCCAAGTATAAACTATTACATATATATTTCAGGCAATCTTATTTAGTACATACATATCTCATAGGGCCAGTATAAGACCTACGTACATATGGCATATACACAATAAAGAATGCCATACACTCTCTACCATCTAGTTTAACATAGATTAGTTTCGATGTGTATGGCATTTCTATTCATACATGTATTCTGTTAAATAATTGACGCACCATAAGAAAGGTTAATACTCGTATTATCCTTTAATTGCCTGAAACGCTTCTTTTGCAATTTGCAATGTGTATGCCAAGTCTTGCTCGCTGTGGCGTGTGGACAAGAAGTTACTTTCATATTGGCTGGCTGCGTAATAGATACCGTGTTCCAAGTTGTAGTGGAAGAACGTTTTGAATGCTTCCATATCGCAAGCGCTAGCATCATCAAAGTTATGCACCGCTTTGTCTGTGAAAAACAGGGTAAACATGGAGCCCACACGTTGCACCACCACAGGTACGCCTACTTCTTTTGCCGCCACTTCTAAGCCTTGGCAAAGCAGTTCTGTAGATTCCTCGACTTGACGAAAGGCAGTTGGATTTTTTTGCAACATCATCAATGTGGCAAGACCTGCCGCCATGGCTACCGGATTGCCACTTAAGGTGCCTGCTTGGTATACAGGGCCAGATGGAGCAACGGCAGACATAATCTCTTTCTTCCCACCGAACACAGCCATCGGCAAACCACCACCTACAATTTTACCTAAGCATGTTAAATCTGGGATGACATTGTAATATTTTTGAGCCCCTCCAGAACTGGAACGGAATCCGCACATCACTTCATCAAAGATAAGAACTGCACCGTGCTCTGTCGTTACTTCACGCAAGGTTTCCAAGAATCCTTCCACAGGAGGTACACAGCCCATATTACCTGCCACTGGTTCTACGATGATAGCAGCAATACTTTTACCATGAGTAGCAAACAATTGACGAACTGCATCAGGATCATTGTATGGCAATGTAATCGTATCTCCTGCCACACCAGTTGGCACACCTGGGCTGTCAGGCACACCAAAGGTAGCTAATCCAGATCCAGCTTTCACCAACAAGCTATCGCTATGACCATGGTAACAGCCGATGAATTTTACAATTTTATCACGACCTGTATAGCCACGAGCCAAACGCAATGCACTCATGGTAGATTCCGTACCGGAATTTACCATGCGCACCATTTCCATCGACGGATAGAAAGCTTGAATTTTCTTCGCTACTTCTGTTTCTAGCAGTGTTGGCGCTCCATAGCTAGTGCCACGAGGGATAGCCTCCAAAATGGATGCCACAATTTCAGGATTCGCATGACCTAAAATCATAGGGCCCCAAGACAATACGTAATCAATGTACTCATTGCCATCAATATCGTAAATGCGAGATCCGCTGGCAGAACTAATGAAAGGGGGATTGCCCCCCACACTGCGGTAGGAGCGAACAGGACTGTTCACGCCACCCGGCATATATGTACGAGCCTCAGCAAAGGCTTGTTTTGATTTTTCTAAACTAAACATAATGGCTCCTATACTCCCACATCATTTTTCTTGTAGCCAACGTGCCACATCCAGGGCATGGTAGGTAATGATCATCTTTGCCCCTGCTCGTTTCATGGATAGCAATGTTTCTAAGGTAATGCGTTTTTCATCTACCAAACCTGCTGCCGCTGCGGTTTTAATCATGGCATACTCACCGCTAACATTGTACGCAGCTAATGGACAATCAAAATTGTCTCGCACTTCACGAACGATATCCAAATAGGATAGAGCCGGCTTAATCATAATGATGTCAGCCCCTTCGATGATGTCTTGTTCCACTTCACGCAAAGCTTCTAAGCGGTTCGCTTCATCCATTTGGTATCCTTTACGGTCCCCAAATCCCGGTGCAGAATGGACCGCATCACGGAATGGTCCATAATAAGCGGACGCATATTTTGCCGCATAACTCATAATCGATACATGGCTAAATCCCTCTGCATCTAAAGCTTCACGGATCGCAGCGATACGTCCGTCCATCATGTCCGATGGCGCCACCATATGAGCACCCGCTTTTGCATGGCTCACCGCCACATTGCACAACAATGGTAAGGTAGCATCGTTAATAACTTCATGATGTTCCACATGACCGCAATGGCCTGTGGATGTGTATTGGCATAAGCATACATCGGAAATCACAATCAAGTCTGGCACTTCCTTACGGATCGCCATAATCGCTTGTTGTACCGGTTGTTCCATATCCCACGCAGAAGAACCATCTTCATCTTTGTAGGTAGGTATACCGAAAATTTCGACACCCTTGATACCTAGGTCATAGGCTTCTTTTGCCAATTTCACAGCTTCGTCCACGGACACATGATATTGTCCTGGTAAGGAAGAAATTTCTTCTTTAACCGCTGTTCCTGGAACAATAAATATAGGATAAATTAAATCATCTACTTGTAATGTTGTTTCACGAACCAACGCACGCATGGCTGGGTTGATGCGCAATCGTCTTGGTCGATTTCGTAATTCCATATTGTGCCTCTTTCTATTTGCAATCATTCAAGATTAAGTCCACCATCGCAGGGATTGTGAACGTTTCCCCAATTAAAGTTGGTTGAATCCCTTCTTCTACGCAAGTAGCCCCTGTAATCGGTCCAATGCAGACAACTTTTGTATTCCCTAACAAGCTCACCGCATCAGGGCCGAGCATATCTTTTGTATTGGTTACCGTAGAAGAACTTGTGAACGTAATATAGTCCACCTCTCCTGCACGTAGTGCTTCTTCTAAATATTCTTTATGGGACGTATCTTGTACTGTTTCATACAAACGCAACACTGTCACATCGCATCCTGCCTGTGAAAGTCCCTTATAAATTACATCGCGCGCTACTTTTGGTTGTACTAACACGAAACGTAAGTTACGTAACTCACGATTTGGCCACACACGACCTTGTTCAGCAGTAATCGTTTCTACCACTGATTCCGCTTGGTAATTTGGTGGCACAATATCAGCACGAATCCCACGGTCTAATAAGGACTTCGCAGTAGCACTGCCGATAGCACATACTTTCATAGAACCTAAAGCACGACTATCTAAATCACGGTCTAATAAACCGTCAAAGAAGAATCGTACTCCTTCAGCAGAAGTGAAAATTAATCCATCGTAGGAAGATAGGCTATCGTATGTCACATCCATCTCCTCTGTACGAAGCAAGGCTTGTGTTTTGATGGCAGATGCCTCAATGACATTAGCTCCTAACTCTAGCAAGCGTTCTGATAAGGCACTAGCTTTACTACGAGCTCGTGTGACAACGATTGTTTTACCAAATAACGGTTTATTATCAAACCAACGTAATTGCTCCCGCAAAGATACTACTTCCCCAACGATGACGATGGCTGGTGCTTTCAACTGTGCTTTTTCTACATCTTCTACTACATGTTCCAACGTAGATACCACTGTTTCTTGAATTGGTTTCGTCCCCCAACGGATAACTGCCACTGGAGTTTCCTTAGGGCGACCGTATTTAATTAAATTATTCGCAATATTCGGCAGATTAGAGATACCCATCACAAAGGAAATAGTATCCACAGATTTTGCTAAGCCTTCCCAGTTCATACCAGATTCTGGTTTTGTTGGATCTTCATGACCTGTGACGATAGCAAAGGACGTAGCCATAGCCCGTTGTGTCACAGGAATTCCTGCATAGGCTGGCGCCGAAATACCTGATGTAATACCTGGTACAAATTCAAATGGCACTCCTGCCTCTACCAAAGCTAACGCTTCTTCACCACCACGGCCAAATACTAGAGGGTCTCCCCCTTTTAAACGAGCTACTACTTTTCCCTCTAACCCGTATTTTACGAGAAGATCGTTGATTTCCCATTGGTGCATCGTATGATTGTTGCTTTTTTTGCCAGCATAAATAATCTCTGCTCCTTCTTTCGCATAGGACAAGAAATGAGCATCCGCTAAGTAATCATAGACGATAACATCTGCTTTTTCAATACATTCCTTACCTTTCAGAGTGATTAACTTATGATCGCCCGGTCCGGCACCAATTAAATATACAATGCCTGTCATTTCAATACTCCTCTTTCTACCAAATCATCAATGATAGCTTTGCCCCCTTCTTCATAGAGAGCTTTCGCCAAATTACGACCTAACATATCTGCTTTTTCTTTTGGTCCTGACAATTCACCTTCAAAACAATTTTTTCCATCTAAAGAAGCAATGATAGCTTTCAACGTCAATTGTCCTTTATAAATCGTCCCATGTACGCCCATCGGTACTTGGCAACCACCTTCAAGTTGACGAAGGAAACTACGTTCTCCACGAGTGGCCCACATGGTATTTTCATCATGTAATACAGACAACATATCTAGCATTTCTGTATCATTCTTACGACATTCAATACCTAATGCCCCTTGACCCACAGCTGGAATCATTTCATCGCTGGTGAAAGTCTGCGTAATAACAGACTCCAAGCCCAACCGTTTTAAACCTGCTTCTGCTAATACAATAGCATCAAAGTTTTCTGTTTCTAATTTGTTCAATCGCGTTTGCACATTTCCACGAAGTACAGAAATCTGCAAATCAGGACGTTGATTCAATAATTGTGCTTGACGGCGTAAACTACTTGTCCCTACCTTAGCACCATGTGGCAGCTGATCCAATGTTTTATACTTCGGAGATACCAACGCATCACATGGTGTTTCACGCTCTGTGATAGCACCTAGTACTAAATCCTCTGGCAATTCCGTTGGCATATCTTTCAAACTGTGTACGGCTAAATCAATGCTACCATCCCGCATAGAGGCTTCAAGTTCTTCTGTAAATAAACCTTTTCCACCAATTTCAGCCAATGGTTTTTCTAAAATACGATCACCTTTTGTGCTGTGATGAACTAATTCCACCTTACATGAAGGGTAATATTTGCGCAATATATCGGCTACATAATTAGCTTGCCATAAAGCAAGAGCACTGCTACGCGTGCCTATACGAATAATGTCTCTCATAGTGCATCGTCCTCCACTTCTAGAGCAAACATATCTTGGAATAATTTCCAATAATCCCGTTCTTTTTCTTTACCCGCTACTTCACCAAAATGAATCATTGGATCCCGCAATAATTTACGCACCAACATCCGTGACATATTGTTAATAATTTTTCGTTCTCGCTCTGTAGCATCTGGTAATTTTGCCATCGCTCGATGCACTTCGCGTTTACGAATTGCTTCTGCTTTTTCACTGAGTAAAACCATAATTGGACGGACTGATAAATATCGTAATTTTTCTTCAATTTCTTGTAAAGCTTCTTCTAACATAGGCTCTGCCTTACGAGCTTCCTCTTCTCGTTGATGCTTATTCGCCTCCACTACACTTTCCAACGCATCAATGTTAAACAAATACACACCTGGAATATCTGTTACATCTGGATTGATATCACGAGGCACAGCAATATCAATCATGACAATCGGTTTATTACCTCTATCTTCCATGATTTCTTCCGCCTCTTCCCGTTCAATCACGTAATGAGGAGCCCCTGTAGAAGTAATAATAATATCTGCTGTTTTTGCTTCTTCCACAAAATGGCTAAAGGCTACTGCTTTACCATTAAATTGCTTAGCCAATTCTTCCGCTGTTTTAAGCGTCCGATTGGACACAAACATACTTTTTACACCTTTAGCTTGCAAATGACGAGCTGTCAATTCACTCATTTGACCAGCGCCTAAAATAAGAACCTTCGCCTCATTGATAGGGATATCTAAGCTATCTTCTGCTAAGTTCACCGCTGTATAACTTACAGAAACCGGCGTATTCGCAATGCCTGTCAAGGTCCGTACACGTTTGCCTACAGCAATAGCTTTTTGGAAAATAATATTAAATACTGATGCTGTTAGCCCCTTACTATAGGAAGAGATATAGGCCATCTTTAATTGACTCAAAATTTGACCTTCTCCCAAAACAAGAGAATCTAAACTAGCTGCCACTCTAAATAAATGAGAAATACAATCTTTTCCTTCATGAAGGAAGAACCATTTCTCATTTACGCTTACACTTGTTTCACCTTTTAAATGTAGTAGTAAACGTATCATATATTCTTTTATATTCTCTACATCATCAAGGACAACATAGAGTTCAGTACGATTGCACGTCGATAAGAGGACGCATTCCTCGACCTCTTCATGAGCATAGATATGATCCATAGCATAATCCAAATCTTCTTTAGAAAAAGAAAACTTTTCGCGCACTTCTACAGGAGCACTTCTATGATTCAGTCCTAATACAATTAATTGCATGTACAATATTCTCCTTCACTGAGTCTCCTTGACCCTCTAATATCTGTATAAACTCTGATTCTCCTAAATAGGTACGCCAAAACTCCTCTCGTTCTTTGGGAGTACCTAATCTATGTTGCAATTCTTTTCTCCATAGACGAATCTGAGGTAACCAATCGGCTAATATGCCATATCGTTTTTCTATATCCTGTCTGAGCAAACGACTCACTCGAGGGCTCACTTGATTAGTAAATATGGAAATTTCTAAATCACCAATCTCTGTAGCACTACCGAACACCCAATTGGAATCGTCCTTTACATCGGCTCGATTAATGAATGCCTGTACACCTTGTGCATCTTCCATGACTTGCACATTCACAACAGGATTATCTGTAGCAATGATAACAAACTGTTGACCTACCATATATTCTGAGTGATAAGGCTTCGCTACCCACTGCAACTTACCCTCTTCCTGATATATTACAATGTCAGGCAATACATCAGGACTCACCACCAGAATCTGGGCCTCTTCATCTATTAATTTTTTAATACGCCGTAAGGCCACCTCTCCACCGCCTACAACGAGGCAGGGTCTATGTTTTAGTGAAAGTCCAACAGTAATCATCCTACTACCTTTATATATCTCTTAACAATGGCAAAAACGGCTTGAATAATCAAGCCGAAATTCACCTTATGCTTCTGTTTCTGTCTGTACAGGTGTAATTTCCTGTAAAGCAATACCATCTAATAATTGTAGTTGCGCTGTTAAAATTGATTCTACTTTTGCACGGAATACGGCCATTTCATTCGCAATGGTAGCATATTTAGCTTCTGCTTCTCGCAACGCACGATTGGCATCTTCTAAGATTAATTTACGTTGTTGCTCCGCATTTTGTAGAATTAAATCAGCTTCTTTACGAGCTGCCTCTTTTACGTTTTCACCAGTTTCTTGAGCCAGTACCAATGTATTGCGCATAGTTTCTTCCGTTGATTCGTATTGATTCAAACGTTTTTCCATTTGCTCTACTTTATCAGTCATTTCGCGATTTTCGCGATACAAGATTTCATAGGCTTGTACCACTTCATTCAAGAACTCGTTTACTTCATCGCAGTCAAAACCACGAATACTTTTTCCAAACTCTTTATTATGAATATCCATTGGTGTTAACATAGGATCAGCCTCCTTACATAAATCGTTTTAGATGTACTCCAATACGTCCTTTTTTAGATGTACCCGTAATACTTTCTATTTGCATACGACCTCTCCCGCGAAGGGAGATAACATCTCCTTCTTTCACTTCTTGCGCTGGTCCTTTCGCAGGCTGCCAATTCACTTGTACTAATCCTGCCTTGATGGCCTCCACCACTTTTGTACGAGATGTACTAAAACCAGAAGAGGCGATGGAATCCAAGCGCATGGAAGCTACAGTAGTTCGTACTTCTTTTATTTTTTCTTCTTTCGGTTGTAATTCACTCAATTCCATCCGTGATACTGTCACCGTAACCATAGCAATTTTTGTAAAATTTTGAATCACAAAATCTGCTATCGTTGCATCAACAATCACTTGAGCACCACCACTAGTGACGATAATATCGCCAAAATGAGTGCGATCAATACCAAGTCCCATTAAAGAGCCCAACACATCACGATGCGTCAACAGTCGGAATCGTGGATCCCAGGATACTTTCAATACCGCAATTTGTAAATCTACCGTACCTTGAAAGTGAGGATCCACAAAGGCCACTCGAAGGCGCTCTGCCCCTTCATAGCCCCCACTGGAAATGATGTCAATACCACCGAAATTCGCTTTTACTGCATCGGCAATGACAAGGCCCGCAGGGGACATAAAATCTGTCACACGATACGGTCTGCCTGCTTGTACTTGCTCCGCTAAGTCGATCATACGTCTAGCTTCTTCGCCATTACCAGATGCCTCAAAATATCGAATTAACTTTTCTTTATCTTTCACGTTGTTTTCCTATTTCATTTGATCGCTCATAACAAGCGAGGACACCTTCCATAATAGAGGACCGTAATCCTTCTTTTTCCATGGCTGCAATACCTGCTATAGTAGTCCCCCCTGGAGAGGTCACTTGATCTCGCAGTACACTGGGATGAGAGCCTGTTTCCAATGCAATTAAGCCTGATCCATACATCGTTTGTACCGCTGCTTGCAACGCCAACGGCCTAGTAAGTCCAATCCGAACCCCTGCATTTGCCATAGCATCTAAAATCGTATACATATAGCCTGGACCCGCCCCTGCTAATGCACCAATACGGTCCAAATCAGCTTCTGAACACACGACAGCTTCACCTAATGCTTCAAAAATACGCAAGGCTTGCTCTCGTTCACCTGGAGTTACCTCCTCACTACTTGCAATGGCTGTAAAACCAGCTTTCACTAGGATTGGTGTATTCGGCATAGCACGCAACCAATGCCCATGGGATGCAAAGGACTGCAATGTATCCAATGTAATGCCTGCAGCAATGGAAATACATATTGTTCTCGGCTCAATCAGTGGGCCTACCTCTTGCATAAGAGATGGTAATACTTGAGGTTTCACGCCAAATACGATGATTCTATACTCATCGAATGCAGGTATGGCATCACAATCTGTAAAGGCGGTCACACCGAGCGTACGTTCTAACTCCGCTGCTTGTTCACTGCGACGCACCAATACATCTACTTCCTCAGGTCCCCAAACACCTTGCTCCAAAGCCCCTTGTAAAATTGCACCACCCATCGATCCTACACCAATTAGTAGTATTTTTTGCATGGCTATCTCCTAATACTTAGGCTTGTGGCTCTTTCCAAGCTAATTTATCAGATATTTCTGTATATTCTTTATCTGTATAATCTACTGTTACATTCACTGGTACGCAGATAAAAATATCTTTACCAATTTTTTCTAATTTTCCATCTAAAGCAAATGTAGCGCCACTAACAAAGTCTACAATGCGTGCAGCTTCATGAGGGTCTGTGTTTTCAAAATTAATCACTACTGGACGCATATCGCGTAATTGATTTGCAATGTTTTCAGAGTCTTCGAATGCTTTTGGCTCTACGATGACTACTTTCATACCACTAGAACGTTGTGCCACTGTGTTATATCCTCCTGTTTTTGGATGTGCTGCTGATGCTACAGGTCCATTACCACCTGCCACTGGTGCTGTTACCACTGGCTGTTGAGATTCTTCTTCATATACATCTTCTGGATAATCTTCATATTCGTACCCATCATCTTGATTACCGCCAAAAAAGTTTTTTACAGAATTCCAGCTGTCTTTCAGTGCCATCGTCATTTCCTCCATTACTTATCATAGTGGCGCTCTCCAAATATTGCGGTTCCCACACGGACAATATTTGCACCCTCTTCAATTGCTACTTCAAAATCATGGGTCATCCCCATAGATATATATTCAATCTGCCCTTCATCAAAATGAAGTTTCATGTCTTCAAACAAAGCATGTGCCACTCTAAAGATAGGCCGTGCCTCTTCTGGATCATCAAAAAATGGTGCCATACACATAAGCCCTTTTACCCGTACATTAGGTAATGTTTTGGCATATTCGCGTATAGTTGGAAATGTTTCCACATCCATACCAGACTTGCTCTCTTCTCGTGCCACATTAACTTGTAGTAATACTTCTTGTATCAAGCCTTCTCTAGCGGCAATGCGCTGAATTTCATCCAACAACTTAACATTATGAACCGAATGAATCAACGCGAACTTGCCCACCGCATTGCGCACTTTATTGTTTTGCAATTGCCCAATCAAATGCCATTGTAGCTCTGGTCCCTGGTAGAGTTCCATTTTTTCTTTTGCTTCTTGTACACGATTCTCGCCCACGGTTCTTACCCCTAGGTGAGCCACCTCTTGCACCGCCTCTACAGGATGATTCTTTGTCACCGCTACTAGCGTAACAGAATCCGTTCTTCCCACTCGTGCTTTCGCCGCTTCGATGCGTTCCTGCACTTCATGTAATGCTGTTGCTATCATATATGTCAGTCCTCTTTCGTCGTTACATTCCACTCTGAAAGGTCTTCATAAAAAAATAATACTTTATCTTTCTTATTATAAACGAAAGAATAAGAAAAGTACATAGAAAAAGCATTATTTCAAGCCTAGTTCTCTGTATTTTCTTATTCTTAGTTATCTAATTTATATATTTGTTAAGTATTTCACGCATGGATGAAAGGATATTCTCCCCTATTATGTACCGTCATCCTATGTGAGTTTACGGGTGTCCTGTGGAAGCACCCTCCCTTAAGAGAAACAAGTCTAAGACATCTATGTTCTAGACTTGCTCTCGTAGGACAGCAAACATAGCCATTCGACCCGTCCGTCCTTGATCTCGCCGGTACGAGTAACATCCATCCGTGGTCATCGTGTCCGTTGATGATACCGCCACTTGCTTTAATGGTACACCCTTCTGCACCACACAGGCTGCAATGTATCCTTTCAAATCTACATGCGGTGTAGGTGTTGGCTGCCCCACTCGTTGGATATAACGCACTACCTCATCCACCTGTGAAAGTCCCAAGGCATGCATGTCTTGTCGGAACTGTTCTGTAATTTCTTCACTCACCTCGAAGGAGTCCGCCCCAATGGAAGGACCGATGAAGAGGTAGCAATCTTCTAGCAACGTTCCATATGCCTCGTGCATGCTATCCATAGTACGTTCCACAATGTGCGCAATAGCACCACGCCAACCAGCATGGACAACCGCCACTGCATGATGCGCCGCATCATAGATAAGGACAGGCACACAGTCCGCCACAAGCAACAAAAGAGGAACCTCCACCAAATTCGTATGAATCGCATCGCTGTCCGGGATGCTATCATCCCAACTAAAAGCCCCTCGACCAACAAGCTCTTGTGTTACTCTCGTCACACCTACACCATGCACTTGCTCTCCGCAAGTCAAATGGTTAGGATCCACCCCTAGCACCTGCGCTAAACATTTACGATTCTTCGCCACCGCTTCTGGAGTATCACCAACATGCAACCCCATATTGAAACTGTCAAAGCTACCTTCGCTGACACCACCATAACGGTAGGTGACACCGTGAGTGAGGGGGAAGTCTTCTAGGAGTGGAGAGTATTCATAGGTAATAGTTGTAGAGTTGTTTTCATCGAGGGTAGCTCGGCGGAGAGAGGAGGATGAGAGGGATGTTTGAGTTTTGATCATGTTGGAAGCTCCTAAGTTATTACTAGACTAATTTATGATGTAATAAATATAGAGTTTATCTTGCTTAATTGTCAAATTCATTTTATTTTGTAGTTAGGAATAGTTCTGGCGCCTAGAATTAATGTGCCTCTATCTTTATCTTAGTTACTCTTTCTCCATCGTTTTCAAAAGAGATTCCCGTAATAAAATCTGAGTTCCACATAAATCCGCCATAGAACCATGTGTTCGTCGTAAAAATATGTGTTGGTCTTCCATACACCTCATATACTTTTTCCAACGTATCACCAACACCAATACCTCTATGAGTAACAGCATCCCGATTAGTAATTTCCATGTAATCTACAATATATGAATCTTTACTATCGCCCTTTGTAAATGCCTGAGTAAATCTTACTCCTCCATACACTAATCCATGTCCTGGAGAGGTTGGTTCCCCCAAGCTCGCTTTAACTTGTCCAAAGGTAGCTCCCATAGGAACTCCAAGCACCTGATATTCAATCGAATCTAATGAATGACCTACAACTTGATGAAGTCCAAAGTTACTTGGATACTCCGATCGTTGTGGTAATCGAATCGCACTCGTAGATGCTCCACTCGTTCCAGTGGAACTACTTTGTTTCCCCGCTTCATTCCAAGATTTTTCAATCTTTTTCCACGTGTTAGACAACCAACTAGCTTCTACGTGAGTTGGTGTAAAGAGGGTCGCACTAAATAGTGCTAATAAAATAGATGTGGTTAGTTTTTTCATAAAGAGACCTCTCACTTGGAAATATATATTAATGAGAATGCAGATGAATTTTTGTTACCCTTTCACCATCATTGTCAAAGTAAATACCGAAAATATAATCTGAGTTCCACTTGAACGCACCATAAAACCATGCATTATTATCAAAAATATATGTTGGTCGACCATAGGCATTGTACACCTGTTGTAGCGTGTCACCTACTGTAATCCCACGATGAGTCGTAGCATCCCTATTAGTAATCTCAATATAATCTACTACATTATCATCATCGTAGTCGCCTTTTGTAAACGACATAGAAAATCTTACCCCGCCATATCTCATACCACGATTAATTTCAGTAGGTTCACCAAGACTATTTCTTACTTGTCTGAAAGTAGCTCCCATAGGAACCCCTAACACTTGATATTCAATGCTATCCATATTGTACCCTATTAATTGTCCACCTCTATAACTACTTGGATAATCATAGCGTTGTGGTAAACGAATCGTACTGGAAGATGTACCACTTGTATCCGTAGAGCCTTCCCTAGACGCCTTATTTCGTTCTGCAGTTTCATTCCAAACCTTTTCTAGTTTTTTCCATGACTTAGATAACCAACTGGCTTCTACATGCGTTGGCGTGAAGATGGTAGCACTGAATAGTGCTAGTAAAATAGATGTGGTTAATTTTTTCATGGTCTCTCCTCTTTCATTGTGAATCATATACTATTCTAATCTTGTCATATTTAATTACTAGTATATCATTTGTATCTCTATACGTCCTGCCTAAACAATTAAACTTTTCACACATTCCACGATAGGCAAATCAGCTTCTAACCAATCTACATCATACAAGGTTTCTAAGTTTAACCAACAAGCTGCACTATGTTCTTGTAAATGAAAGCCTCCTAATAATTCACATTGATAGGCATGCATAATAAGATGGAAGTTAGGATAGTCATACTCTACCGTTGTTAAAAAATCTCCTACTGTAATCTGCACATCTAATTCTTCTTGTATTTCACGAGATAAAGCTGCTTTATAATCTTCTCCAAACTCAATTTTACCTCCTGGAAATTCCCAACGTCCTTGCAAATCTCCATAACCTCTTTGTGTAGCTAATACTTGTTTATCTCTCATAATAACTGCTGCTACTACTTCTATCGTTTTCATCTTTTCTCCTTTAATGATTCACAAAATAATCATACAAATCTTCACGTATCGGAGTTTCTAAATCATACATAATACGGACAGCTTTTTTCGTTGTCCCCGGCATGGTAAACACTTCTGTTTCTCCCGTTGCATGAATGTGGCCTAAATAATAAAACTCTTTTGCCCCATCTTCATCATTTTTATTTTTCCGAATAAATAAATGCATAGTAATGCCTTCTTCTTTTGCATGTAAGGCTTTTTGTACCAAATTATTACTAAGGTCCACACCACTTTTAGAAATAGCAATTAATTGTTGTGGAGATAATAATTTATCTTCATATCTAATAGTATCTGCAATATCTTCGCCCTTATCATAATTGATAAATACCGGATATGTTTTGGTGGCCTCATCATATTTATAACCACCTATATTTAATGGTACTATACTCGTTTCCCACTCCATTAACTGACATACATCTTCGTACGTATATTTTTGATACAGTGTAAAAGAAGCTTCCTCATATCTTTGACTATAATATTTTTGATTTCTTTGAAACCCTACTTTCACATAGTCTTCAACCATATCACGGAACCCTTCTTTTTGTAGAGCTTCACGGAATACTATTGATATTTGTAATCCCCCTGGTACTTCATCACACAACACGGCATCCTTGAAGCTAGCTTTAGCGGAACCTGTTTTAAACTGGCCTGTAAATAAATTGATAATATTTTTTTCCGTATGGATTGTACAAGGAATGCCTAATCTTAATAACTGATGTTTCATATACGCTAATGGATTAGCTTCACCCTTCAATAATCCTTCCAATACATAGAGTTCATGCACCCGTTTGCCAAGTACCATGTACTGCCCCATATACTCTAATATTTTAGCTTCTATTGCCGAAAGTCTATGGGTGTAGTCTTTTTCATAGTCTACCAAAAACTTATAATATGTTTTTGCATTACTACTAAAGATCAAAGAAATATCAATACTTCCATAGTTTTCAAAATCTATCAATTTGGGTATGCGCCCTAATTTGTATTTTAAATTTTTGTAGGCTTGTCGAATATGTTTAATCTGCGTAAACTTAGCTGTGTCGATAGATTTAAAAATACGCTCTTGAGCAATCGCATCAAAATGGATGGTAGATGCACCTGGGATCACCCGTGTTCCTTCTTGCACATAATAGCGTAAACTATCTTTATTATGGCTTACGTCACCAGAAAGAGCTACAGGAATCATAAAGTTATTATTAAAGTTTCCAATAAAATCAAGAACAACTACATAGTCCTTACTATTGTGACGTCGCAATCCCCGACCTAATTGTTGTACAAATACGATAGGACTCTCTGTACCACGGACCATAACTACTTGATTCACTTCTGGAATATCGATACCTTCGTTAAAAATATCTACGGTCATAATATAGTCTAATGCATCATTAGCGTCCGGTCCTGATAATCTTTGAATCGCCGCTTCACGACTTTCTTGTGAGTTTGCACCACTTAAACTAAGAGTACGCATCCCTAGTTGATTAAAAGCCATAGATAGTTCTTGTGCTTCTTCAATATTATGACAAAATACTAAGCCTTTTACTCGCTCTCCAGAATATCCATAATAATGACATTGCTCTAGGATAACTCTAGCTCTTGTTTGGTAATCCCATTCATTGGCAAAAATACTCTGCGCATCATCTCCTTCATAGGTAGCCACTCCATCCGACAATTGCCCAATACCAAAATAGTGGAATGGACATAGTAAATCTGATTCTAGTGCATGTTGTAATCGTATTTCATGAATAATATTGTAATCAAATAATTTATAAATATCAAAATCATCGGTACGCTCTGGACTAGCTGTCATGGCAAACCAAAATTTAGGTGTAAAGTATTTCATAATTCGGTGGTAACTTTCAGATCCCGCCCGATGTGCCTCATCTATGACGATGATGTCAAAATCTGTGGGAGAAAATCGCTCATAACACTCTGGCTTCGACATCATCTGCATAGTCGCAAATAAATAGGTTTCTGAAAACCCTTTTGCTGTACCCGATAACACACCATATGTTACGGCATCACCAATCACCCGTTGATACGATTCCATTGCTTGTCGAGCCACCTGTTCACGATGCACTAAAAATAATACTCGCTTTGGCTTTACACTACTGACAGCAAAGGCTGATGCATATGTCTTACCTGTTCCTGTAGCAGAAATCAACAGCCCTTTATTAGCACCTGATTGATACAACTCTGTAAACTTTTCAATCACATAGGCCTGCATGCTATTCGGCTGTAATACTTTTGGGACTTGATTATATTCAGTTACGCTAGCATCTGCCACTGCTGGTAATTGTTTCTTAGTAGAATCATTACACTGTTTATATAACATTCTATACGTATCAATATATTCTACATAAGTCTTTGTCTCATCTGCTGCCCACAAACTCTCAAATTCTTCTAAGACCGATGTTACAAAAGATCCTTGCTTATGAGAACTATAATGCACATTCCACTCTTTATTTCTCGTCAATGCATGGAGTGTCATATTAGAACTGCCCATGATAATAGTAAACTCATCTTCCAAATGGAATCCATATCCTTTTGTATGAAAGCCTATATCTGACCCTTGTGCATCAAATATGCGGAGCTCAATATTACTAAACTGACTTAACTTGTCTAGTATTTTAGGATCATTAAACATCAAAAAATTTGTTGTCAAAATACGACCCGGAATATGTTTTGCTTCCAACTCTTTTAACGTCATTAATAATGGACTTAATCCACCTGCTGTAATAAAGGCTACACTGATAAAAAAAGATTCACATCGTTTTAACTCGCTCTCTATAGCGGAAATTACCTTCCGACCTTCTTCTGCATTATTCGATACAAACTCTGGTCCACTATGCTGTAATGATTTAGTAAAATTTATCGCACTCATCTCTATCTCCTATATACATGTATATAAGATCACTCTACCAGCTCTTATGCATAAGATCAATAGAAAAAATAAAAAGAACTCTACGCATCCTATAACAAGCATGAGTATTCTCATGGTTTGTCAAGAAATGCATAGCGTTCTTTCTTATCTTATGGTAATTGTATCAACGTAACAAAGTATCTTACCACCATTCATTGATATACGTATTTTGTCTTGGGTAGGCCCGATTTAACACTTCTAATATATCATCGGGTCCTTCTAGTGTTTCTTCAAAGGCGAGTTCTGTTGCGCTCATGCGACCCATAAGTAGTAAGCTCAAGGCCCCTACTGAGAACACCAATTTTGCATTGATATCTACATACTCTTTATGTTTCACTACTTGGGCTTTACCTTCTTTATAGGACACTACATAGGTGCCGTGGTTCCACTCACATAATGGGTCTTTCACACCAAATTGGATGGCTCCTTCTAATGCCACGGGTACGGGAATGCTTTCCATAGCGAGTTTCACATCTACAATGCGACTCATCATAAATGGCATCGTGCTGTGCCCCGTTTTTCCATCTGTGTGAAAAATATAGCCTTGGTCAATCATGCCTTCGTTCCAACGTACGCTTTCACCTTGGGAACGATGGTTGTACAAGAAGTTTAGCAATGCTTTTTGGGCACGGCGAGTGGTATACACAAACTCGCTCACCGCAATCTCAGGCTCTCCCAAGCGATAAAAACAATAGCCTTCTAGTTGTCCAGAATCATTTCTCACATATCCAACTTGCACGCCTTCTGCAAAAATAGATTCCAACAGACGAACCCATTCTTTTTCTTTTCGTACCGCATAGCCGGACAATGGTTTTGTATACGTTTCATAGACTCCTGCTAAGCGTTTCCATTCACGTGGGGAGCGCAACATGCCAAAGGATAAGGTTTTGTCTAGTTTCTTTAATAAGGGCGCTAACTTATCCAATTTCATGGTTTGTACCCATTGATGGGCATACAAATCCCAGCCATAGTTTTGATAAAACCCTGCAGAAGATGGCATTAGAATCGTTAAGCCTTGTCCACGTTCTTTCAATTCCCCTAAGGCTGCTTTTAATAATTTTTTACCGACCCCGCTACGTCGTACAATCGGGTCTGTGGCAACCCCTACCATATAAGACACAGGAAGGTCCACTCCGCGAACACGAATGGTATTTTGTCGTAAATGAACAGTACTCACCAAATAACTACGATCAATGCCCACCATCGTATTATCTGGTTCATAGGCCGTATCAAAATAATATTTAAAAAATGGATGATCCTCTGGTTCAAAACAATAGGCCCACAAACGTTTTACTTCTTTTGTATCTGATTCTTTGGCAATTCTAAATTTCAAAATAATCCCTCTTCCATCGCTATGGTACATAGAAAATAGTTCGAATACTTTATGGTATTATTATATAAAAAAGAAGGGCCTACTGCTAGACCCTCTATACACTTCTTTTGTGAAAGTTTACTGGCATAGAAAAAGAGCTAGCGTAGCCGGCTCTTTCAAGTATGCATCCGCAAACGCATACCCCAATTAGTTATTATATTACAATGCCTTATCAAAGGATGCAATGGTAATTCATAAATTATATATACAATAAGGCACCATCTAAAAATAGTTTAGCGCCATAGCCAAATAGGATCAATCCACAGATGCGATTAATCCAAACAAGCTGCGAGATTTTAATGCGTTTTGCTAATGTATGGATCATCATCGATAAGGATCCAAACCAAACAAAGGCAGATACGATATATCCCAACAAAAAGTAGATGGATGACTCTTCTGGAATGCTGGCTTTCACAGCACCAAACATCATCGTCACATCGATGAGCGCCTGTGGATTTAGCCACGCTACTGCAAAGGCAGTGGTCACAATGCTCCAGATGGTTACATTCGTATCCACATGAGATACGTTCGGTTCCGAATTAAAGACGGTGTAGCCCATGTAAAAGATAACCACCCCACCTAGCAATAAAACAATTCCTTTCAAAAATGGCCATATATCAAAGATGGCACCAATGCCATAAAAGGCTGTCACACTCAAAGTAAGGTCAAAAAATGCTACGATTAGAATAGTCGTAATGATGCGTGATATCTTTTGTACCAATGCTGTATTAATGATAAATAGATTCTGCATGCCTATGGGTGCCAACACAGCAAAACCGATTAGTAGTCCTTCCCAAAAATAAGTCATATATCCTCCTTTATATATATTATTTATATAACAGGTATATATATTATATAAAAAAAGATATGTCTCTACTAGCACCTAAAACACACAGCAAAAAGACCTCTTAGTAATACTAAAAGGTCTTTTCTCAGTTATACGAATGCGATTCGTAACGTGATTTTATTATTCTTCAGGAGAGATTAAGAAAGATAATGCACTGAAGTATTTATTTTGTTCCCCTTTATTTTGTGTTGGGAATGCTACTTCTACGCCTACTACGTTAAGGCCATCTGCGGTAACCTCAACGGTAGCTTTACCGTTTGCATCAGCTGAAGTGACTGCAGTCAGATCATTTACTAAGTCTCGAAGTAATGGTGCATTGGCATATGGCATCCCATCTTTGTAAACTTGGATATCATATTTATCGCCTTTACGCAATGTTAATGGGTTAACGGAAGGTACGATTTGAATAAATGCTTTGTCATTATAGAAAGGTTTTGCTTGTGCATCCCAGTAATGTACATCGTATTTAATCGCATGTGTACTTTTTATAGCACCTGGTACTTCTGTGATTGGTTTGTGAACAGTTTTACCATCTTTATCTTTTGTCCAATACCCATAATCAAAATTAGTCACAGTAACCCCTAAATTAGCTGGTGGCACGATAGAAATATTTTTTTCATGTTTCACAATTTCTACAGGAACTTGTTTTCCATCTACAGTATATCCTGTAATATCTTTCACCATCTCTGCTTTATAGGCATTATCTGTAGCACCTTCGCCAAGAACAAGCACTTTGTCATCAGTACGATTCGCAAAGAACACACCGTGCGCATCAACAGAGGAATACACAAAACCTGTTGCTGCAATACCCACAGCAAATAAAGAAGCTAACACTTTCTTATTCATAACAAACCTCCAATATAATAATATATATCAATAATATATTTATAGTATACACTATTAAAATAATTTTTGCATATGACTTTTTCTCATAATATATGCATAAAATTGATTTCTACATTATACTTTAATACAGAATACAAAAGTATTTAATTGATTGTCTTTATTAATTATAATTAATAGGATTAACTGTTAAAATATTTTTCATCATGTAATGCAAAAAAATTCCTAGAAATCTAGTATATGATTTCTAGGAATATATACATACTCATTTATTTGTGTTCATCACAACTCACATGACCTGCGCAACGAGCATCATATTTTTCAGAAAAATGGTCTGGATTATAGGACTCTTTTGCCGTGCGAAGACCTGGTAATCCCATGTCCTCTTCACGGTTAATAAACTTCGTATCAGCAAACTCGTGACGAATAAATTCATTATTGATAGCTTGATATAAGCCACGGATCGTTGGATTTGCTTTTTCAATATGAATAAGCGCCATATGTTCATTCAACATTTCCCCGATGGTGAAAGCCTCTACATGTCCGAATAGTTTAATACACCCACCTACAAGGCCTAATGCATCCCAATGATCGAACAGCAAGTTAATAGCAACTAACTCATCTTCAATGCCCTCCTCATGATGTGTTTCCACCCATTGTGCTGCCGCTTCACGACAAAGTGGAATCGTATGTTCATCAATAGGCATATACTCATAGTTGGAATATTGCATGCGGAATTGATTTAAATGATTTTTCTTTTGACGCAATTTTTTACCGGCCAAGGTAATCATATCTTCGGTACGATAAATATATTCAAAGTTGTCACGGTCTGGCGTAAATTCATAACAGTTTGGACATAACTTTTGCATCCGTTCCATCATGATCGGATTCACACCTTTTAGTAAAAATGGAATTTGGTTCTCTTTAAACCATGCTTTCGCCATGTTTAGTCCGTCTACAAACTTCGCATCTTTTCCAGCAAACGGTGGTAACATAAACGGAGATTCTGTCACTCCACCACCTTTAATAAATAACACGCCTTCTTCTTCTGCCCAAGTAATGCCATACGCATCTTGCCACATAAACAATGTAGTAAAACTATTATCTGACGCTTCATAATGATGCTCTCCGAAGTACGCATCAATACGGGGCTTATCTTCTAAGGTAAAACGCTTGAAGTCTAAAATAGGACTCGCCTCCTAATACTCTGATTTTATGATATAACATTACTATTATATGCTATTCATCGATAAAATTCAATCCAGGAAAGTTTCCTCATTTACGTTTTGTGATTTTTATCTGCAAAAAAAGCACAGGGTTGCCGCCCTGTGCTTTTTTAGTGTAATCTTTGCTAGACTTACTTGTTGTTTTAGCTACTCATGTTGTATCATAACTTATCGTAAAGGTAAACATAGAATACCTCAGTATCTCCACTCCTCGGTAAAGCGCCATTGTAGAAGTGGTCTTTCTTGGCCCCTTATTTGATAAAATTCCACAAGCGTAAGAAGAGCACGGTGTGCCCCGAACAAACATTATGAAATACCGTTTGTGAGGGGTATACCGTGCTCTTCCCTTCCACTCAATTAAGAATGGCAAGAAAGCCGATATTAAAATAAGCTTTCGTCTTCTTTTAACTCTTCCCCAGAGATTACCGCCACAGAGGCAATTTTATCTCCTTCGTCTAAGTTTTGTGTTTTCACGCCAGAAATAGCTTTACTTTTCTTCACAGCAATATCATTCACATCAAAGCGAATGATCTTACCTTGTTCAGAAATGAGCATCATTTCATCATTGTCATTCACGATTTCTACGGCTACTACTTCACCTGTTTTATCGGTGATTTTAAAGTTCTTCGTTCCTTTACCACCACGTTTTTGCACTGTATAGGAGCTTTCTACATTGCGTTTGCCATACCCTTCTTCACTGATGGTGAAGACTTGGCATTCTTCGCCAGTACCATGAATGATGCTAGCACCTACGACTTCATCGCCAGCGTTTAGGTTGATACCTTTCACGCCACGAGCAGCACGCTTCATTAAACGTACATCTACTTCATGGAAACGAATAGCCATCCCTTTTTTCGTACCTAGCAATACATCTTGGTTGCCATAGGTCAAGCCCACAGAGATCAATTGATCTCCTTCGTCCAATGCCACTGCATTCAAGCCACCACGGCGAATGTTGCGGTACTCATCGATAGATGTACGTTTCACCACGCCCTGTTTGGTAACCATGAACAAGTTTACATCGCTAGAAATACGTTCTAAGTCGATCATATTCGTCACTGTTTCCCCTACATTAAGAGGCAATACGTTGATGATGGCTGTACCACGAGAGTTACGGCTAGATGCTTCTGGCACTTCGTAAGCTTTCAAGCGGTATGCACGACCTGTGGATGTGAAGAATAATAGTGTATTATGCGTGCGCACATGCATAATTTGTGCCACATAATCGTCTTCTTTCGTTTTCATACCCACAACGCCTACGCCACCTTTATGTTGATTACGGTATACATTGGCATTCATGCGTTTAATATAACCTTGACGAGTTAAAGTGATGACCATTTCTTCGTCAGCAATTAAATCTTCTACATCAAAGTCAGACGTATCGATAGTGATTTCACTACGACGTTTATCACCATATTTTTCTTTCATAGCGATTAACTCTTCTTTGATGATCTCACGTTGACGCTCATCAGATGCTAGGATTGCTTTCAAATCCGCAATCAACACTAATAATGCTGCATGTTCTTCTTCGATTTTTTCACGTTCCAAACCTGTTAAACGAGCTAAGCGCATATCTAAGATAGCATTTGCTTGAATTTCTGTAAGGTTGAACTTTTCAATCAAAGCTGTGCGAGCAATATCTGTGGTTTGAGAGCTGCGGATGGTGTGGATGACTTCATCAATGTGATCTAAAGCAATCAACAAGCCTTCCAATACATGAGCACGAGCTTCTGCTTTTGCCAAGTCGAATTCTGTACGGCGTACGATGACTTCTTGGCGGTGCGTTAAGTAATGACCTAGTACTTCTTTCAAAGTCAATACTTTTGGATGTCCTTTTACTAGCGCCAACATAATCACACCAAATGTATCTTGCAATTGTGTGTGTTTATATAGTTTATTCAACACGATATCTGGTTGCACGTCCGCACGCAATTCGATGACGATACGAAGACCACGACGGTCACTTTCATCACGAAGGGCTGTAATGCCGTCCACCACTTTATCACGACTTAAATCAGCAATGGTTGCAATTAAGCGCGCTTTATTCACTTGATACGGAATTTCTGTGACCACGATGCGATGTTTGCCTTTCGTCATAGCCTCAATATGCGCTTTCGCACGCATTTTAATACTACCACGACCTGTGGCGTAGGCTTTTTTTATGCCCTCACGACCAAGAATAGACGCCCCTGTCGGGAAGTCTGGCCCTTTAATGGCCGTCATCAATTGGTTCACATCCACCTCTGGATCATCGATAAGCATTACGAGACCATCTACCACTTCTCCTAAGTTATGTGGCGGAATATTTGTCGCCATCCCCACGGCAATGCCGGCAGAACCATTGATTAATAAGTTCGGAATCTTTGCCGGAAGTACAGTTGGTTCTTCCAAAGATTCGTCATAGTTCGGCATAAAGTCTACTGTTTTCTTCTCGATATCTGCTAGCATTTCTGTAGCGATACGAGACATACGAACTTCTGTATACCGCATGGCCGCCGCTGAGTCGCCGTCAATGGAACCAAAGTTACCATGTCCATCCACAAGCGGATATCTTGTATTAAAATCTTGGGCTAAACGTACCGTTGCGTCGTACACAGAGCTATCACCATGTGGATGGTATTTACCAAGTACGTCACCGACGATACGAGCCGATTTTTTGTACGGTTTCGACGGTGTCATGCCTGTTTCATGCATCGCATATAGAATACGACGGTGTACAGGTTTCAACCCATCACGCACATCTGGAAGGGCACGCATAACGATAACGCTCATAGCGTAATCGATGTAAGAGCTGCGCATTTCTTTATCGATTTGGACCGGCAAAATTTTGCCATGGCTCCAAGCCTTTTCCTCCATTGTATCACCTCATTTTACAATACTGATTATATAACTAACCTATTATACCATTTTATGCACTTTTTTTCTATCTTTTTACATAAAAGTTTCCATATACCCAAATTTAATTGTCTGTAAAAGTATATATCGCATAAATATTCATACCATTTTATCATTCCACCGCTAGCATGGCCTCATTTAATCGATTCATACGGAACTGTTCCACCACATCGATCATAAAGCGTTCATCATGGATAGGATTCACATCCATCTTGAATAGGTGGGACTCACAATGACAATCGCTACAGCCAAATCCTTTTACCTCATCTGTACTGATGGCCTTCATAGCCTTTGCCAATTCACATTCTAAATCGCTGGAGCTGCGAATCGGTACAGCTGCCACAACGGTACTAACACTACGTAAATAATCTAAATGCCAATGTTTTTGTTTCCGCTTCCGTTTATGACGTTCAATACGCTTTTTTAAATTCGCCTTCGCTGACCCTACATAGATATAATACCCCGCTTCAAAGTGCATATCCCCCTTACTGCCGATGGTTACAGTCACTGGCTCTTCTACTTGTAAGACCATGAGGTAATCCCCTCGGTCCTCCGCTTCTCGTTGCACCGCTGTATCATTGTACAAGCACTCACGCACTACTGTAGGTTTAGTAAACTCTGGTGTCCACTGCAACGCCATAGCCTTCCAGTCTAACTGTGGCTCCACCTCAATAAATGTCTTGGTAAATTCCAAATCCGTGTGAAAGTCCGGGGAGAACCACAGTGCTCGTTCCCACTGCACCAAGAATAGAATCCCCGTACGATATCCCTCTTGTTGCAATTCTTGCAAATGTAGCAAATGTTTTCTGCCACGCTCTGTCACAGCATCAGGGAACATCGCTCCTTGATCACCAAATAAGGTACAGGATTTTACTTCCAGTAAAAAGTGTTCTTCCTTATCATTGGTAAGGAGTAAATCAAATCTACTATGCCCCACTGTATACTCCCGTCGTAGCACACGCCACTCTTCCCATCCTGGGATGAGTTGTTCCTCAATCATGTACTCCGCCATGTCATTACAATAATTAGTATCTAACATGATGGGCACACCATCACGTTCAATACCGATCACACGATATTGCGTTTTTGCACCT
The DNA here is from genome assembly GCF_003992135.1 of Veillonella sp. VA142. Taxonomy (GTDB): domain Bacteria; phylum Bacillota; class Negativicutes; order Veillonellales; family Veillonellaceae; genus F0422. The sequence goes on along the minus strand of NZ_RQVN01000007.1, from coordinate 33,518 downwards.
TCTTTTGGATGATGCACCACATACATCTTTACCCCTACAAAGAGGAGCTCCCACATACGACCTGGATTTGGCAAGTGGGCTGCTACTAGTTGCCCATGTAACTCCACATGAACCACAAATCGGTTAGGCCGCTCTACAAAGGTAGCAACCTGTACATTTTCATATAATACTTTCATAAATTCCCTTATTTACAACTAGATTAATATATAATATATATCAAGATAAATATACACTATTATGTGGATAACCATGTGACTATCTTGTGTCTATATTGTGTGTAACCTTTAAGCTATCTATCTAGCAAACTTTAATATGTGTATAACTATGTGATTATCTTGTGTATACTTTGTGTGTAATCCAAGGACACCTTAAATATACTTTTATTTTTGTCTTAACTTAATCACTTCGTGTGGATAATTCTGTGTGTAACTTAAAATTTTCCGTGTATAAGCCGTGTATAGTTTGTGAATAAAATTCGTTGCTTCAGCTACATACAAAAACCACTTCTTATAGTATACTAATAACATAGGCTTTCGCCTAGTCATATATAGTAATTAATACGTTATAATAATAAAACTTACAACAAACACCCAAAGATAAGGAGATACACATGGCACAAGTGGCAGGCAATTTACAACGTATCCGAAACGGAAAACGTACCTATGCGATTACCCCTCGGATTCCTGGTGGTTTCGTACAACCTCAAATGTTACAAAAATTTATCGACGTGGCAAACACATTCCACGCAACTTTGAAAATTACGGGTGCTCAACGCATCATGATTACGAACCTAAACGCAGAAGATGTGGACAAAGCGTGGGCTATGCTCGGCCTGGAACCAGCGCACACTGTGTCCAATCGTGTTCGTTCTGTGAAAGTCTGCCCTGGCACGACATTCTGTAAACGAGCTAAACAAGACAGCGTACACTTAGGCATGCAATTGGAGCGAAAATACATCTCTAAAGAAATGCCATCTAAAATGAAAATTGGTGTGTCTGGTTGTCCTAACTCTTGCTCTGAAGCCATCACAAAAGATATCGGCGTTATCGGCAATGATCAAGGTTGGCAAATCTATGCAGGTGGTAGCGCTGGTGCTCATCCACGGTTAGGTGACTTAATCACAGAAGTAGCTACCGAAGAAGAAGTACTTACAATTATCGATCGTATGATTACATACTACAAAGAAAATGCGCAAATTGAGCGTATGGGCCAGTTCATTGACCGTATAGGTCTCGATGCATTCCGAGCTGCTGTATTAGACACAGTGAATACTGCAGAAACCGCTCCGAAAGCCTCTGCAGAACCAGTAGTTAAATTACCAGGACAAGGCAATGCAGGTCTTGCAGAAGCTGCTGCACCTGCTAACGACAAAGGGGCCACCCCACTTTCACCAGGTCAACTGATTACAAAAGATACGATCGTTCGTCATATCGTCGAGGTATACCCAGAGTTAATTCCAATTTTACAGTCCATGGGGATGGGATGCCTTGGCTGTCCTTCTTCCACAGGGGAACCTCTATGGCAAGCCGCTAATATTCACGGCATGGATATCGATGCATTAGTGGCAAAACTAAACGCAGGTCGCAATGTATCTGAAATTGCTATTACAAAAGATTCCATTATTCGTGATATTATAGATATGTACCCACAAACAATTCCTACTTTACAATCCATTGGCATGGGTTGTCTAGGCTGCCCTTCCTCCACAGGAGAACCATTATGGCAAGCCGCTCAAATTCACGGTATTGATGTGGACGAACTTGTTTCTAAATTAGAAGTTGCACGAAAAGGAGCTTAACATGTCAGCAGTACTGGGACACATTCATTTTTGGTTATACAAAAAAATTCAGCTTATCGCTGAACGTGAACAATTGATTAAAAAAGAGGCACATTCTCGCCTTGACGATTTAGCTGATGAGTTATATGCAACCGCTATCGATTTATATGGAAAACCAATTCCTCCAGATCGTCAGTTGGACCGCATCATCGACCATAACAACATCCACGGTTGGTTACACAACCAATTACAAACCTCTTCCGTTCGCGAAGCTACTTTCATCAAAGATTTAACTGATTGTGGCGGCGACGATGGTATCGATGCAGTATTAGAAGCTTTCATCAAACAAGGGGCTATGTGTGGTACTGAAGCAAAAGAAAAACTCAGCGCTCAAACAGCACCTGCTATTTACACTGTGATGCAAGACTATTATGTAAATGGTATGCCTTGTGACCCAAGCGATACTGTGATCGAGCAAACTGATACTACCTTTAGTTGGTACGGAAATCACCAAAATCAAATTTCCTATTGGAAAACAGCGGGCGTGAACCCAATCATCATGGCTGCTGCCTTCCAAGCATGGTTCAGTGCTTTCGTAAGTCACGTTGCACCGGACTTTGCATTTAATGTAAATCTTGATGGTGATATTCCTGTATATACAATTGCTAAAAGCTAAGTAGCTTACCCTTTTTACATTATATAGGGCAGCACATTCGCTGCAGTAATTAACTTTCACTTCTGTGAAAGTCCCCAGAATAGGAGGTTCTACTATGGCAGGAACTGTAAAACAAGAACTAGGTTTAATTTTTGATGGTCCTAATTACAAAATCGTAAAAAAGGGCGGCGTCGCTGGTGACAAAGTGGAAAAACACAATCACCCAGAAGCTAACGTGATTTTCACTGTAGTCAAAGGTAAAGTGCACGTATTCCTTAACGATACCGAATCCCACATCTTAACACCAGGCGAAGTACTACACTTCGATGGCAACAACTACATCCAAGCTACACTCGTAGAAGATAGCGAATTCATTGTAAACTTAATTCATAAATAAGCCAATACAAAAAGGTGTGAATCCATGCTAGTCATTAGCATTGGGTTCACACCTTTTTATTGTCTACCTACCAAATTAAATCAACAATTTTTTCTATTGGTGAATTAGGTAACATAGGTCGAAACTCTTCATGTGGATCTAATTTTTGCTCTCCGCCATCTCCTCGTAGCTCTGTAATAGTATAAGCCTTAGCATAGCGACTAACTAAAATATGCCCCCATACTTCGCTACCTTCGTTAGTAACTACCTTTACCCATACATAGGCATTCGTACCATACTTCTGAACTGTATCTTTATCAATATAATATGATATCCCACCTATAGTTCCCATATAATACAAGTTACTTGCTGCCAAAGACGTAGCACTTCCTAATGAAATCAGTAACGCAACCAATACTAACACTCTTTTTAACATATCCGTTCCACCCTTACTACTACACTAGTCTCTTAATTCTATACTATAAGAATACCATACTATGTATAAAAAAATAACCCCCAGGTTACATAACCTAGGGGCTTTCTATATCTTATTTGTTGATGCGTGCAACTACATCTGGTATTAAATTGATAACTTGGTTACCATCTTTTACTACACCAACGGAAGATGGGTTCACAGCTAATACATCAATATCTTTTTCTTTGATAATAGCTTGGACTGCTTCACCTATTTTTTTGTCCAATGGAGCTAATATATTCGCTTCTTCTTGATTGTATTTTTCTTGAATACCACGAATATTTTTATCAAAGTATGCTTGTTTTTCTGCATCAGTTTTGAAGTTATTTAACTTTTTGAATTCGCTTTCTAATTTAGGGCTATATTCTGCACGCAATTTATCAATTTGCATTTGGATGGCTCCCAAGCCATTATAGCCAGTGTAAATCGCTTCTTCATTAATTACGCCTACATTAGCAGCGTTAGATACTGTAAAAGCACCAACTACAGCTAGTGCGCCTAATGTTGCAATTTTTTTAGTTAAGTTCATGTATAAGCCTCCCTATGAGAAATAGTTTCATTTATGTATCTAGTATAGCAAAGTTATATGCATTTAGCAAATGACCCTACTTCTTTACTATACTCTATGTATATGAAATTTACATGAAAGATTATTGTTCTTCACTTACATATACATATTCATCTTTTTTCAATTTGCTGATAATTTCTGGCACCATACCGATTAAACGATCGAAACCAGTATATTTAGCAGAACCTTTGATATTGAACAATTCAATGCGTTCCCCTTTGATAACAAGGACAGCTGTTGGCTCTACTTTCGCTCCGCCACCGCCAGCTTTTTGGCATCCCCCTAAACCAAGGGATACATCCACGAATGGTACAATCGTAGTATCGCCTAATTGTACAGCTTCGCCCACTACGGTCTCCACACGAATCATTTCTTTAAATTGTTCAAATAAAGGCTCTAAATTGTCTTTTAAGTTTGTAAGTTTAGTATCCATCATGACCTCCTATGATTCTTCAACTTCTGAAAGTTCTTTATTTTGCACTTTGCTTACGACGACGATACTGTACAAATGCTTTTACACTATCCATCAGACACTCTCTGACTGCTTTTTTTACTATAAATAGAGTTCCATAGAAGGCAAATACACCTAGTTGCATATGTCCTTTTACTGTTAAACTGCCTGTATAGGCAAACTCTGTATAGGAGAAATTAACATGTTCCACTTGTTTAGGACATACTGCATAGGCTGTTGCCGTAATAAGCCCCATTTCATAAGGCCTAGGAATTCCAAAATCACCTTCTAATTGGAATACTCTAGGACTAGCATGGCTAGCACATTGCTTACTGACGCTAAACAATGCTTCATAGAGTTTAGGGTTTGATACATGTTTCCACCACCAATAGGTTGGTAAGTCTTTTGTATCTTCTTTTTTCTTTGTTGTCTCTTCTTGCGGTGATGTAGATTCTACTGGTTCCAGTACATGTCCATTCGCATCAAATCGTACAGATTGCACAGGCTCTGGTCCAGAGTATCCCGATAACGGATACGGTTCTGATTCGTCTGGTGCTTCTTTTGTCTCTACATCTTCTTTTGTGTCTGTCGCTAACGGATCTAGTTCTTCTTTCACCCTACGATTTAACCAATCCTCGTAATCGCGGGCAGAACCAACTTTCATAGACCCTAATACATAGACCTCCTTGAACAAAGAATGGCCTTGCTTATACGCAAGATGCACCTTCAACACTCGGTACATCCACTCAACACGGAAGTCAAATTCATAAGGCTTGCGCGAACTTACTTTCAGACTATATGTGATAGGAATACATAGAATGGCTATGATGAAAGCTATTACTAGTAGCAATAGAATCATCCATAGTGACACGATACCACCTACCTTTCAGTATGTTATACGATATACACACTTAAATTATAACATACTATTATTTATATATCAGCTAGTTTTTATAGGCTTATGTTATTTAAAATTAGGTTATTTTATCCATATAATCCACATTATTTGCTAAAAAAAATTTAACCCAAAAATTTAGGTCAAAAAATGGTCATTTTTTTATTATGTATTGATCTAGTGCATCAGCAATTTCTTTATCTTTATTAGGATATAAATGTCCGTATATATTTAGTGTTGTTTGTATATTTTTATGTCCTAATCGCTCCTTAATTGCTATGATTGGATAATTCTTTTCAATCAAAAATGATGCATGTGAATGTCTTAGGTCATGAACACGAATTTTTGGTACATCTGCACTCTTACAAATTTTTGATAGAAAGTTTGATACACTTTTCCAGCTTACACCAAATAACAATTCATTTTCATCATGATAAGGGATTTGTTCTATAAATTTTTTAACCTCGCTTTCCAAAGTCGGAGATATATAAATGTCACGTATACTACTCTTAGTTTTAGGTGTAGTTATTTTTTTATTGAACATCATCATATTTCTAGTGACATGAATTATACTGCCATCTATATCCTTAGATCGTAGCGCAATTACCTCTCCAATTCGCATGCCTGTCCAATATAATATATTGACAACCAATAAGCAAGACCTAGTAAGCCTATTATTTTTCACCTCACTTACATATGGTATTGCCCATTCCATTGCTTTTATATATTGATCATAGGTCCAAAAATTATTTTTCCGCTTTGTACTTGCTGGTGGTGGTCCACATAAATTACACGGGTTTGATTTTAATCCATAGAAGCGAACCAAGTAATTCAGAAAACTAGACAAAACCACGTGCCGCTCTCTTAAATTATTAGCGGTTACTCCTCTATTAGTTTCATAGAGATGCCATTCATGAATATCTACTGGCTTAATCTCATTTGCTTTTTTATTGCCAAAATAAGGGATAATATAACGATTAAACGTATACGCATAAGCCACACATGTAGATGGTTTCAACGATTTTTGCTTTGCTTCTAAATATACTGGAGCTAGATCTTTGATTAAACCCTCACAAGAATGCTCCATAACTGTAATCTGTTGATGTTCCCAAGCCTTTGCTTCTTTTTGCGTTTTAAAACCACTTTTACGTTTACGTACCCGTTCTCCCCTCCAATCTGTGTAATAAAAAGTGGCTCTCCACACACCAGTTTTACTATCTTTGGATACCGCCATTACTACTTCCTCCAATACTTCATAATCCACTTAATAGTTGCTTCTTTTATTTGTTGACCAAGTCTTTTTAGCATAATCCATTGGAATTTTAAAAGACCATATTTCTCCATATCTTGTGCAATAGTTCCTAACTTTTTAAATCCGTCAGATTTACTAATTACACCACGATACATAAGCATACTAATCAAAATCAATGGCATTGCAAGTATCATACATGCTGTGACGATATTCAACCATCCAAGATACATCCATGATACCATAATTGTAATCATAAACCCAACTACAACACCTACTACTCTTGGTTGTTTGACTATGTATAGCGTTTCTTTAAACTTTAATTTACGGTCATTACTCTCTTGAATCAATTCTATTGCTCTCTTATCCATTATCTTCCTTCCTCTTCATACTCATAGCAGCGTTTTAAGCCTAATTTTTTAATTTTCTCTAAAGAAACTTGCGTGAATTTTTCCCTACCGATAATTTCATCAATACTAACATCTAGTAAATCCGCTAAATTCCAAAGACTGCGAATAGATGGAAATGCGCCTGAGTATTCTACATTAAAATAATTTTCTACCAACTCATCACGAAATTGAGTTTTCGTAAATCCTAATGATGATCTAATATAGCCTAAATTATTTCTAATGCTCATCTGCATTTCTCTTTTTTCATTTTTAATTTTTTCATTTTTCATACGTTATACTCCTACAATATCTAAATTAACCTTATTTATTCCCTCTATAAGACCCCTTAGAGGGCTCTTATGAGTATTTACATTAAATTGTTTTTAAGCACACCTTATAAGGCATTTAATTGAATTACGATTCTAACAACTTAAATCTTTCTAACAAGTATTTCTTTGGTACTCTTCCTGGAATCGTCATAAACCCCTTTGTTTCTAGCTCATCATTTAATTTTCTTATAATTGAATAGGCTTTAGACCTTCTAATATCTAAAAGTTCCATAACGTCTTCTGCCGCCAAATATGATGGTATCAAGTTTTTATTCATTCATATCCCCCTCTCACACAGAATCAAACGATCGGAACCGTTCACGCAATGAATTACCCCTAAAATCCACAATCATAGAACTTGCTTCGATGCGATCCAACATTCCTTTCAAGTATAAATTCTTAATATCTGACCCCAAGTTAGTTGTAATAATCACAGACTTTTGATTATCAAATCTATAATTAATTAAAGCTCGTATTTTAACTGAAACCCAGCCTTTATCATATTCCAAACCCAAATCATCGAGTACTAATAAATCAACATTCTTGAGTTTATTTTCTAAACTTTGACGCTCTTCCTGGCTAACCGAATATAATGAATCCATCAAGTTGGCCATAGAAATAAAGTACGCTGTACCACCTAGCTCAAGAACCTCATACATAATTGCTACAGCCAATGTTGTTTTCATGGTGCCAACATCACCTCGTAGTAGCAAGCCTTGTCCACAATTTAACATCTTAGGTAAATTGTCTATGTATTGTGAAATAACATAAAATGGACTTTTAGTCTGGTCAGGTATTCCTCTTTTTACAACATTTTGTAACGTCATATCCTGGTATCGTTTAGGAATACCTGTTTTAATCTTCTTTTTTTCGCTAGAACGATTTAGATTAATTCCATTTACCTCGTTACTAACAACATATGGTTCTTCATATATTGGAAAGGTAAAGTTAAATGATTTATCTTTTATGCCTTCCAATACTACTGATCCAGTATTATAGCTCTCCTGGCTTAATATTTTCCCAGTCTGGTCCATCAAGCAGTTTCTTTGTGGCATCAGTTGTTTTTCGTGCTGCCTTTGTTTGTCTGTATCCATCAGATTCTTTTTCCTCCTGCCGTGCTCGTTCATTTTCCAATACTTTTGTGATATATCCAATAGACCCCTTTTTTTGTTTCCAAGCAATATCAATCGCTACTTTTAATTCTTCAAAAGAATATTGTTGTTCCAGGTTATATAATTTGCTACGTGTTTCAGAAGAAGGAACCCCAATTTTAGAAGAGTAATATTCAAGTGCTGTAGAAATAGAATTATAATTAGAATTATAAGTATCTATTTCTATATCTATATCTAGGGAATTTGTCCGGACATTGTCCCATTTCGTTACGGGTTCGACAAATCCTTGATTTGATTGGATTAATTGATTTTTGCCTTCAATGATTTCTATCTTTTTTTCGTTACTAGTAACGCTTTTTCCGTTACTAGTAACGTTATTTTTGTTACTAGTAACGTTATCTTTGTTACTAGTAACGCAAAATTCGTTACTCGCTATATCACTCGTAAATTCATTTTGAGTGTTATAATATTCTGACAACTTATTCACATCACAGTTATTACAACAAGCTATATATCTACCATTAACTAATAGCACTTGTTCTACTGGAAGTCCGCAACAACAAACACCTTTTGAATTTCGTAAAGCAATATAATACCACCCGTCATATTCTTTATTATTTTCTAAGTCTGTAATTACCAGTCGTTTCGCTAAGTGATTTAAACACCATCTCTTAGCTCTCAACTTCCTTTGTCTAAATGTGTTATCTTGTGCTTGTCCAGCACCTAACAATAAAATATTTTCTCCATTTCGCTGCAGTCTTTTACGATTTGCATCATCGGTTTCTGAATCAAGTAACTGTTCAACTTGCAAAAGTTTACAGGCACTCAGATCATCCATTTGTTGGATAAATCCAACCTTTATCCCATATGCCATGGTCATTTGACATACTTCTTTGGTTTCATCAATCATCAAAGCTATTTCTTCAGCTGGTGTTTCCTCGATGCCATCAAGTGTTATAATTCCGTTTGTTTTTGTGCTGGCAAGCATCATTTTCATATATGCTATTACGCAATCCGCCCCTCCAGGTAGTTTGCGTAATTTTTTTATATGCTTATCTTGAAAGAATGTGTCTTTCAGTTTAATCCAGTAGTATCTAGCCATATCTCACCTATAATTCCACACGAATTGTAATTTGTTTATCTGGACTTTCAGCAACACAAATTAGCCGCCCATCAATTACAAGACCTATGCCATCCCAGATTTCTTCTGTTTTAGTAAGACCCGTTATACTAATCTTTACAAAAATACAACTTGAATTATCTATTTTAATTGAGTCCATACACAATATTCTCCACATTTTAAAGTTTATTCTGACTGTCTTTTTTATGCTATAATCATGCTATAAAGCTATTTGTAACCCCATAATAAATTAGGTGTTGTTTCAAGAATTTCAGAAATTCTGCCTTCAATATAGCGAGATCGAGATACTCCATAAATAACTCGATGAACGCTTGTTGTACTTCGTTCTAATTCCATGGCTAGTTTACGAATGGTATACCCTTTTAACCTTAGAAGTTTTCTGATGGTTAATGCTGTAGGAATTGTAGTTTGCATATATAATCTCCTTCAAAAAATTAAATACTGTTATATTTCTTACTTAAAATATAAAGCAAATTCTTTAATTTGTCAAATAATTTAAAGAATTTGTTTTAATCGGTGACCTAATTATGAATTTATCTACATTTATTTTTTCTACAATGGCTTCCAAAAATTTAAAAATAGCTGACCTAGCCAAGCTACTAAATTTACCACATGGTAGTGTATCTTCTTGGAAACAAAGGGATACCGATCCCCCAACAAAGTATATATCTCAAATTGCTTTATTTTTAGATATGTCTATAGAAGAATTGTTAGCTCATACCTCAAACGAGGAACCTAACAACGATATATTTAACGAATACTATCAGAAATTGGATGCAGAACAAACACATCATGTAGTTTCACTTATGGAGGATTTAACAAGCGTATAACATTTTTTAATATTTAAATTCTATTTATTTGCAATTTGTATTATTTTGAGTTTTAAACAAGGATAAATATATGACTATCATTGACCGCATTCAGTATTTACTAGATCAACGAGATTTAAGAATCATTGATTTAGCAGCGCATCTGAATGTCACTCAAGGAACGGTATCTTCATGGAAATCCCGCCAAACGGATCCGCCTACCAAATACTTATCAGAAATTGCTAACTTTTTAAGCGTATCTGTACAATTCTTAATTACTGGAGATGAACCAGATGTAACTAGCGCTCCTTCAGAAATTAGCCCCGATCTCTTAACAACTCATATTCTATCTACCCTGGCAAAGCAACAAGATATAGTCGCTAACCTTTGTATAGAGCTAACTCAGTTATCTATCCGAAAAAATATACCTCTACAAAATTACTTGCACCATCAAGATACAGCTGAGTTATTACATAAAATAGCTGCTATACTAAATACAACACCTACATCACTCATAAATGGTTCTAATTCCATATTACAAACTGCAATATTAAAAGCAGGACGAATAGATGAAGTATATGCTACAAAATTATTTGAACGATTAGATCCAGAAGCCCAAGCAATTGTACTTGCTGAAATGAGAGTATTAATCCGAAAAAACAAGAAGTTAAGTAACTCCCAATAGATTGCTCTTACCAGGGCATTTATTTTTTTCATCCAAGTGATACAGTATTAAAAATTACCTAATATCTAAAAAACAAAAAATATTGCAAATTATGTTTGACATGTTATTTTTTGTATGTTAGTATTTGAGTATAGAAGTATATTTAAAAGAGAGGCCCCATAAGGATGGTGCGCCCCACCATGGACTGATTTTTCAGTCTAAAAGAGAGGCCCCATAAGGATGGTGCGCCCCACCATGGATTGATTCTTCAATCTAAAAGAGAGGCCCTATAAGGATGGTGCGCCCCACCATGAATATACTTACTTTTACTATCCTAGCCGAGAATTATCTCGGCTTTTCTTTTTATCACGAGGAATGCTATATGGATAAAAAGCCTAAATTTAACTTCTTTACAGTAAACGAAGAGTACATGAAACCTCTTCAAAAGATGGATTCTGAAGTTCGTACATCAACTGGCGATAAAAATAACCGTCCATTTCTCGGAGTTGTATTAAACGTAGAAAATAGATTGTTTTTTGCACCTTTATCTTCTCCAAAAAAATTACCTACTAATTTACCGCCTGAACTCTTAAAGAAAAAAACAAAAGAAGCCAAAAGGGTTGAAAAGAACCGCTTAACTGTAAGAATTTTATCTGAAACCGAAAATAATCGCCATTTATGTAATGTCATAGTTGGTAAAATGATCCCTGTTCCTGAATCACAAATTAAAAAAGTATCAATCGAAGAGCTTTTAGCTTCATCTGATCCTAGTGAGTCTAAATATGGCAGACTTTTAAATAAAGAATACTTAGCCATTAATAAAATTGAAGATAAAATAGAACAAACTGCTCAAGCTTTTTATGAGGAATCTATTAATAAACCTGTCAAAAATAAAAAGATTTTTTATCGTGTTAATTTACAGCAAGCAATTAGATATCATGATCGTTGGATAGAACGAGAAAATATATATATAAAAGAAAACCTCCAGGGCAACAAAAAAGATAAGTCTGAAAGCTTCAGTAGATAAATTACCTGATATTTAAAAAACACAAGATATTTTAACTATGTTTGACATGTTATTTTTAATATGTTAGTATTTGAGTATAAAAGTATATCGAAAAGCGAGAGCCTGTGAGAGCGGTGATTCCCACCGATGGTGTATGTATGGTACATCGAAAAGCGAGAACCTGTGAGTGTGGTGATTCCCACCAGCGATGTATATATAGTACATCGAAAAGCGAGAACCTGTGAGTGTGGTGATTCCCACCAGCGATATACTTATTTATATCTACAATGCCGAGCCTTGTCTCGGCTTTTTTCATAGGAGAAACTTGATGGAACGAGAGCCAAGATTTATAGTTTATACAGTATGTGAAGAATATAATGAGTTATTATCTAAAGGTGATACACAAGTTAGACAATCAACAGCTGATAAAAAAACTCGCCCATTTGCTGGGATATTATTTACATTTGAGAATAGGAACTATTTTGTGCCTTTGACATCACCAAAACCTAAACATCTTACTATGAAAAATAGCAAATGTATATATAAATTAGATGAAGGTCATCGTGGAATTATAGACTTTTGCAAAATGATTCCTGTACCAGACTCACAATTAGAGAAAATAGACTTTTCCAAAAGAAAAAAAACACATCCTCATAACTATAGCCTATTACAAAATCAGTTAAGGTTAGTAAATAAAGATCGTGAAATTATTAGGAAAAAAGCCAAAAAGTTTTACGAGGACTACTTTTCAAATAAAATAAGTAAAAAAATAAAAGAAAACTGTGTCAACTTTCCAAGAGCTAACAAAATTCACGATCGCTGGATAGAACGAGAAAATATATACAAAAAAGGCAATTCCCAGGACAACAAAAAAGATAAATCTAAAGACTTCAGCAGATAAAAACTCTTACTACAACGATTTAACTTCAACAAAATATCATTACATAACAAAAAGCACAGAATTGGCCCTCTGTGCTTTTTATATATTTTATGAAAATAAATCTGCTATAATAAATATGTCACTATCGCCCAATCCGTGACGGAAAGGGGGTGCAAATCAATGATAACTTGTATTACCTTGTTAATAGTTACTGTTATGGCAAATATTATGGCTAATGTTATCAGCCACTACATCTGCAAATGGATAGACCGTAACTAAAAATAGTGACTATCCTAAGCCGTTACTTACAGAACGGTAAAGAAAAAGCACAGGATCGCCTTCCTGTGCTTTTTTGTGCAATTCATGATAAATTGTCACCTTGTTAAATTTACCTTAATTACATTATAGCATACTTATAGCAAAAAAAATAGGGAAAATTAACAAAGCACAGAATCGCCTTCCTGTGCTTTGCTAGGTGTTACCAATGCTAGATAATCCTTGTTGTTTTAGCTACCGTTATTATACCACAACTACCTCACAAACTCCACCCTTGTTTCATTTTTTCTTCTACCTGCTGCATCTCAGATACATGGCCTTTATATTCCTCTTCTTCACGCCACAACCCTTGTCTTTGTCCACCAGTACCATCAGCAACTATAGAGTTGACACTTCTACTAATAAAATCCTTAGTGTTACTATTAACAGCATGTATTCTATAGCCTCTACGAGTACTTGGTTGAGGCAAATCAGATGCCTTCATAGGAGTATGTTTTTTTAGTTTATGCAAAACATCGCCAATATCTTTTTTCTTGTAAGATCTATACTGATGCAAGGCAACTTGTGCATGCGTTTCTTTGACTGATGTAATTTTAAAGTATTCACGCCCTTCTTTTGAAGTTTCTGGTGCAATCGTAAGTTCATATTCAGGAGCTTTTCCATCAACTACTGCATCACGAACTTTAATAGCACGTACTACTTGTATTGGTTTGTTTCTATCAGGAATTTGACCATCTATAACAATATATTCATCCCTATACTTTCCATACTCCGTTTCTCGATTTTGAGATATGGAAGGTAAATCTTTCAACGGAATCACACCATATAGTTTATCAAATTTCCTAACTTCTCTAGGAATAGCTTCTGTAAACAATACAGTATCACCTGGTATAGGTAAAAGCTCATCTGCTTTTTTACTATACAGCATGTAAGTTCTATTTTCTTTTTCAATTTGTTTTTGCAAATCTTTCATTGTATCTCGTATTGCATTTTCGTTTTCATACACAATCGCAGCTTGTTTAGGTAATTCCTTCGACATTCTAATTTCATGACGGCATGCTAACGCAGCACGGACGGAACGTAATCGTTCTTCCCGTGCTTTTTCTTTTGTAGCCGTAAGTGCCATAAATTCCTGGTATGAGCATACTCGTTTTAAACCTGATTTTAGATCCCTTTCAGCAGCTTTTAATACCATTTTAGAATCATGCATAGCCTGCTTATGTTTAGTATATTCTCCATTTGTTACTGCATCATACGTAGCAATATATGTTTCTCGTGGAGATAATAACTTTCCTTCTTCACTAGCATATTCTTTAGCTAACGTAGATTGTTTTTCCAAAGAACTCATCATGCGTTCTTCTAGGCCAACTAGTATATCATCTACAGTTACAATATTAGCTGTTTTTTCTTCTACTTTTATAGAAGAATCCACTGCTCTATCTTCAACTTTTTCTACATTTTCTTTCGCTTGTAATAATGCTTTACGTTCTTTTTGGATTTCCTTGGCCAACTTACGGATTACGGCATCATGCGCAAAAATTTGTAGTTTTAATTCAAATTCATTCTCTACCATATTTTGAGTATTATCATGAATTGTATGTTCATTGAACGGATTGCCTCCATTAGTAGTAGCCCCTACTACATCTACTGGATTTTCTTCCTGATCATACTCTAATTCATTCATCATTTCTCTGATGCGCGCTCTTGTCTTAGGATTTTTTGCTGCATTGCCTAAGTGCTCTGCTGGCGTACGGTTTAATAATTCAGCTTCTTCATACTTTCCCTCTTCTAAAAGTGCTTCTCTTTGCGCTTTTAAGGTCTTCATGCTAATGCGTTCTTCTAAGCCATTTCGTTCAAATGCACGATTCACAATATCTTCCCAGGTAGCACGCATATCTCTAGTAGAATCTTCTGTACTCCAATACCTATCTACAGGTAGTCCTTGTACACTGTGACCATCAGCATTAACAGTAAACCGTTTAAAGAATTGTTCAGGACTCTCTGTTATTGCATAATCAGCTTGTTTCTCGTTAAACATAAGATGGACATGAATATTTCTATGCTCTTCATCAAACATAGCGGTCTTATCGTGGATTGCATAGGTATATACATGATGGTCCTTGATTCCCATCTTATCCATAAACTCTTCAATGCAAGCAATATTTTCAGCTAAGGATAATTCTTCTTGTAAGCCAATACGAATTTCTCTGTACGCTCTACCATTTTTTCTACGATGAATTTCAGCTTGATTCCAAAATTCACGGGCAGATTCAGCCCATTTAGGTAGATTACCAGATGATATATACACAAGATCCTCTTCTCGGTGCGACATAGTAGCATATTTGCCTTCACGAGTAATGTATTCCATATGTGTCAAAGTATTGATTTTATCACCAGTACGAGATTTTGCATGTGGTGTATTTTCAAGATGGCAGCTACTCATTATCGCACCTCCTTTCGTTTCTTGTCGAATTTGCAGAATGTAAATTTTCTTTGTCACTGGCAAGTGACCCCTTATTTCGTGTCGCAGACCGCAATCATTTCTCGTTTTGACCTGGTCAAGAGAGAAATGTGTAATTGCGCACTCAGATTATTTTTTATACCCCTAGCATATCACAGAGATATAACTCCCTTCAAGGTGCACTTTTATATACCTAAAATATATTTTAAATATCATTTACGATATAAATTTATATATACAAATCAGATATAATCGTGGTATACTCTACGCAAGGAGGTGATTAAATGGATCCAGTTCACAGCAACTTTCCCAAAGGGGATCCACTAAAATCCATCGAAAAAGGCGGTGGATCAAAGTTTAGTTCCGATTTATATAACCTGGCATATCAAAAAGATATAGCCCATAAAAGGAACATTCTCTACTTAGTACTTGTAGCCATTTGTGTTATTTCGACCGTAGTATTTGTTACAAGCTACACATCAAAGACCTATGTAGTCCGTGTTAATCAGACATCAGGTGCTATTGATACTAGCGGAGAAATCAAGGTAACAAACTACACACCACAAGAGGTAGAAATCAAGTATGCATTATCTAAATTTATTGAACATTCAAGAACGGTACCACTTGATCCTATTCAATTTAAGAAAAATTGGGACGATGCTCAGGCCTTCATTACTCCAGAGGCTATGAATAAGTATGCCGATTTTATCAACAAAGATAATCCAACTAACAAACTTGGAAAAATGACAGTCCAAACTACCATTACTTCCATTCAAAAACAACCTGGTACAAACTCAACATATCAAGTTCGTTGGAGCGAAGATACCTACAACTTAAATGGTACAAAATCTCCGAAGCCAACTAACTATGTAGGATTGTTCTCGATTCAGGTAGTCCCACCTACTAAGGAGGAACAAATTCTTGTAAATCCACTTGGTATTTATATCATTGACTTAGGTGTAACTAAGGAATCTGGAGGAGAAAAATAATGAATATGAAGAAATATATTCCCCTCTTTTGTGTAGCACTTTCTACTTCATTTAGTCTCACTTCTCATGCTGCTGATGCACCCAAAGCACTGTATCATATGCATGATTCTAAAGAACTTGGTGCCTCATCCATATATGAATATTATCCAACAAGTGTCTACACCATTGATACAAGTAAGAACTATATCGCAGATGTAGCACTACATCCTGGTGAAACAATTCAGTATATCGGAGGTGGTGATACACTCCAATGGTTAATTGATACCTCTACAGTATCTGGTACTCCACATCTGTACATTAAACCATTAAAAGATAGCATTCGCACTAATATTATTGTTAACACTAACAATCATACCTATCATTTAGCGTTACGAAGTACGGATCACTATAGTTTAGTTTCTTTTACATATCCAGCTGATATTGAAAAGCAACGACAATCTGAATTATTAAGACCAGTCTATAAAGACAAAAAAGAAAAAGAGTTTTTGGATACCCATACAAAAACATCTAGCACAGGAGCTACCGAATTAAAGAATTTAAATTATCGGTATCAACTAAAAAATCATAATGTTCCTAAAGAATTAATTCCTACAGAGATTTATGATGATGCTGTTAGAACGTATATCCAAGTTTCATCTCAAACTAAGTACAATTATCCAACTTTGTATATTTTAGAAGATGATAACTCACTAACGCTCGTTAACTATCGTGTGATTGGTTCCTACTTAGTGGCTGATAGAGTATTTACTAAAGCTCGCCTAGTCTATGGGAAAAATAAATATATTGATATTACACCCAATAAGGAGGTAATGAATGGACGATAATAACAAAACAACGGTTATTCCTACGATTATTCAACCCTCTACCGATTCAACTGTGACAGATAATAGTTCTACAGTAAATGTTTCTGAAGGACCATTACCTAATCCAGATACTACTTCTAAGACTACTACAGAAGCATTGAATACTTCTGTAGATGAAGCCAAAGTGTATACAGAAGAAGATTTTTATTTCGATGAGGATGAAGTATTAGATCGAGATAGAGGCACTAATTTTAATTATAAAAAAATAGGTCTATTTACGGCTATTTTTATATTTGCTATTGGCGGCGGAGTGTTTGGTTTTAAACAATTATCACAAACTCCAGATTCTAAACCACCAGATCCTCCTATTGCTACCGCTAATTCTTCAAATAATCCTGCTGCTAATTTATCTTCTTCTTACCGTGAAGTAGGAGAAAATGCAAAAAATAACCATAATCATACTGATGAGCCCACTCATATGGATAAACCATCTAATACTGATACACATGGTCATACACATGCCCCTATTGCAACTGTAAGGGATGTAGAACATACTCCTATGCCTATGAGCAGCTCTACTTCTCAACACGAAGAAGATATGGAGAAAATTCAGAAGGAAAAGCAAGCCATCGATATGGCTCCTATTGCTTTTAAAATTGCATCTGCTGTAGCACAAGGTCAACCAATACCAAACCTTACTACATCAACTAATATATCCAACACTAACACACAAAACACAAGCCCTATTTACACAAATGAATCCTATGCTACAGCAGATACTTTAGGATCTCATATGTTACATGCAGGAAGTGTTATCCAAGCGACATTATTAACAGGAATTTCTACAGATATTCCTAACAATGAAATTGTCGCTGTGGTTCGTCAAGACATCTATGATAGTTTAACTGGAACCCACTTATTAATACCTCAAGGTTCAAAAATTATTGGCCAAGCAGGTGGTGCTGGTGGTAAAGGAATTAAACGAATCGGTGTTACCTTCAATCGAATTATTTTACCAAATGGAAATAGCATCACATTACCTAATCTACCAGCTATTGATGGAACAGGAATGCCTGGTTTAAAAGACATTTATGATTCTCATACTGGTAACTTATTACGAACCGCTGTATTTGGAACCATGGTAAGTGCTATTGCACAATCTGCTACAGGCAATACAGGTGGTTCAGATAGTCGTAGCCCTGGTCAAGAAGCTGTTTCAGGCGGGGTGAAAGAAATTCAAGATGTCATCTCTGATTTAGTCAAACGTTCGGCTCAAAATCAGATTACAATTGAAATTCGACCTGGTAAAGAATTTAGCTTATTTGTCACTCAAGATATTTCAATTCCAGAATATACCTCGGAGTATAGATAATCATGCGGTACATAGTCTATTCATCTATCATGCTTTGGGCTATGCAACAAGCAACCAATTCCGTAGTAGAAGCGCTTAATAATGATCCTTATTATTTAGGTACTCCTACTATCGCTACTGATTCTATGCAATGGTATCATCCATTCAAAATCATTACCTGGTTCATGTATTATCATCAAGCTAATTACTTATTTACTAGCGCCATTATGTGGATTGGCTTTGGTCTATTTTTAATCTTTATCATTGCTTTACTACTAAAACCTAAAGCATTGCTAACTTCACACGGTTCAGCACGTTGGGCTGATTATAAGGATCTATTAAAGATGAACCTTATTTCTAGCTCTGGCGTGACAATTGGATTATATGATTCTCCCTTTAAAAGAGGCTTAACCAAACAATTAAGACGGTTAGAGCTAAAGAAAAATGAAAAAGTAGCCTATGCAGAAATGGAGTTTGACGAAAAACAAGATAAAGTATTAGATCGGATTCCTGAAAAAATCACCGCATGGCTTGAAGAATATAATGC
Organism: Veillonella sp. VA142; assembly: GCF_003992135.1. Lineage (GTDB taxonomy): Bacteria > Bacillota > Negativicutes > Veillonellales > Veillonellaceae > F0422. The sequence continues at coordinate 14,315 of NZ_RQVN01000007.1, read as the reverse complement.
CAATACTGATCCAAAACGAAGAAAAGAGTTAGAAATAAAAATCAAGCAAGCCCAGGCCTATCTAAAAAATCCTCCTAAGTTTGATATCAAAAAATATCGTTGGACACCAACATATTTCTACGATTATTTCTACAAATTGGCAGTAAAACTTTATAAAAAATTGCCTCATTTCTATTTACGAGATAACTCCAACAAACACTTAGCTGTTGTGGCTCCTACACGTTCTGGGAAAGGCGTTGGCCTCATTATTCCAACACTACTAGGTAGTTGGAAAAGTAGCGTTATCGTCAACGATATAAAGTCAGAAAACTGGGGTGTAACCGCTGGATATCGTAAGAAAATGGGGCATGTAGCCATTAAGTTTGAACCCACTAGTGACGATGGTTCATCGGCTCGATGGAACCCGCTTGATGAAATTCCTATTGGTACACCAATGGAAGTTTCAATGGCCCAAAACTTAGCCTCTATCATTGCGGATTATGAAGGAAAAGGGAAACCAGACCACTGGACAGCAAATGCAACGAACGTCATTATGACTGTTTTATTGCATTTAAAATACGCACATTATACTGATCCAGAGAACTACCCTACTCCTCCTACCTTATACAGCGTTGCAGCCTTTCTAAAATCTAGTATTGTCATAGAACAAGATAAGGATGGTGTGTATAGACAATCCGCTAAAGGGTTCGTAGAAGCAGCTAAAAATTTAGTCATGTATGAACATGTGCCTGCAGAAGGTATTGATATTGTGGAATGGAATACAAAAACTTGTAGCTATGAAACAAGGCATTTTACACAAGCGGATTTAAGAGCTATCTACCCTAATTCCACATCTCTTAACTCGATGCCAGGAACACATCCTATTATTTATCAGGCTTTCGTTGAAATCACATCTAAGCCAGATAATGAGTTGGGGTCGATTGTATCGACAGCTAATACTGCCTTGAAAGAATATTTAGATCCATTACTTGCTTCCAACACATCAGTGTCTGACTTTTGTATTGATGACTTGATGAATTACAAAAAGCCTGTATCACTCTATCTAGTAACACCGCCATCCGACTTATTACGGTTAGCGCCTATTTTTAGGCTATTCTTTGAAATGATGGTACGCCATCACGCTAGATCTATTGGTACTTACGTAAATGGCCAAGCAAAATCCAATTATAAGCATAAATGTTTATTTTTAATGGACGAGTTCTCTTCTCTAGGTAACCTACAATCGTTTGCGGCTACACTATCCTATATTGCAGGATATGGCATGAAAGTATTTTTAATTAACCAGGGTTTACCCCAAATTAATGGAATTTACGGCAAAGACAACCAAATTCTAATGAACTGTCATTTAAAGATATTTTACGCACCCAACGATAATGATACAGCTCAATATGCTGAAACAGAACTAGGTAAAACAACCATTGAAACTAAATCAAAATCCAGGAATGCAGGTCGCTTAATCGGTTATACTAGCGCTTCTACCAGTCAAATGGCTAGATCGTTAATGACTGGTGATGAGTTAAAACGAATGGAAGACCAGGAAGTAATTATTGCTTCTGGCTCTCCTCCAGTTCTGACAGATAAGATTAAATATTATGAAAACAATTATTACCTGGAAAAGCTCATCAACGCCCCTATAGTTAGTGATGTGATACGTACAGACCCTGTACGAAATGCAAATGCAAAACGAGAGGAGTTATTGAGTAAACAAACCACTCAAACCTCTTCCACTACCTTTATTTATGACAAGAACTTAAAAAAGTGAGGTGATTACTATCCTACCGATGCAATCTATTCAACGTTCACAGAAAAGTATCCAAAAAAGTTCTAAAAAACTATCTAAGTTAATGGAAGATGAGGCTGCTTTATTAAGAAAATTAGAAATCTTACGAAAAGAAAAACGACAAGAATCTAAACGAAAACATAACCAGGAGTTAAGCCACATTGGATACATCATACAACAGCTAGGTTTCCCTATTAACAACCTGTCAATTTTAGTGGGTGCTATTCTATCCGCTAAAGAACAACTAGAAACTAATAGATCTCAAACGGTTGATGATTATTTACAACGATACCAAACCTTTTTAGAAGACAATACAATCTCTGAAACACTCCGAGAAGACTTCATGTATGCATTAAATACAGATGTTGAAGATATAGACGACCATGAGGAGGAGGTAGATGATGACGACCCAAGCAACATCTAGGAATGAAGTCTTAGATGTTGTTCTAGGTACTGAACTCGTTAACTTATTTAAACGTTGTGACATCACGGAGATTTATGTCAATTCAGATGGGTATATCCGATATTTATCTGGCACTGAAGGTAAAGTTATTACTGATATATATCTTACGGATAAACAACGAGCTGCTATTATCGAATTAATCGCAGGACAAGCCGATAAAATCGTCAATGAAGATATTCCCTCTATCTCCACTGAAATACGAGGATACGGCTACCGTTTCCAAGGCGAGTTACCACCTATTGTTAAAACTCCTGAATTTAATATACGTAAACGAGCCACTATTGTATTTACCTTAGATGATTATGTAGCCAATGGAACAATCACTAAGCATTACAAAGATTACATTGAAAATGCTGTTAGCCTTCGTAAAAACATCTTAGTTGTTGGTGGTACTGCTACAGGTAAAACTACCTTTTTAAATGCCATCTTAGAAGCTATGGCAAGACTAAGTCCATTCCACAGAATCATATCGTTAGAAGATTTACCAGAGTTACAATGCCCTGCTAGTGACTACTCCCCTATGTTCACAAAGCAAGAAACAAACTCCGATAAATCTGTTAAATACAATATGACACGCTTATTGGGTGACTGCATGCGCCGTTCTCCTGATCGTATCGTGATTGGTGAGGTTAGAGATGGCTGTGCGTATACCATGCTTAAAGCCTGGAATACAGGTCATCCTGGCGGTGCATGTACCGTCCATGCAAATAGCGCCATGAGTGGTCTTAGTCGTATTAAATCCCTTGCCCAGGAAGATCCAGAATCCTCTGGTGACATCAAAGAACTAATTGGTGATGCTATTGATGTGATTATTTCCATCATACATACCGATTTAGGTAACGGTAAACGTGGTCGTATCGTTAATGAAATTATTGAAGTCGAATCTTTTTCTGAAGAAAAAAATACGTATATTACAAAAGTTATTCCACGAAAGGAATCTATTAATGAAGAATAAATTAAAACTTGTAAAAGAAAAAATTCAAAATGCCTATTTAGTGAAAGTAGCTGGACTCACAGCTTTTCTTATTACTAATTCCTACCTTCATTCTTTTGCTAATGATGTTACCACAGTAATTGGTAGAGCTGGAGGTAAAACAGATACTGCTGGAGTGAATTTTGATATTCCTATTATTGGTTTTTTCCTAAGTATCATTAAATTTATGACTGGTCCTTTTGCGCTGGTAGTAGGTGGTTTGTTCATTGGTGCAGCAGCTTTCCTTATGATGAAAGGTAATGCTGGCGGATCGTTAGAAAAAATCCTATATGCCTGCTTTGGTGTAGGTATCATTATGTTCTTAGGCCCAATTTTGAACTATTTATGGACTGCTGGTCAAGGATCTGGCATGATGATTGGTTTATAGGTAATCCCTATGAAAGATACGATTCCAGAAGGATTTGAAGTTCCCCTTCATAAATCTGTCGCCGAGCCTATCTTATGGATGGGCTTGCCTCGACCAATCTTATTCTCTATTAGCTTAACGACTATTATGCTAGTAGTAATTTTTCAGATTTCCTATATGTCACTAATTGCAATCATCCTTGGCATTAGTGCCTATATTGCCTGCTTACAGCTTACCAATCGGGATCCTGAATTTTACAAAGTCATTCTAAAAAACAGTGTTTACAAGAAACACTATTATTAAACAAAGGAGGTTTCCCTTGTTCTCTTTATTCAATTCTAAACAAAAGAAAAAAGAGGTGGACCCAAGAATTTATTCTCAAAAAAATGGAATTTGGCAAGAACAACCTCGTCTTTCTTATATGATTCCCTGGGCTTACATCGATGAAACAAATGGTATCGTACATAACCATGACCATTCTATGATGGCCATCTTCAAATTTCGTGGCTTAGATACAGCTTCTGCCACGCCAGAAGAACTGATTGCCTATAACGCAGCCATTAACAATGCGATGCGTAGACTTCCATCTGGATATATTCTATATATCGAAGCTCAACGACATCCAAGCCACAATTATGAACGCTCCACTATGCCTAACCCCACACTTCAAGCAATTGAAGATGCTAAAGCAACATACTTTGAAAGTGGTCACTTCTACGAAAGTGACTACTACTTCACCATTTATATGGAACCCCCAAGTAAAACAAAGCATAGATTAACCTCTGCTTTTGTTACAAACGGTAAAAATAAAGGTGAATCCATCGAAGATGATTTAGCTATTTACAAAGAAGTAACTGATGAATTTATCCACAGGGTCAATCAGTTTGCATTAATGCTTAAAAGTGTATTCAAAGAGCTTTCTGCTTTGCTCGACCCTGATGAAATTGCTACTTTCCTACATAGCTTAATCTCCGATCGGATGCACAAGGTCAAATATAACCCATTGCAATACCTAAACGAATACCTAAGTGATGCCTCTATTACTGGGGGATTAAAACCTCAATTAGGCACTAAACCTATGCGGGTTATCACATTATTAGGGTTCCCTATTAGTACTATTCCTGGATTATTAGATACCCTAAACGCCTTAAACATTCAATATCGTTGGACAAGTCGTTGGCATTGTATTGGTACTGATGATGCCAAAAAGTTTTTAATTCAACGAAGAAAAGACTTAAAATTCCAGGCTATTGGCGTTGGTTCACGGTTAGGGGCCATTGCTACTAAACGACAAGTCAACGATGCAGAGATTGACGATACAGAGCTTTCTAAAGCCAATGATGTGACTGCTGCTATCGAAGAGTTGGGTACAGGTATGATTGCACAAGGCTACTACACGATGACACTTTGTGTATTCGCTAACGATGTTTCTAGCGTAGAAAAAATAGCTAGCCACGTCTTATCTATCGTTAACCAATTAGAATTTACTGGATACATTGAAACGGATAACTCTATGGAAGCATGGCGTGGCTCCCTACCAGGATGTCCACGATGCAATATTCGTAGAAATATGGTTAGTTCCCTAAATTTTTGTCATTTAGCCCCGACCACAGCACAGTGGTCAGGTGACAAATGGAATGACCATTTAAAGGGGCCCGTTCTTTTATATACCGATTCCTATAACAGTCAATTTAGACTTTCACTACATAACGGAGCCTTAGCTCATACTCTTGTATGTGGCCCTTCTGGTTCTGGTAAATCTGTACTATTGAATACATTAGAAGTTCACTTTATGAAGTATCCAAATAGCCGTATTTTCGTATTCGATAAGGCGGCATCAAGCCGTGTGACGACCTATGCAGCTGGTGGTAACTTCTACAATATATCAGCAAGTGGCAAATCTGATTTATCGTTCCAACCACTAGAGAATGTAGATGTTCCTACCGAACGTGTATGGGCCATTGATTGGCTAGCAGGTTTCTTAGATCGAGGTAAATTTGAAGTCACTGAATCTACCAAAGATACTATCAAAAAAGCCTTATTATCTCTTGCAGAGTTCCCAAAAGATAAGCGTACTATATCCAACTTTTGTGATTTGGTGCAGGATAGCGATATTCGTATTGGCCTTCGTGCATTAACCATGGAAGGCCCTTATGGACCCCTCTTTGATAATCACTCTAGTATCAAAGGGTCTGGTCGTTGGCAGGTCTATGAAATGGAAGAAGTAATGCGTACTCCAGCGATTGTTCCTTCTACCATTGACTATCTATTCCATCAGATTGACAACGCTTTAAAAGAAGATAGTCCTTCTCCTACTATGATTATCCTGGATGAATGTTGGCTATTCTTTGATAACCCTGTATTCAGAGATAAAATCCGAGAATACTTCAAAGACTTACGTAAAAAGAATGCATCAATTATCGTGGCCACTCAGAACTTAGCAGATATTATTTCTAAGCCAGATCTACTATCTACTATCCTGGAAAACTGCCCTAATAGAATTTATTTGCGTAACCAAAATGCAGTCAACGAACAAATACGTAATTATTACCACCAATTCGGTTGTAATGAACGTCAAATTGACATCATTTCCAAGCTAGATAACCAGGAACGCCATGAATACTACTATAGCTCTTTTGAAAAAGGAAATCGTGTATTCGATCTTGCCTTACAGCCTGTAGAAGCTGCCTTTGTTTTATCTACAGATAAAAGTGACCAAATTTACCTCAATAAACTAATTGAAGAAAAGAAAATGGACAACTTTACCTTAGAATGGTTGATTTATAAGGGGCTATACAAAGAAGCCGAGTTTATCAAGGAACACTATCTATAACGAGACATTCATGAATCATTTTAGTAGTAATTTAAAAAAATACAGATTATTAGCAGGTTATATGACTGCTAAAGAGTTTGCGAGAGTACTGGAAATTCCATACCCTACATATGTTAGCTATGAAAGCAATAATCGTGAACCAAAATATGATGTACTCTGTAAAATTTCATATTTGCTAAACGTCAGTATTGATGAATTATTAGGCAACGAGTTTACTTGTAATACAAAAAATACACCCTCTAAACCTGTCAAACTAGAAAGAGAACTGTCATTAGAAATATGTAAATGTATAAAAAGAACACTCGGAATAAATGAATTAAAACAAATTTTTAATATTTTAAATAAATTTGAAAAATGATTATAATGAAAAATTAAAAAAGAAAGGAAAATAGCATGTCAAAAACCATTAAAGAAGAGCTTGGATGTAAAACAAATGGTGATTTAAATCAATCGGTTAGCCAAAATTTTAAAATAACATTAGATAATGAAGATAATGGAGATGAGGTAGCCTTTTTAGAAAACTTCAAACATCTTAATGTGAATAGAGATGAAAAAAAGTTTAAAGAGTATTTACAACAGGCATATAAACTTATGGGAACAGAGTGCGTTTTTGGTTTTAAAACAGATGAGGACGGAAATATTACAGAAGTTTGTAAATCCAAAAGGTAAATTTTGAAAAGGTTTAAAAAGGATTATAATGAAACAATTTAAGAAAAAACAATTAGCATTATCCACATTAGTAGCACTTGCCTGTGTGGGTCATATTGGCTATGCAGCAGATTCTGCTACTGCTACTACACCTACTACCACAACTACAGAGAATGGTGTAACCAATAACTATTGGGATATAACTATCAACAATATTAAAGAAGATTCTGGTCTTGAGTTAGGATCTAATGCAAGAGCTAGAGGTAATGGTTCTATTGCGACTGGTACTGGATCACTGGCTGTAGGTAATAATGCAGTGGCCACTGGTGGGAATGAAACAAAAGATACCATCACTGGTAAATTAAACGAAAATAGACAGAGATTAGCTGAAATCTCCACTGCTCAAAATGCTGTTACTAACTTAGCTAATGAAATCCAAAAAATCCGTGCTGAACAAGCCAAAACAATTGAAGCTGGTGAACGTGTTAAGCAAGTTCGCCTAGCTAAAGAAAAAGCACATCAAGACTATTTAAACAAACAAAATGCATGGTCTACAGAAGTAGCTAACTCCGCTGAGTTCCTTCGCAATGCTCAAGCTAAACTAGATGATTTAAATAATCGTCTTGGGGCTGTCAATCGTCTTGGTGGTGTAGATATTAACTCTGAAGATGGATTAACTGCTGCTGCTACAAATCTGAAGCGTATGACCGAAGAAGGAAGTACTCTAAATTTACCATTAGATAGCTTCTATAAAGAGTACATTAAAGCTCATTATAAGGCAATGGGAGATTTGAGAAATAATCAAATAATTTTATCAAAATCATGGTATGCTGCTTTCTTTAGGTATAGTGATAGTGACGATTATTCAAGAAATATGAATATAAAAAGCCCATATAATATAAATATGGCTTTTAATATTATAACAGGCATTGAAATTAGAAACAGACACCTTGACTTTAATAATTACGGAAACTACAAAACTTTATCTAAAGATGCATTCAATTTGGATAATACGTTACAAGATAAGCCTACGAAAGACATTACTTTAAAAAATATAAACATAGATTTATCAACAAAAGAAGAATGGGATAGTTCTAAAGAACAAGCTCCTAAATTCAAAAAAACTCTAAGAGAATATTTTAATAACAATAATAATCCTTTATTTACACAAGAACTTAAAGAAAAACTCTATTTAGAGATGGATAAAAAAATAGACTATTTTGTTAAAAGTATTGAAATAACATATTATCAAAAGCAATATGAAGACACTCATAATACTAGTTGGCTAGATAAAAAAAATGTAGCAATAAAAGAATATAATGCTTTAGGTACTTCATATAATCTGTCTCCAATTCTTGAAGGGTTGAAAGAAAACTATAAAAATTGGGAAAAATTAAATATTACAGATATTGTAGAAAAAAATAAAATCACAACAAACAAACTAACATCAGACCTTGAAACTGCATTACAAATCAATAAAAATGCAGTAGCTGAAAAGGAAAAGCAAATTGCAGCATTAAAAGCCTCTGCGGATCAGGCTAAAACAAACTGGGAAAGTATTAATCCTAGTGCTTCCGATTTGTTGTATATGGAACAATATGAAGCATTAATGCGACAATTGACGGCTAAATCTCAAGAATTGCAACAAAATCAAGAACGATTAACTGCTCTTAAAAATGCATTAACACTACATGATTTAACTAATGTAGGTGAAAATGCTATGGCCATTGGCACAAACTCTTTATCTACAGGGTCTAATTCCATTGCTATCGGTACTGGTACTATTGTCACTGGTGAAAATTCTATTTCTATTGGTAAAAGTTCTGCCGTAACAGGTACTAAATCTATTGCTGTTGGTGTTGGCCATATCGTTATCGGTAACAATGCAGGTACGTTTGGTGATCCGAATACGATTTATGGAGATAACTCCTACGCATTCGGTAATAATAATACTATTGGTGATGCTACGACTACTCATACAGTAGGAACAAATACATTTGTATTAGGTTCAAACGTGACTACTAAAGCTAATAACTCTGTTGTGCTTGGTAAAGATAGTACAGCTACAGAAGATAATGTAGTATCTATCGGCTCTGCTACTTCTACTAGAAAATTAGTGAATGTAACAGATGGTACAATTGCTGAAAATTCTAAAGAAGCAATTAATGGTAATCAGTTGTGGAAAGTCGCTGAAGCAAAAGATGGTGCTATTAATAAAACTGCTTGGCAAACTGCGTTAGGTACTGGTACCGTTACCGATGGCAACACTGGTCTTGTTACTGGTGGCACTGTTAATACTGCTATTACTAATGCAGTCAACACTGCTACTTCTAATATCAATAATGGCTTAGACTCTAAATTCAATGCCAAAGCTAATACTGCACTAGATAATATTACAGATGATGGTAAAACTGTGATCCGTAATTTATCTAAAGAGGCAGTGAAATTAGAAAATGGTACAAATACTTCCGTAGAAAGCCGTGTAGACGGTAATTCTACTATCTATAAGGTAAATGTATCCAATGATGCCATCACAGGTGCTATTGCCCCTAAAATCAGTGAATTATCCAATGCTGTAGATACTAAACTCGCTACTAAAGCGAATAAGGATGCTTCCAACCTCTCTACTGAGGACGCTTCCAAATGGAGCGAAAAATTGGGCACTGGTACTGTTACCGATGGTAACACTGGATTAGTAACTGGTGGCACTGTTAATACAGCCATTACTAACGCTGTCAACACTGCTACTTCTAACATCAATAATGGATTAGATTCTAAATTCAATGCCAAAGCCAATACTGCACTAGATAATATTACCGATGACGGTAAAACAGTAATCCGTAACTTATCCAAAGAGGCTGTTAAATTAGAAAATGGTACTAATACTTCCGTAGAAAGCCGTACAGACGGTAATTCTACTATCTATAAGGTAAATGTATCTAACGATGCTATCACAGGTGCTATTGCCCCTAAAATCACTGAATTATCCAATGCTGTAGATACTAAGTTAGCTACTAAAGCCAATAAGGATGCTTCCAATATCTCTACTGAGGATGCTAAAAAATGGAGCGAAAAATTAGGCACTGGCACTGCCAAAGCTGGAGATAAAGGATTAATTACAGGTGATACCTTACATACTGCATTAGCTAATGTTCAAATTGATCCATCTACTCTCACTTCTAAAGCTAACACTAATGCATCTAATTTAACCGCCGAAAATGTAAAAGAATGGAGTGCTAAGTTAGGTACTGGCACTGTTGGCCAAGGTGAATCTTCTAATGGTCTCGTCAATGGTAAATCCGTATATGAAGCCATTCAAAATTACTCACCAAAAGGGCTTATTAAAACAGATGGTAAAACAGTGACTGTTGATAGAGCTGGTACAGCAACTCATGTAGATTTCCGTGGTACCGATGAACATGGAAACAGTATTCTCCGTGATATTACTGGTGTTGTAACAAACCCTAATGATCCTACTTCTGTTGTGAATATGGATACGTTACAAACACAATCCCAAGGATTGGAACAAAAACTAACAAAAGATATTAATGTAGGTACTGCTACGGCATCCGCATTAGCTGCGTTACATCCATTAGATTTTGATGAATCCAATAAAGTATCTTTTGCTGTTTCTCATGGCCAATATAACGGTGCGAAAGCTACCGCATTCGGTGGATTTGTAAGACCAAATGAAAATATTATGCTTTCCTTAGCAAGTACTATTAGTCCTAATGATCGGGCATGGAACGCTGGCTTATCTTTTAAAATTGGTTCTGGCTCTGATTATAAAAAAATTACCAAAGGAGAAGTCAATGAACTTCGCAAGAAAAATGACAACTTACAAAATCAATTGAATCAATTGAAAGAGCAATTATCTAAATTATCTACTAGACTTTCACCTAAACGAGCTTCTTTCCCTGACGTGCCTAAAAATCATTGGGCTAGCGAAGCCGTAGAAACATTACATGGCAATGATGTCTTAGATGGATACCCAGATGGCGAATTTAAAGGCGATAAACAAATGACCCGTTATGAATACGCACAAATGCTATATAAAGGCCTTAAATAGTCATTTTTATATAATACAGAGTTCTATTTGAATAATGCTAACGAGAAAGGAAAGATTACTATGGAAGTAAATTCTCAAAAAACTGAAGAAAATAGAGAAAAACAAGGTCTTTCATATGAAATTAAGCAACCTTTTATAGGAAATGTTAATGGTGTGTTTGTAGGAAATCCTGAAGTTTTTTATGCTACAATAGACATTTTGCAGTCTATCGAAAAAACTAAGAATATCCCAATGCACGATGAAGAGTTTACAGATAACCTTATAGAAATTATACAAAAAATGAGTGATAAAAACGATCATTTTAATTACTCTGAGATGTTAGAAGCAACTTATGCAAATTTAACATCATCTCCTACGTTAAAAGATTTTAAGATCGTTGATTGTTATGAGCAAAACCCTGAAAATAGCCCCGCATATCTCTTAAATCTTATGATGAAAGATGGTTACTTTGAATATTTAAAACCTAAAGCAGATATAAGAGTAAATACTTCAGACAAAGTCTAAGTTATCTACTAGACTTTCTTATATCTACTCTCGTATTGGAGTTTGACTTATGGAAAAAAATATCCATCAATCCTTTATTGGAACGATAAACAACCAATCTTTTAATAACGAAACCAGTTACCAGGCTACTCTCTCTATTCTTTCAGCCCTGGAAGAAAAGAAGCAGATTGGCCTTGGAAACAATACTGAATTAACCAGGGATTTATACGAAGATGTACATAAGCTAATTAATAAATATGATTATGATATTTCATCCGTTGTAGAAGCAACTAAAGGCGCAATAGAACAGGCTTCTAATGATAAGACGCTAAAGGACGTTAAACTATTGGCCTTTGAGGACGATGATGGAAAGTATATTACTACCAATCAAAAACTGGCAAGTGGCACCTATGATAATGAACTTGATGTAAATACTAAAACAACGCACTCTATTGACCAGGAGTTTTGGGGTGAAATCAATGGTAATGGTATCAAACATGAATCTACTTATAGTATGGCAGAATATTTTATTGAAAATATTGAAAACAAAAAGCAGATTACAATTGAGGACCAAGCATTTACCTACGACTTAATTAATGCAATTACTACACTACAAAACACGGGTGTTTCGCAAGAAAGTATTGAGACCGCCACCCTAGATCATATAGATGAAAAGATGTCATTTGAACCTTCTATTTCTAATTTTAGACTAGTCAGTGATGAAACCGATATATATCTTCCATTCAATACAAGCGTAGAACAAGGTGTCTATGATTACCTGGATCATTATGATGAGCTAAAAGAGTTAGCAGCTTCTAATAATATGGATATTGAGCCATTAATTCAGTATCAAAAATATTATCTTCAAGAGTTTGGTGAAGATTTTAATACGTCTCACCTACCTACTTACTTTAATCCTGAAAAGGCACCTATTGGTGTGATGACGTATGGAGATATTGAAGATATCGCAGATACTTATAACTTCTCACTATCTGTGCCTGAAGAAGAGCAAACTGAACGATATCAACAAATCAAGTCCATATTTAAAGATATGGAGTATGGTGAAGAAGAGATTTATATTAATCTAAAAACCAACCTACTTAATGACAGCGTACCGTTAGCTACTAGTAATGACTACCAAGATTTAGATTACCCTGCATCGCAAGATACCTATACAGAGCTAAAGCCTTATTATCTTTCTAATTACACTGAAGATAATTCAATTGCAAAAGAATTATTAAGTGAAAAAGAATTACAAGTCTTTAGTTCTATAGTCGCATCCCGTCATCAGAAAACCATCACTCCAAAAGAAATGAAAGACCAAAAATCCATTTCTGAGGATAAGGATAAAAGTAAATCTAACCAATTAATTTTCAAATAATATAAGGAGGTTACTATGAAAGACAAAAAAGATGTAAGTAATAATTATAGTGATAGCGAATTACTACATGACCAGGATTTCCCTTTCACAATTGAAGACGCAGACCATGCAATTTTAGATTACATGCCTAAATTATTAAATGAAGATTACCAACCTGATGCTGAATAATTAGGAGGTCTATCATGGCTATTACTAGAACCTATAGCAAGACAAATCAAACTTCAGAAGCTCCAGCTGAAAAAAAGACCGCGGAAGAAATTATCCAGGAACAACGTAAACGAACAGCTGAAATTCTTGTCAATGCAATTCAAAATACAAATTTACCAGAGTGGCAAAGAGGATATGTGTTTCGCAAACAATATAACCCTATTTCTGAAACGAGATACTCAAAAGCCAATATGATCCATTTGATGGCAGCATCGTTAGAAAACGGTTGGACTGATCCAAGATGGGTTACATTCCCACAAATGAAGGCAGAAAATCAAAAATATATTGATGCAGGATTAGATCCAATTTACGTGTTAAAAAAAGGTTCCAAAGGCTCTCTTATTGAGTTCCACGAGGAATGTTATAAAGACCCTGAAACTGGTAAAACCATTCCTACCAATCGTTCTTCAGATAATACTAATTCCAATGAACTTTCAGAAGAATCCAGGAATACATTTTGGGTGCATCAATACTATAAAGTATTTAATGCAGAACAATTTGAAAAGTTTCCACCACTAGAGCGAGACATGGAAGATATTGTTCGAGTAGAGCAACGTAATAAGTTTATTGAAAACATCATGGAAAACTCCGAAGCTCCTATTCACTTTGACCAAGTAGATAGAAACTATTACATCCCTAGCAAGGATGAAATTCATCTTGTGGCTAGAGAGAATTGGAAGGCTCCAGAACTCCTATACTCCACTGCCCTACACGAGATTGGCCATAGCACTGGTCACGCTTCCCGATTGCATCGAAATCTAAAAGGTGGAAAAGGTAGCGAAGCCTATGCTCGTGAAGAATTGGTGGCCGAATTTACTAGTGCATTACTCCATGGAACCTATAACCTGGAACGAGCTGAACAAGAGAATAATGCAGCCTATATCAAAGGTTGGTCTCAACAACTACTGAGTGATCCGAATGCATTCGTCTATGCCATCCGAGATGCAGAAAAAGCCGTTCAATACATCGAAGAAAATATGCTAGATAAGCATTTAAAAGAAGAGTTATATCAACAATATCAAGCAGAGCATACGATAACATTAGATGAAAAAGATGTTGTAGATGATTTTATTCGAGAGCATAATTTATACCCACCAGATGATACCAATAT
>NZ_RQVN01000006.1 GCF_003992135.1 Veillonella sp. VA142 | reverse complement strand
GTATATGTCTATTTTATTGCAAAAAAAGAATGTTGGCGACTACTCTTATATGAGTAGCCCCAACATTTATTATAGAGCCTTTTTATTTTCAGAATTTTGTGTTAAAACACAATATATGGTAAAATAGAATTAATAAAAGTCAATATATAGTATTCTTTGAGGTGAAATATGAGAGAAAATAGTGGGAACAAGAATCATGTCTTCTATTAAAGTAATATTAGAGACGGATTCTGAATTATAACGGTAAAAACTTAGCATAATGGGAGAACACTATTTAAGAAAGGTGTATGGGAGCAGTAAATACTTAAACTGGTAATATACTCAAACTCTGGTGAATATTCAATATAAATACAAGTGTTATGATAATGAATTAGGAACTTTCATATACTATTTAAAATAAAATTTATATATCTGATAGGATTGTGCCATGGTTATAGCCTGGTATTTTATTATGAAGTATGGTTGAAGGCAGAAGAATGATTAGGAGGATATTGTTCGTAAAAAATAAGATAGTAGACTATAAAGTTCTAAAAGAAGTTAAGCAGTAATAATGAAAGGATGGGAATATAAGTGTTAGAAAGTATAGTTATAAATTTAATTAGTAACGTAATTTCTTTTTTTTGCGGTAGATTTTTTGATAATTATAGAAGAATTTGGCTGATTATAAAATCAGTGCTGCAATACGATAAAGATATTAGATTTAGTATTGCCTATTTATATAAAATAAAAATAGATGATAAATATCTTTTAATAAAAGGTAGTAAAATAGAACAATTGCAACCTGTTGGAGGCGTATATAAGGTCTACAGTTCATTTATTAATATTGAAAGAAAGTTGAATATTAGATTTGAAAATAAGCGGGGATTTTATGAAAATGAAGATCTAAGATTTAGGGTTAAAGGAAAAAATGTTAGTAAAGTTTTGAGTTGGTTTGATAGCAGAAAAAATAGGGAAGTAGCAGCATATAGAGAATTTTATGAAGAAATTATAAGACCGGAGATATTGCCTATAGAAGCAGTGACAAGTATGAAGATAGAGTTTTTAAAGCAAATACAACCAAAAATGAAGTATTCTATACACTTTAGCATCGATGAAATTTTATTATTTGATATTTATGAAATTCACTTAATAGATGAATACGTTGAGATGATACGCCAATATGCGCAAGGCGATGATAGTTTGATTAAGCTTGTAGATAGAGAGGCTATCGAAAAAGAATGTATTGATATTGAAGGAAAATCATTTAAAATAGGAAGTCATTCGAGATATATTATTTAAGAGAAAAGGAGAAGAGAAAGTGAAAAACTTTAAAATATCAAAGGAGATAGAAGAGCTGATTAATGAAATTGATGTTTCTGAATCTTATTATGAAAAAGTATCGAATAGATATAAAGCAATTGCAAATTATATAAAAGAATCTGATTTAGCAGAATATGATCCAGATATTTACTTACAAGGTTCCATTAAATTAGGAACAGCAATTAAACCGCTTACTGAAGAAGGGGCGTATGATGTAGATATTGTTTGCAATATGACTAAAAAAAGAAGAATAGACCAGACTCAAAGACAACTAAAAGACGAAATTGGAAAAGTAGTTGAAGATTATTGCTTAAGGAATAGTATGCAAAATTTACCGAAAGAGAGTAATAGGTGTTGGACACTATATTATGTAGATGAATCAAATTTTCATATAGATATATTACCAGCTGTTCCATGGAATAATGGTGATGATGGAAATATTGCAATTTCGGATAAAAGGCGTGATAATTATGATGATATAACAGATAACTGGGAGATTAGCAATCCCAAAGGATATTCTGATTGGTTTAAAAATCAAAGTAATTTTAAAGTTTTAAAAGAATCATATGCTAAACGAATTGATGCAAAGGTAGAAGAAATTCCAGACTATAAAGTAAAAACTGAATTACAACAAATTGTGCAGTTGCTAAAGCGACATGCAGAAGTTATGTTTGAAGATGATATGGAACATAAACCATCTTCGGTTATAATTACTACTCTAGCTGCAAAAGTGTATTCTAAATGCACAAGTATTAGTGATGATTTTACATCATTATTATTGAATGTAATTAAGACCCTTTTGGATGGAATTGAATATGAAGAAGAAATTCCATGTATTTATAATCCAGTTAATAGAAAAGAAAAACTATCATTAAAATGGGATAAAGAGAAAATGTATTTTGAAGGATTTTTGAAATGGTATAATCAACTTAAAGCTGATTTCAGTGTTGATAATAAAGAAGTGACATTAAATGAGAGCTTGTATTATATGCAGAGAAGTCTGCGTAAGAGTATTAATGAAATTGGGATATCCTTAGACTCGTTAAGCCATCATCAGAGACCTAAGTGGAAATTATTAAGTGCCAATGAATCTGATGTGGAGATAAAAACATATTATAGTTGTCCTGGGTTTAGAGGTAAAAAGATAAAAAGTGGTGAAGCTTTGAATAAAAAAGGAGAGCTTAGATTTGAAGTGATTGCCCCCACACTCAATATAAAAGATTTTGACATATATTGGCAAATAACGAATACTGGTACTGAAGCAAAAAATGCAAATTGCCTAAGAGGAGACTTTTATGACTCTAAGATTGAACAAGGGAAAAGGATAAGAATAGAAACAACTAGTTATGTAGGGAGACATTATGTTGAGGCCTATTTAGTAAAAAACAATATTTGTTATAGAAAAAGTAAACCTTTTGAAGTTAATATAATCGATGGATTTACGATTGAGTGGTTTTATACGAAAAATGAAGATATAACGTATGGTTGATTTAATTAAAAATTATACCTAAAGTGTAAAAGAAGGCTCTTTGTCAAATGTGGAGGCTGCTCATATAAGAAGTTCTTAACGCTAGCCATCTAAATAGCTAGTGCTATTCTTTTTGCTTAATAGAAGTATACGAACTCTGAAACAATCAAAATGACGTAATCCATAACTTATTCTCTTTAATACTTTAATGTTATTATTACACCCTTCTGTAAAACCATTGGAATAGGGTAACAAAGGCATTAACATTTGAGGAAAGTTTGCATCACTAACCTAAATAATGGAGACATACCCATAACGACGTATTTAACCTGTTCTCTAGCTTCTTTAGAAAAGGTTTTGAAGTATTGAATAAGAGCTCGTGTATCCCGTTTTGGTAAAATGTCTACGATAGAATGATTGGTTAAATCGGCTATGATACCTTGGGTACCTTTGACCTTCGGTATTCCATTTATATTCGTCGATACCTAGTACTGTGGGTAATTAGTTAGGCTTTGGAATAGCTAATTTAGAGCAATACCGAATGACTGTTGAAACAGAAACATTGCTAAGTTTAGCCATCTCTGTGAAGGATACTTTTTCGCCGAGTTGTCTAAATAGATATTCCATATTAGTTTTACTAAGTCGCAAATAACGGCAAACAAAAGGGTTCTTTTCTATGAAAGTGTGATTACACTCCTGACATTTGTAACGCCTTTGCAAGTAGGTTGCAGTCACTGTAT
This sequence comes from Veillonella sp. VA142, assembly GCF_003992135.1. Classification (GTDB taxonomy): domain Bacteria; phylum Bacillota; class Negativicutes; order Veillonellales; family Veillonellaceae; genus F0422. The sequence continues at coordinate 79,396 of NZ_RQVN01000006.1, read as the reverse complement.
GATGCTGAGTAGCCCCAAATTTGACGTCTTCAGGTCGTTTACCTTTAGACTTTCTAGTCCTCGCTCCACAATGAGGACGCACCTGCTCAGCTACTGGAATCTCAAGAGTAAAGTGAACAGAACCGTCCTCATTTACTCTTGTATGTTTGATATATTCCTCTTTAATTTTAAAGATAATTTCTGTATAATTAACTGTAGACATATATGACTCATCCTTTCTTAATTGTGTGGCTACTTTTATGATACAGTTTGAGTTTGTATATGTCTATTTTATTGCAAAAAAAGAATGTTGGCGACTACTTTTATATGAGTAGCCCTAACATTTATTATAGAGCCTATAAAAAGTTCTTAGCACTAGCTGTCTAAATAGCTAGTGCTATTCTTTTTGCTTAATAGAAGTATACGAATTCTAAAATAATCAAAATTACGCAATCCATAACTTATTCTCTTTAATACTTTAATGTTATTATTACCCCCTTCTGTAAACCCATTGGAATACGATAATACAAAGACCTTAACAATTTGAGGGGCTCCACTAATAAGGGAGACTTTATATTTACTAAATTAGTCAGAATTTTTTATAAGAAGCTTTTTTATTGATACGCACATAAAATTTTGGTATAATCAAAATATAAAAATGCATCAATTGATACAATTTTGAATTGTAAATTGATGAATTCAGTATTTTGTAGAAAGGCATCTACATGAATTTATATTATAATCAAAGTTATAGTAGAAAAGAAATAGCTAACATGTTAACGCTAGTACAAGAGTGTATTAAATGTGGAATGTATACTATTTCTATGAATGCAAATCGCCAAGAAAATATAGCCTTTATTAATGAATATAATCTTCGTAGTGAAAAGATAAAAGAAATTTTAAAGAATCTTACAGTAGAGGATTTTTGCCATACATTACAGAATACGAAGGCAGGGTATGAAAATGAAGTGCTTTATGTATTTGTTCCTCAGGTGAGACTATTTGAGGCCGATGGAGAAGGCGTTGTGGTAGATATTTACATAAAAATTAATATGCTAGATACATTAAGAGGAAATAGAACGGTGGTGATTTCTTTTCATAAGAGAAATAAACCGATACAGTATGCATTTAAATGATTTAGAAAAGAGGATATGGATATGGAAGACAAAAAAGTGTTTTGTGAAGAATGTAGAAATGATGTTAATTATATAATAGAAGAAACACAAATGGTTGGGATGATTAAAGGGGAAGCCTATCAGTATAGGGGGAAAGTTGCACACTGTGTTGATTGCCAGTGTGAAATATATGTGGCTGAGGTACATGATTATAATTTAAAAGCATTATATGATGAATATAGAAAACAGAATGATATTATTTCATTAGAACACATTAGAGAGATTTGCGAGAAATATGCGATTGGTAAGAGACCGCTTTCATTACTATTGGGATGGGGGGAACAGACATTTTCTCGTTATTACGAGGGCGATATTCCAACGAAACAATATTCAAATACATTAAAAAAAATATATGAGGATCCCAATTTTTATTACGGAGTATTGAATGAAAATAAAAATAATTTAAAATTAGAACAGGCCTATAAAAAAAGTAAAGCTGCTGTTGAACTGTTAATGGGCAGAGCTGACGGAGAGAATAAAAAGATTAATCATGTAATTAAATATTTATTAAGTGAATGTGAAGATATTACACCTTTAGCTCTTCAAAAATTATTATATTACGTGCAAGGGTTTTATTACGCATTTCACGAAAAGTTCTTATTTGAGGAAGATTGTCAGGCTTGGGTACATGGACCTGTATACCCTGAAGTATATCATAGATATAAGGAGTACTTATTTAATCCGATTGATACTTCTAAAGAGGTGGAGTTTTCTGAGATTATAGACCTTGAAGATGCTATTATAGATAGTGTTATAAAGTACTTAGGTTGTTATAGTGGAAAGGTTTTGGAACGGTTTACGCATACTGAACAACCATGGTTAGCAGCGAGAGGAGAGTATAGAGCAGTTGAAATTTCAAATGAAATTATTTGTAAAGAAGATATAGGTAGATACTTTAAACATATAAAATCAACATATAATATGAGTAATCCTAACGATATCAAATTATATGCAGAGTCAATGTTTACGCAACTATACGGTGATATATAGCAAACGAGAAATACTAGATTAAGCAGAGAGAGTCATCTCTCTGCTTAATTATATATTAGGTCATTAGGAGAGTTCTTTCCTGTCAGTATCACGACTTAAATTGTATTTCCCTCTCCACTCGTGTATAATAACAACTATAAAGATTTTTAAGGATAAAGAATTAAACAGGAGGCATGGAATGAATCGATTCCAAATGGAACTAGCTGGTCGCACGTTGACGATTGAAACTGGCGAGTTAGCAAAACAAGCAAGTGGTTCTGCATTAGTACAATATGGTGATACGGTTGTATTGGTTACAGCAACGGCATCTAAAGAGGCAAAAGATATTGACTTTTTCCCATTAACAGTAGATTACGAAGAAAAAATGTATGCTGTTGGTAGATTCCCAGGTGGTTTTATTAAACGTGAAGCACGTCCACCAGAGTCTGCTATTTTGAATAGCCGTTTAATTGACCGTCCAATTCGTCCTTTATTCGATAAAGGTAGTCGTAATGAAGTACATGTAGTAGCTACTGTATTATCTGTTGATCATGACCATGCGCCTGAAATCTGTGCATTGATTGGTGCTTCTGCGGCATTATCTATTTCCGATATTCCTTGGGCAGGTCCTATCGCTGGTGTGCGCATGGGTCTTGTAGATGGGAATATTGTGGTGAACCCAACTAAAGCACAATTAGAAGCAACTACATTAAATATGGTAGTAGCTGGTACGAAAGATGCGATTTTGATGGTAGAAGGGGAAGCCAACGAAATTCCTGAAGATATCATCTTAGAAGTCATCATGACAGCTCATGAAGAAATCAAAAGAATCGTAGCGTTCCAAGAGTCTATGGTAGCTGAAATTGGGCATGCGAAACGCACATTCCCAATTAAAGAAGTAGATCCAGTAGTGGCAGAAGCAGTTCGTGCCTATGCACATGACAAATTAGATGCAGCTGTACGTTGTGCAGATAAAGTGCAACGTGAAGAGCAACAACAAGCTGTGTTTGAAGAAGTATTGGCTCATTTTGCGGAACAATTCCCAGAACAAGCAAGCGATATCTATGCTACATTAGAAAAAATGGTGAAAGAAATTGTGCGTCATATGATTACGGTAGAGAAAATCCGTCCAGATGGCCGTCAATTAGATGAAGTTCGACCTATTTCTTGTCGCGTTAGCGCATTGCCACGTACGCATGGTTCTGGCTTGTTCACACGTGGTCAAACACAAGTATTAAACATTTGTACATTAGCGCCATTGTCTGAAAAACAAACCATCGATGGTATTGGTTTAGATACAGAAAAACGATACATTCACCATTACAATTTCCCATCTTTCTCTGTAGGGGAAACTCGTTCCTCTCGTGGTCCTGGACGTCGTGAAATCGGTCATGGTGCATTGGCTGAAAGAGCGTTACTAGCAGTGCTTCCAACAGAAGCAGAATTCCCATATGCTATGCGTTTAGTATCTGAAGTATTAGAATCCAATGGTTCTAGCTCTATGGCCAGCGTATGTGGTTCTACCTTATCCTTGATGGATGCAGGGGTACCTATTACAGCGCCAGTAGCTGGGGTAGCAATGGGTCTTGTAACACAGGATGAACATTATACAATCCTAACAGATATCCAAGGTATGGAAGATGCGTTAGGTGATATGGACTTTAAAGTAGCAGGTACTACAAAAGGTGTGACTGCTATCCAAATGGATATTAAAATTTCCGGTTTATCTCGTGAAATCTTAGAAGAAGCCTTAGCGCAAGCTCACAAAGGTCGTATGCACATCATGGGTAAAATGATGGAAGCGATCCAAGCACCACGTGAAGAAATGTCTAAATGGGCTCCTCGTATCGTAACGATGAAAATTGATCCAGATAAAATCCGTGACGTTATCGGTACAGGTGGTAAAGTTATCCGTGGCATTATTGAAGAAACTGGTGCTAAAATTGATATTGAAGATGATGGCACTATCTCTATTGCTGCCGTAGAAGCGGAAGCAGCTGAAAAAGCAATCCAAATCATTACGAACTTGACAAAAGAAGTAGAAGCAGGCGAAGTGTACATGGGTAAAGTCACTCGTTTGATGAACTTCGGTGCTTTCGTAGAAGTATTGCCAGGTAAAGAAGGCTTAGTTCATATTTCTCAATTAGCAAGAGAACGTGTAGAAAAAGTAGAAGATGTAGTGAATGTAGGCGATGAAATTATGGTCAAAGTTATCGAAATCGATGACAAAGGTCGTATTAATTTGTCTCGCAAGGAACTATTAAAATAATTGAGGTGCACTATGGATATTCGTGGATTTGAAGTGGTGTCTGCCTTTGAAGGGCAAGGCATTAATTTGCCGAAGCGTAAGACTTCTGAAAGTGCAGGCTATGACATTGAATGTGCAGAAGCTGTTGTAGTAGGTCCTAAAGAAACGGTATTAATTCCTACAGGACTGAAAGCGTTCATGCATTATGATGAATATTTGGCGATCCACGTTCGCTCAAGCATGGCGATCAAACGAGGCTTGATGCTTACAAATAGTACAGGGATTATCGACTCTGATTACTATAACAATGAAGATAACGAAGGTCACATTATGATTGCCGTGTACAACATTACAGACGCTTCTGTTGCCTTGGAAAAAGGGGAACGAGTGGCGCAAGGTATCTTCTCTAAATACTTGTTGACTAATGATGACGATGCGTGCGGTATTCGTACTGGTGGTATCGGTAGCACAGGCAGTAAATAACAACATATACTAGGGAATGTAACAACATTTCTTTCACTAGAGAGTTTTAAGCGGTAGTCTTAGGACTCTCTAGTTTTTTATGAAACTATACTTTCATAGAAAATGCTATGACCTATGAGGGGGTACACATTGAATTTCATTGTTAAAATGGAGTATAATATAGGTTGATATAGTCTATCCTAAGGAGGATGTACCGTGTTTACATATGCAAAACAACAATGGGAATTAGGTAAAAGAATCTATGGATACCATAGCTGGCGTGAAAAACGACGTATCTTTTTGTTCACCGCCCGTTCCTATAAAAATAGATCGCAACTGAATCAACTAGAATCTTACTTCGCTACCTATGGCAGTTATTCTAATTTACTGCAGGATCAAGAAGGAATCTGGGAAATTATTAATCGTGTCTTCTTCTACAAAGAATCTACAGCTCAAGAACGGTTAGAATGTATTATTCAGCACTTTGATGCCTTGCCACAGTACTTTACAGAGGAGGCCATTCAAGCTTTGTATAGTCCTTCAGAAACAGGGATTCGAATATGGCATTCCGAAGAATTAGCTTTAGAGGCAACCTTACGTTTTATGCCAGGTCAACGGAAAGAAGGCTTATTGAGTTTGCTCTTAACCTATGAAGGTGATGGAATTTATCATATCAACTTCCGATTAGGTGTTGACCCATTGGGGCAACCATGTATTTGGATTGGTACCATTCAGGGGTATAAAGAGGGCTTAGATAAGGCGAAGAAGCTAACGAAAAAAATGCATGGCTATCGTCCTAAAAACTTTATGTTCTTTTTACTACGACAATTAGCAACTAACTTAGGTATTGAGACCTTGTATGCAGTGTCTGATGAAGGGTTCTATACGAATACGCATTTAATTCGTTTCAATCGTCATAAATTAGTGAAGTTTAATGACTTCTGGGAAGAATTAGGTGGTCACGCATGGGAACAAGACTCTCGGTTTTTTGCGATTCCTTTAGCGGAAGAACGTAAAACTTACGAAACAGCAAAAACACATAAACGAAATATGTATCGCAAACGCTATGAAATGTTAGATACTTTTATAGAAGAAATGCAACAGCAAGGAAAGACCTTCTTGCGCAACCAATAGGAGGATACAATATGAAATGTCCTTATTGTCATCATGACGAAATCAAAGTGACAGATTCACGATCTACGGACGATAATAATATTCGTCGCCGTCGGGAATGTATGAACTGTGGCAAGCGGTTCACGACCTATGAAGTCATTGAAGATTTACCGATTATGGTGATCAAACGAGATCAGAAGAAAGAATTATTTGATCGTTCTAAATTGATGAATGGCTTGTGGAGATCCTGTAGCAAACGAGGTATTTCCACAGATCAATTAGAATCGATTGTAAATGAAACGGAAAAACAAATTCGTATGGAAGTAGAGCAAGAAGTGACTACGGAACGAATTGGTGAAATTGTATTATCCTTGTTGAAAGATGTGGACCAAGTTGCGTATGTGCGCTTTGCCTCTGTATATCGACAATTTAATAATGTAGAAAGTTTCTTGCAAGAATTACATGAATTATTGGAAAATGATGGAAAGGATACAACACATGAGTGAGTTACATCCAACTATTAGTGCCCGTTTTTCAGATCATGTAGACACATTGAGTGCTACGTATGAAGTAATGGGTGTTATTGAAGCTATGGCGGAGCGTTGTAAAGCAGCGCTAGCAGCAGGCAATAAAATTTTATTTTGTGGTAATGGTGGATCTGCCGCAGATTCTCAGCATTTAGCGGCAGAATTAGTGGGACGTTTTCAGAAAGAGCGCCGTTCCTTAGCCTCCATTGCGTTGACTACAGATACGTCTATTTTGACAGCGGTAGGCAATGATTATGGGTATGATGAAGTATTTGCCCGACAAGTAGATGGATTGGGCCGTTCTGGAGATATTTTGATTGGTATTTCCACATCTGGGAATAGTAAAAATGTGGTGAAAGCCGTAGAATCTGCTCGTAATATTGGCATGCATACCTTTGCCTTTACTGGTGAAGGTGGTGGAAAGATGGCAGAATTATGTGATTTAACGTTTGCAGTGCCATCAAAAGTGACAGCCCGCATTCAAGAAATGCATATTTTGGCGGGTCATATTTTATGTGAATTGGTGGAAGAAGATTATGCCTAATCGTACATTACAATCCTTTTTGCTTCGTGATTTACCACAATTGCAAGTAGGGGTTATTGGCGACTGCATGTTAGATCGCTATATTTTTGGCGATGTGAGCCGTATTTCTCCAGAGTCTCCAGTGCCGGTGAATGTGGTGCAACGGGAAACAGAAGTCTTGGGCGGTGCGGCCAATGTGGCGAATAACTTAGCCCAATTAGATTGCCAAGTGCATATGGCATCCCGTATTGGTGATGATGCACATGGTGACATTGTGCGTCAACTATTAGAAGATAATGGCATCCAAAGCACTGGTGTTTTTACAGAAGATTCTATTCCGACCACCACAAAAACACGTATCTTAGGTGGACAACAGCAAATGATCCGCTTAGATTATGAAGTAAATCAGCCATTGTCCAGTGCTAGTGAAACATCGATTCTTACTTGGCTAGACGAGTTGTTGCACAAAGGATTGCAAGGCCTTGTGATTTCTGACTATGGGAAAGGGATTTGTCAGTCATCCTTACTAAGCCAAGTATTCAGTAAAACTCGAGCAGCTGGCATTATGACCATTGTAGATCCGAAAGGTTCTGACTGGTCAAAATATAACGGTGCTACTTGCATTACGCCTAATGTGAAGGAACTCAGTGAAGCTGTAGGCTATGAAGTGCCCAACACAGATGAAGCGGTTGTTAAAGCTGCGAGCTATATTTTAAATAAGATGGAACTGGATTTCATCATCGTCACACGATCGGCTAAAGGAATTACTTTAGTTCGTAAAGATGGTAATGTATGGCATAATGCAGAAACGAAACAGCAAGATGTCTTCGATGTGAGTGGCGCCGGTGATACGGTAGTGGCTATGATGCTTACTACATTAATTGCGGGCTTATCTATCCGAGCCGCTTTAGTGGCTGCCAATGCAGCAGCCGGTGTAGTGGTATCCAAAGTCGGTACTTATCCAATTCATCGTCAAGAGCTATTAGACTTATTGTCTTCTATGAAAGCTAAAAAAGAAGATAAAGAAAGTGTCTATTCTGTAGAGGCATTAACAAAAAAAATCCGATTGTGGCAAGATCGGGGCGAAGTGGTTGTCTTTACCAATGGTTGCTTTGACATATTACATCGCGGACATTTGACCTATTTAAAAGAAGCGGCTGCGCTGGGTGATCATTTGGTGGTGGCCCTAAATTCAGATAGTTCTGTGCGCCGTTTAAAAGGGGATAGTCGTCCTATCAACCATGAACTAGATAGGGCCTTGTTGATGAGCTCTTTAGGCTTTGTAGATGGTGTGGTCCTTTTTGAAGAAGATACACCAGCAGAGGTACTTTCACAGTTGCGTCCAAATATATTGGTCAAAGGTGGAGATTACAAGCCTGAAGAGGTAATTGGTAAAGAATTTGTAGATGAAGTACAAATCCTGCCATTCCAGGATGGATATTCCACAACAGGAATTATTGAGCGCATTCAAGGATTGTTAAAGGAAGGAAAGTTATGATTATTGTTACAGGCGGGGCTGGCTTTATTGGCTCCAATATTGTCAAACAATTGAATAATAAAGGCCGCAACGATATTCTAATCGTTGATGATTTGACGGATGGTCGTAAAATTCGCAACATTGAAATGTTGGATTTTGCAGATTATATTGATTATGAAGATTTTGATACGGCTGTAGAGCAAAATATCTTCGATTGCGGGCCTATCGAAGTAGTGTTCCACGAAGGTGCCTGTGCGGATACAATGAATTATGATGGCAGATATATGATGAAGAATAACTATGAAGGGTCTAAAAATCTCTTTCATTATTGCCAAGAACGTCGAGTTCCTTTCATCTATGCTTCTTCTGCATCCACCTATGGACATGGGACTAACGGCTTCCGTGAAGATCCAGTCTGCGAACAAGCATTAAATCCATATGCGTATTCTAAATTGTTGTTTGACCGCTATGTGGCAAAGTTTAGAAATCATTTACAACTAGAATCTCAATGTGTAGGCTTACGCTATTTCAATGTGTTTGGACCGAATGAAACACATAAAGATAAGATGGCATCCTTGGTACGCCAAATGTATTATAAATTGATGGAAACTGGAGAAATTACTCTATTCAAAGGTATCGATGGTTATGGTGATGGTGAGCAAACACGTGATTTTATCTATGTAAATGACGTGGTCAATGTAAACTTCTATTTCTGGGAGCATCCTGAAATTAGTGGTGTATTTAACTGTGGTACAGGCCATGCGCATACATTTAATGAATTTATGAAAGCTGTCATTTCCTTCGCTGGAAAAGGGGAAATTCGTTACATTGATTTTCCAGAAGTACTAAAAGGTAAATACCAAAGTTATACGCAGGCGGACACTACAAAATTGCTGGCCGCTGGCTATGACAAAGGGTTTACCCCATTAGAACAAGCCGTTCATGAATATTGTGCATTATTACGAGATAATGAAGGGTATGTAAAATAATGGAAACTAGAAATGTATTATTTTTAGACCGTGATGGGGTTATCAATGTCGATGTAGGATATTTATTTGAGTCAGCAAAATTGAAATTTATTCCAGGTGCTATTGAGGCTATGAAAGAAGCCCAAACTCGTGGGTATGATATCATTGTGGTTACAAACCAAAGTGGAGTGGCCCGTGGCTACTATACGGAAGAAGATGTACAAGCTTTACATGCTGAAATGTCTCGTCGTTTAGAAGCAGAAGGGGTGAACATATTAGCCTACTATTATTGTCCGCATCATCCAGAAGGAACAGTGGAAGAGTACAAGAAAGCTTGCGATTGTCGTAAACCGAATCCAGGTATGCTAACAAAAGCCATTGAAGAATGGAATGTAGATGTAGATGGTAGTTTCCTTGTAGGTGACAAACCATCTGATGTCGAAGCGGCGGAAGCTATTGGCATGCGTGCCTATCCATTTGAAGAGGAAAACTTAATGACATTCTTAACACCTATCTTTGCTTGGGAAGAAGGTAGAAAATTGTTAGGTCTGTAAGTTCACAACGAACACTTTTATGAGCGTCTCATAAGGTGTTCGTTTTTTATAGGCTCTATTAATAAATATTGGGACGAGTAGTTGCTACATTTGACAAATAGAGTGTTTATGCTTGTAAGAAAAATTACATTTTATGATTGACAGAATAGCTGATTTGTACTACTCTATACGAGGAACTAACTGTATAGTCTGTATCAAGAAGAACAGAACTGAGTTCCATTTTTTAGTATTGGTTCGACTTATATCCTAAGGGAATAAGAACGGAGGAAAACATGGAAAAAGAAACAGCGTTGCAAACACAGCCATCGCAAAAATTTACGGTACGTCAATTAACAATTATTGGTTTATTGGCAGGGATTACCATTGTACTTGGTATGACAGGATGGGGCTTTGTGCCAATTCCACCGATTAGTGCTACTATTTTACACATTCCAACCATCTTAGGCGGTGTTGTGGAAGGACCTAAGGTAGGTATGTCTGTAGGATTCTTATTCGGTGCGTACAGTATGGTACAAGCTTACATGGCGCCTAATATTTTATCCTTTGCATTTATGAATCCTATTATTTCTGTATTGCCAAGAATGTTGATCGGTTTAGTAGCAGCGTTGGTGTATATGTATGTACCAATCAAAGTGAAAGCCATCCGTATCGGTTTAGCTGCATTCTTGGGAACAGCTACTAATACAATCCTTGTGATGACTGGTATTTACACAATTTATGGTGTGGAATTTGCAAAAGCCACACACATTTCACCGGAAGCTGTATTTAATGTGGTGATGGGCATTGTATGGTCTCATGGTATTCCAGAGGCTCTATTAGCAGTAGCTGTTGTGACACCAGTGGCATTAGCGGTCATTAAGAAATTTAAATGATAATGAAATTGAATGTATAGACTGCTCATGCATTCAAGCACGGATTTTTTAAATCGTATATAATCAAGAAGTGAATTAGCAAAGACTAATCACTTCTTGTTTTTTTGTGTTAGGAGGAGTATACTCATGAATTGGAAAAAACGATTAACCTATTTTGTACTAGGAGCTACTATGGTGGCGACTGCAGTAGGTATTGCAGGATGTGGCAGTGATACAAAACAAGCAGCACCAGCTGAAAAAATGAAAGTTGTTACTACAGTATTCCCTGTATATGATGTAGCGAAACAAGTAGGGGGAGACAAAATTGATGTATCTTTATTAGTACCTCCAGGGGCAGAACCACATGATTGGGATCCAACTGCAAAAGATTTAAAAGAGATTGGTACTGCTAAAGTATTCTTGTATAGCGGTGCAGGCTTGGAACCAACAGAAAAGATCTTAGCAAAGGATGTGCTACAAAATGCGCAACCAGTAGAATTAGCTAAATCTTTGACATTGCTACCAGCTCCAGATGAAGATGAAGACGAACATGATCATGACCACGACAAAGAGCATAAAGATGATAAAGAGCATAAAGATGATAAAGCTCAAAAAGAAGATAAACATGAGCACGAACATGAACATGGCGAGTTTGATCCACATGTATGGTTAGATCCAATGAATGTAGCAAAAGAAGTAGATGCTGTTGTAGAAGCTTTCTCCAAAGCAGATCCTACGAATGCAAAATATTATGAAGCTAACGGTAAAGCATACAAAGAAAAATTACAAGCTTTACACGCTAAATATGAAGAATTTGGCAAAACACAACACGATAAAAACTTAGTCGTTAGTCATATGGCATTTGGTTATTTAGCAAAAGCATATGGCTTTGAACAATTAGGTATCATGGGTGTATCTCCAGATGCAGAACCAACACCAGAACGCATGGCAGATATTGTAGCTTTCATCAAAGAACATAATGTAAAAGCTATCTTCAGTGAAGAATTGGTAAGCCCTAAATTGGCGAATGCTATCGCTGCTGAAACTGGTGTAAAAGTGTATGTATTGAACCCAGCAGAAGGTTTAACTGAAGAACAAACACAAAAACATGTGACATACCTTGACATCATGGAAGAAAATCTTAAAACATTGAAAGAAGCGTTAGCTCACTAATTCCTGGTGCTTGCTTGAATCGGTATTAGATGATAATATATAAGAGTAAGTTTGTGCTTAGGAGGAATGAAGATGTCTAAACGTATTCGTACAATTAACACTGAATCCCTACAAAAAACTGCTAAAACAGGTGGCTGCGGCGAATGTCAAACATCTTGCCAATCTGCTTGCAAAACTAGCTGTACAGTAGGCAACCAAGTGTGCAAACAAAAATAATCCATTGGGTTAGCAACAAGCTGTCGACCAGTAGGTCGGCAGCTTGTTTGCTTTATATTGTATCTAGGATTATACTAGAAGCGTTACAAGAAAGCCAAATCCGTAACAGGAGGAGGTGACAGTATGTATAACCCTTTAAAATCTTTTATAGTGGCAGTCATGGCAAGTGTAGCTAGCTACTACATTTGCAAATGGATTGATATGTTGCTTTGCTTGTAACAATCCTAGATTTTGTATGAATCTATAAAACATACAAAAATCCCCCTAGATGTGCATAATCTAGGGGGATTCTGTATGCTAACCCTTTATATCTTTAGCTTGTCTAAATTATAACATATATGCTTTAAAAGTACAATTTTTTGCATACTATAATTTTAGAAAAAGTATACTCTATATTGATAGCTTTCTATACGTCATAGGCATAAAGTGATATAATTAGTCTTAGACTTTAGTAAGTTAATGGAGGTATGAATGTTAGAATTACAACCGATGATTCATAAATTTAAAATGAAAGATAAGTTCTTTCTACTAGATGTAAATAGTGGTATTATCCATGTGATCGATGAGCTTATCGATCGTGTATTAGATATCTATAATGGCACAAACCGTGATGCTGTGCATAGTGCGTTAGATGCTACAGAGGATGCAGCGGAATTAGATGAAATTATGGATGAGTTAGATGAACTCATCAAAGAGGAAATGCTCTTTGCGCCTATGTCTGCAGAGTTTAAACTAGTGGTAGATGAAAAACCAATTGTCAAAGCTCTTTGTTTGAACATTGCTCATGATTGCAATTTAGCTTGTAAATATTGTTTTGCTAGCCAAGGTGACTACGGTGGAGTGAAACGGGAGTTAATGAGTTTCGACGTGGCAAAACGTGCTGTAGATTTCTTGATTTCCATGAGCGGTCCACGTCAACATTGTGAAATTGACTTCTTTGGTGGTGAACCATTATTAAACTGGGATGTTGTGAAACAAACCGTAGAATATATTGAATCCATTCAAGAAAAACATGGTAAAATCTTTAAATTAACATTGACGACCAACGGTATGTTGTTGACACAAGATAAAATCGACTATGTGAACGAGCATAACATGAGTTTAGTATTATCCTTAGATGGTCGTGAAGATGTTCATAATAGCATGCGCCCAAGTTCTGGTGGTAGAGATACATACGAAACAGTGGCGAAAAACTTAGTCAATGCTGTTAAACAACGTGATGGCCGTGAATACTATGTGCGTGGCACGTACACACATAATAATCTAGACTTCTGCAAAGACGTGGAAGCTATGTCCGACTTAGGTTTTGAGCATTTGTCTATGGAACCAGTGGTTGGTGAAGACGGCGCTTATGTATTACGTCCAGAAGATATGCCAATCATTGAAAAAGAATATGAAAAATTGGCAGACTTATATTTAGAACGTCAACTAGCAGGTTGGGGTGAAAAGTTTAACTTCTTCCACTTCCGTATGGATTTGTATCGTGGACCATGTATGGCAAAACGCTTGCGTGGTTGCGGAGCTGGTCATGAATATATGGCGGTAGTGCCAAATGGAGATATTTATCCATGTCACCAATACGTAGGTAAAGATGGCTATGTGATTGGTACAGTCTTCGATGGTTTGAAAAATTACGACATACCAACGCAGTTTAGAAACACTCACGTATTTACGAAAGAAACTTGTGCTAATTGTTGGGCAAAATTCTTCTGTTCCGGTGGTTGCCATGCGAACAATGAAACATTAGGTGGAGACCTTAGTACACCATATGAAATGGGATGTCAATTACAGAAAAAACGTATTGAATGTGCTATTATGATCCAAGCTGAACTGGATGCAGCAGGAATCCGACAAGAAAATCATTAAAATTATATAAGAGAAGGGAGGCGGGTTCTATGAAGGCATACACCATACATGTAACAGGCATTGTACAGGGCATAGGATTCCGCCCCTTTGTGTCTAAACTAGCCCATGAATTAAGATTAGTGGGTACAGTGAGGAATGACACAAGCGGTGTGGAGATACACATACAGGGGGTGGATGCAGATTGCCAACTGTTTGTAGAGCGGTTGCAATCTGAGTTGCCTATGCATGGACGTATCGATACCTTACAAATGGAACCGACAGACGTACAGGCTTTGGATGATTTTACCATCATCCTTTCTCAAGATGTGAAAGGAAATGCCTTTATTGGTGCTGATATGGCACCGTGTGAAGCGTGTTTGCGAGATATACAAGACCCTGAAAATCGACGATTTCACTATGGGTTTACGAATTGTACGAATTGCGGTCCGCGGTATACGATTATTGAAAGTACTCCTTACGACCGTGACAAAACGTCTATGAAAGTATTTCCAATGTGCGAAGACTGTCAGACGGAATACGACGACCTAAGTGGTCGGCGATACCATGCGGAGCCCAATGCTTGTGAGCAGTGTGGACCGATGTTCACACTAAAGGATACAGATGGAAGGGTACTCGCCACTGGACAGGATGCGATGGAGCAAGCTAAAGTGTATATACAAAATGGTTCTATCGTGGCACTAAAGGGCGTGGGTGGCTATCATTTGGTGTGTGATGCCTTACAAGAAAGAGTGGTACTGACCTTACGACAACGCAAAGGCCGCCCTAGAAAACCATTAGCGGTCATGGCAGGATCCTTGGAAACGGCAAAACAGTATGTATACATATCTGAAAGAGAGGAAGAACTGTTACTGAGTCCTGCAAGACCGATTGTATTGTTGCGAAGAGTAAGAAAATACAATGTTGCACCTAGTGTGGCTCCTGGTATGGAAACCTTAGGCATTTTGTTGCCCTATGCTCCATATCACTACAGTTTAGTACCGTCTGATGCGCTATGGGTCATGACTAGTGCGAACCGAAGTGGGGACCCTGTGTTATATGATGATATGCAAGCAGAGGAAGAGCTACAGGGCATTGCAGATTATATATTGGCTCACAATCGGGAGATTATTTCCCCCGTGGATGATTCGGTGGTGCAAGTGGTTCAGAATGAACCGATTCTAATCCGCCGTAGCCGAGGGTACATCCCTTTGTCTATTCCTGTAGTACCATTAGAGAAAAGTCCTACTATGCTTGCCATGGGCGCAGATATGAAAGCTGCTTTCGGTATGAACCGTGGATCTCATGCTATCCTTAGTCCCTATATGGGAGATATGGAACATCAACGAGTACAAGACTTATTGTGGAGTACGACGAAACGCTATGAAGAGTTATTTCAATTACAACCTATACAGGTCATCGTGGATGCCCATCCGGGCTACTACACCTCACAGTGTGGTAGAACCTATGCAGAGAAGCATCAATTACCTGTCATAGAAGTGCAGCATCATCATGCCCATGTGGCAGCGGTACTGGCGGAGTATAATATTCAGGAACCAGTCTTAGGAATCTGTTTTGATGGAACAGGATATGGCCCAGATGGCACTCTATGGGGTGGTGAGTTTTTATATTGCCACAAAGAACATATGGAACGAATAGCACATTTGAGCTATGCCCCTTTGCCAGGTGGTGAAGTAGCTGTACGAGAGCCGTGGCGCCAAGCGTTATGGTATGTGAAGCAGCTCTATCCATCGGAGGTACCGGCAGTGATAGAACAGTGGAAAAAAACACTGCCTAAGGGATGGGAACTATTAGATAAAATGATGCCTCATATGCAGATGGTACAGTCTTCTAGCGGTGGTCGTTTATTTGATACAGTATCATCCCTGTTAGGTTTAGGTTATGAACATCTCTATGATGCGCAACTTGCTATCGAGTTAGAACAATTGGCGCTTTCAGAAAATGGCAACATCCTAGACATGAAGCTGGATGGGACTGTATTAGATGCAATGAGTTTAGTACGATCTGTGATAGAACAGTTAGAAAATGGTGAAAGTGTAGCAAAAATCTCAGCGAACTTTCACAGAACTTTGATATATTATATAGGACAGATGGCGAGACGATGTTGTGAGGAACGACATATTTCGCACATTATCTTGTGTGGAGGGGTATTCCAAAATCGTATTCTCCTAGAAGGAGTGATAGAGGAATTAAGGGAATACATAGTCCACGTGCCTACCCAAAGCCCGATGAATGATGGCGGTATCGCATTAGGGCAATTATGGTTAGGAAGTTATATGAATAGATAGGAGATACTATGTGTTTAGCAGTACCAGCACAATTGGTGCATATTAATGAAACAATTGGTACCGTGGAATTAACAGGGGTACAACGAGAGTGTAGTCTGTTATTGGTGCCGGAAGCAAAAATTGGAGATTGGCTATTAGTCCATGCGGGCTGTGCCGTACAAATTGTAGATGAGGAGGAAGCGCGGTTGACTCTTGAGGCATTCCGCGAATTAGAAGAACTTGAACAAGATTACTTTAACGGAAAAATCGAAAGTCGCAGCTAGTTTACTAGAGCGCATTCACGAATTATATAATCCAGAGGAAACTGTACGATTCATGGAAGTCTGTGGGACCCATACAGTGGCTATCTTTCGTGAAGGAATCCGTCAAATGTTACCCAAAGGCATAGAACTCATTAGTGGTCCTGGATGTCCTGTGTGTGTGACAGACCAACAATATATGGATCAAGCCTTGGCGTATGCGGCTCGAGAGGATGTAGTCATTGCTACCTTTGGAGATATGCTGAAGATTCCTGGTACAACAGGTAATTTATGGCAGTCAAAAGAAAATGGGGCTCATATTGAAATTATTTATAGCCCTATGGAAGTGCTTGGATTAAGTGAACAATATCCAGATAAAAAGATTATTTTCTTGGGCATCGGTTTTGAAACAACCATCGCTGTCATTGCAGCCACTATTCAGGCAGTACATGCTAAGGGATTAAAGAATGTATTTTTCTTGATTTCTCATAAATTGGTGCCACCTGCATTACGTGCGTTATTGAGTAATCCAGAACATCAAATTGATGGATTTCTGCTGCCGGGTCACGTGAGTGTTATTATTGGGGAACAGCCGTATCAATTTTTGGCCGATGAATATCATATGCCAAGCTGTATTGCTGGCTTTGATGGCGTGGAAATTCTGGCGGCTATTGTGAATTTGTTGGAACAACGAAAAGAACAAAAATTTTATGTAGGTAATACGTACCGTTCTGTAGTGGCAAAAACGGGCAATGCTGTAGCACAACAGTTAATAGATACCTTATATGAACCGTCTGATGATGGTTGGCGTGGTATTGGCATATTACCCGCATCAGGGTTAAAGCTACGTGGCGAATGGTCTGACTATGATGCATTGGTACAGCTACCTTTGGAAACATTTACAACAAGTGATGGTCCGAAAGGTTGCCAATGTGGATCTGTCATTCAAGGTATGATTCATCCTGATGCATGTCCTCTATTTGGTAAACTTTGTACGCCAGAGCATCCAGTGGGGGCTTGTATGGTATCGGTAGAAGGCAGCTGTTCAGCTTGGTATAAATATGGTTTTTCCAGTGGTGGAATGACCTGGGAGGAATAAATGGAACGTATTCGCTTAGTCCACGGTAATGGCGGCAAATTTAGTCATGAATTGGTGGACCAATATATTGTGAAATATTTTTCGAATCCAATATTAAATGAATTACATGATGGCGCTGTATTTCCAGTTACAACGGGGCGTATGGCTATGAGTACAGATTCTTACGTAGTGACACCACATATTTTCCCAGGTGGCAACATTGGTAAGTTAGCTGTATGCGGTACGGTAAATGATTTAGCCATGATGGGTGCAGTGCCTCAGTATTTGTCGTGCGGACTCATCTTAGAAGAGGGATTGCCTATTTCTACCTTAGAAACTGTGTTACAAACGATGTCAGATATGGCACAACTTTCAGGGGTGTCCATTGTGACAGGTGATACGAAGGTGGTAGAAAAAGGTTCCGTTGACGGAATCTATATCAATACTGCCGGTGTAGGTATCGTGCCAGACTATGTACAGTTAGGAACTTCCTATATTGAAAGTGGCATGAAAGTTATCGTGTCAGGTACTTTGGGTGACCATGCCATTGCAGTGATGGGAACTCGATATGGATTAGATTTACCAGATACTATACAGACAGATTGTGCACCTTTACATCAGATGGCTCATAAGTTGTTAGAAACCTTTGGTAAAGATATTGCTTTCTTTAGAGATCCTACTCGTGGTGGCTTAGCGACAACACTCCAAGAGATTGCCAACTCCGCACAAAAAGGGATTCGATTGCAAGAGTCTGCTATTCCTGTTCGTGAGGAAGTACAAGCCGTATGCCAAGTGTTAGGTTACGACCCATTGTATTTGGCAAATGAAGGTAAAATGATTACTATCGTACGTGCTGACGTGGCGAATGATGTCGTGGAGATGATGCGGACTTTCACTGAAGGCCGTGATGCGGTGATCATTGGCGATGTGGTGAATGGCAATGCTGGTAAAGTAGGTTTACAAACGGCAGTAGGTGGGATTCGCCTTTTAGATATGCTTGGGGAGGACCAAGTGCCACGAATTTGTTAGAAAATTGTAATATTTCATGAAAAAATCATGGACATCTCGTATACTTTGTATAGAATAAAAATGTATTTTTTGATACAATGGAAAGGAAAAGGAGGATATTACGATGAAAAAACAAATCGTAGCTGCTATGGTAGCATTCTCAGTAGCCACTGTAGGTGTTGTGGGAGTTCAACAAGCACAGGCATTTAATTTAGGAAGTCTAGTAGGAGGCGTATTAAAAGTAGGGGGCGTTGGCTTTCTAGTGGATAAATACGGAAACTCCATTAATAATTTCTTGAACAATTTATTAAAGCAAAATAATTTAAGCACTACTTATTCTACAAAAGTAGTTCCTATCGTCAGTCTTGGCGGAGGCGCACATATCGGTGCCGCACAGGTCACAGGACCGAGCAGTGAAGTGGAACGAGTAGAAGCAGTAGCACAAATAGAAGCTAGTTTTAATTCCGTAGCTCGCGTAAAAGGACTAGTACCAATTGATAGCAAAAATCCTACGAGTGCAAATCGCATTCAAGGGGTTGGTGTATCAGCAATTATAGATTTGAAGATCTAATGAATTAGCACGGGCTTGCCCGTGCTATCTATGTGTTAGTAGAGATGAGGAGATACTATGAAACGTTCTGCTGTATTAGGAGCTGTGTTTGCTCTTTTAACAACAAGTGTATGGGCGGCACCAGACACAGTTTTAGAAAAAACAGAAGCTTTGGAAAGTACTGTGTATGGTAAAGTACAAGTAGGTGCATTGACAGATCGAGTACATCAATTGCAAGATACTATTTTGGGGGCTAAACAACAAGGTAGTATTACAGGACAAGTGGAAACTTTGTATAAGTCAGTGGAAGGTCAAGGTACAAAAGTAACATTGCATCAAGAAGTCAATGCTTTGGAATGGATGTATTTTGATGAGGTTCATAGTGGCTCTCTCGTGGAACGCATTGGCGAAATGGAACGCAGTGTGGATGGCCTAGAAGCAAAAGGTTCTTTACAAAGTCGTGTACAAAAATTAAAACAATCTATCTTTGGCACACAAGTAACATTGAAAACTAAGCCGGGAACAATTGGAGCAGATCAAGTATTTACTCTAGAATTGACAGAACCTGTGACATCTCAAAAAAATGTAAAAGATGATGTGGTGCATGTCAAAGTAGCTGAAGATGTAATGGATGGAGAAACCTTGTTGATTCCTAAAGGAACAGTGGGGACTGGACATATTACAGAGATTACAAAAGCTCGTTCTTTTGGTCGTAACGCTAAATTGAATATTGTATTTGATCAATTACAAGGTATTGATGGTACAATTTTCACAGCCGTTCAAGGCGAAGAGGCGAAAGCTAAAACAAAAGGTGAATTAAAAGCTGCAGGAGCTTCTGTAGCAGGGGCTGTATTATTGGGACCAGTTGGTCTTGTAGGTGGTTTCTTTGTAAAAGGTAAATCCATTGATTTGCCAGTAGGAACGCTTGTATACGTTCAACCGGAATCTTCTGTTACAATTTCTGGTATTGAAATACATGGTGTGGATACAGGTATATCTCCTAAAGCTCCTGTAGAGGCAGTGGTGGCGCCGAAAGCGGCAGAGCCAGTTGCTACACAAGCGCCAGCTGTAAAAGCAAAAGAAGAGCCTGTACAAGTAGTACCAGATGATTCTTTAACAGAAAAACCGGTCATCATTGTAAAACGTGAGAAAGACTAGGAGATGGGCATGAAACGATATTCTGTAACAGCCGCTGCTATACTGACAGCATTGGCATGTACACAAAGTCATGCAGAAACAGTAGATGCTACGACTCCAGTATTTGAGACTGCTCCTAAGGTTGCTAGCATTCAATATATACAACCTCCTAAGGTTTCTGCTGTATCTACGGATACGCAGTATACTCCGAATTTACTAGTAAAACCAGTTGCTCATAAAGGAAAACAAGAGGCCGAAAAACCAGCAGTACCAGTTCGTATTGATGCAGATAAAATGTATTATAATGATACTACTGGTCATGTATGGGCCAATGGTTCTGTGGAAGTAGAACGTGGTAATCAACAGCTATTGTCGCAAAAAATAGAAGGAAATACGAAAACCCAACAATATGAAAGTACATCGGACTATCACTTTTTAGAAGATAAAGGGAACACAAAAGACCTAACAGGTTCTCATATTACCTATAATGCGACTACTGGCGAAGCGCATACAAAGGACGTATTTGGCTATGCGGATCCGTATTGGGTGAAAGCTGAAGTGGGCGACTTCGATGGTAAAACAGGGCGTATTGAAAAAGGGTGGTTAACAACTAAACATGCCATTGCCTTTAAAGGATCCCCTGACTATCGTGTAGAGGGAGATTATATTGAAGTATTCCCTGGCGATAAAGCAGTGATTCATAATGCGAGCTTTTATATTAAAAATAAACGAATTATTTCTATAAAGAAATATATAGTATCCTTGCGTCAAGATAAACAAGGACAGGTGAGTGTATTTTCTTTTGTGCCAAGACCGAAATACAATTCTTCTGATGGATTCAGTTTAAACGGTAAAATTGACTATCCTGTATCTGAGCATGGAGAATTATTCTTGCATTATACATGGGGGACCAATATTGGCCTTAAACCGTCTTTAGGATATGCACATTTCCTGCCTTGGGGGGAAGCAAAATTGGCATTTAGCCGTGAATCTGCTACACTCAATGCGAAAAAAGTATGGATAGAAAAGAAACCAGAATTATCTATAGATACGCATGCTTACCATGTGGGTAGTACGCCGTTTACGATTCGTGGTGGGGCTAGTTATGGTAAGTGGCATGAAGGTCATATCAGAGGAACTCATGGTAAATATTATGGCGAACTATCTCATGACCCAGTTCATGTAGGAACCAATACGGACGTTAGGTTCTATGGTGGTTATCAAAGAGATTACTATGGATATGATTCATCAGTTCGTTCCATGCCATATTGGGGTGTGGGTGCCACAACAAAACTAGGCTCACGAGTAAATGCGTGGGCAGGGTATCGTCAAAGCAATGTATCTACTTTAGCAGACTCTCCATATCCGTTTGACCAAATCGATGTGAAGTACAATTTGTACTATGGACTAAGCATTCAAGCTACACGATTAGATCGTTTTAGTGTACAAATGCAACGAGACTTGCAAACACATGAACTACGCTATGTAGATTTGACATGGAATAGAGACTTGCATTCTTTTGAAGGTTCATTGACATATCGTACGAAACAAAAGAGATGGGAATATACATTGGTAGCGAAAGATTTTTAATCTAAGGGGATGCCATGAAAAAAGTTAGAAAAGCAGTCATTCCGGCAGCTGGCTTTGGAACACGTTTCTTACCAGCCACTAAGGCACAACCAAAAGAGATGCTGCCTATCGTGGATACACCAACTATACAATATATTGTGCAAGAGGCTATTGATTCCGGTATTGAAGATATTCTGATTATTACGGGTCGTAATAAACGTGCCATTGAAGATCATTTTGATACCAGTGTAGAGTTGGAACAACTATTACAACAACAAGGTAAGCAACAACATTTGGAGATGGTACGGAATTTGGCGAACATAAAAGTTCACTATATTCGTCAGAAGACAGCTCGTGGTTTAGGTGATGCCATCTATTGTGCGAAGTCTTTTATAGGGGATGAGCCATTTGCTGTTCTTTTAGGGGATGATGTGGTGTATAACCCAGATAGACCGTGTTTGAAACAGCTTATTGATTGTTATTATGTACACGAAGGAGTGACAATTTTAGGGACGCAATTTGTGGCTCCAGAAAAAGTTAGTTCTTACGGTATTGTGTCGGGACATGAAATTGAGCCGAATGTGTATGAAGTCGCCGGTCTGGTGGAGAAACCACCACTTGAATATGCACCATCAAACTTGGCGGTCTTAGGCCGTTATATATTGACACCTGATATATTTGATGAATTAGAAAGAACTCCGCAAGGTGCAGGTAATGAAATTCAGTTGACTGATGCTATTGCCAGACTTTCATCAAGAATTTTAGCCTACTCTTATGAAGGGATACGCTATGATATAGGTGATCGCTTAGGGTATTTAAAAGCAACTGTGGAATACGGTTTGCGTAACCCACAATTGGCAGAGGCTTTCAAAACCTATTTACAAGAACTAGACATCGATTCTGTTATGAATCTTAAAGCTTAATTATATATATGTGAGTAACGGATGTTATGAGGTGAATACCTCGTGACATCCGTTTTTGTATATCTACTTATTGCATAGTAAGAATATATTGTGATTTATATCATAGAAGCTTGTGTTTATTAAGGCTAATACTGCGTATATGGTGGTCTCATATTGTGAAATACTTAATTAAATGTTAGAATATAAAGGAATGTACATAAGTATAATAAGTTACAACGAATGAGGAACATATGGCAACAAGATTAAAATGGAAACAGTCCGAAATTAAAGAAAACCCGCTTTTTTCTAAATTAAGAAGTACGATAGAAACAGCGTTTTATGGAAATAATGTAACACCTGTTAAATCCATTGCACAGGCTTATGAGCTAGCAGCGAAAGAACCTGGTGTCATTGTATTAGACATGCCGGTATATCGTGCAGAAGAACAAGGGTTACCGCAAGATGCGAAAGTATTAGTCACAAACGATGGTAAGACGACAGGGCGTTATGCGAAAGCTCGTCGTATTATTGGAGATGAGGGAATTAACGAAGTAGAGTTATGTGATATTGCTCGTGAAGCCGTATATGATAGTCGGCATAAAGAATGGATTTCTGCACAAGCTATTGTAGGTTTGGATGAAGCTTTCACAGCTCGTGCGCACTTGATGATTCCGAAAGAACATGCGTCTATTTTGTATTCCTGGGCTATTAATTTCCAATTTTTTAATGAGGAAGTAAAGGCTTTTTACAGAGAGAGTAAGGAAATTCCTGAAGGGGATATTTTTATCTATTCTGATCCAGATTATGTGGTAGAAGGATATCCTGGAGGACTTGCTATTTTTGATCCTACTCATAATTGCGCTATGATTTTAGGTATGCGTTATTTTGGAGAACATAAGAAGGGTACTCTTACATTAGGATGGTCTTTGGCAAATCGTTACGGATATGTGGCATGCCACGGTGGTATGAAACGATATAATTTGAAAGATGGGTCTTCGTATACGATTGGTGTATTTGGCTTATCAGGTTCTGGTAAATCTACCTTAACTCATGAACAGCATGGAGGACGGTATGATATTTCTGTATTGCATGATGATGCGTATATCATCCATACAGAAGATTTATCCTCTATTGCATTAGAACCAACATATTTTGATAAAATGCAAGACTATCCGGTGGAACATCCTGCCAATAAATATTTATTGACATTACAAAATGTGGGGGTAACCTTGGATGAAGATGGCAATAAAGTTGTCTTAGCAGAAGATGTACGCAATAACAATGGTCGTGCTATTAAATCGCAATTCTGGACAGATAATCGTGTGAATTTTGTGAAAGACCCAGTGAATGCTATCGTATGGTTGATGAAAGATAAAACGTTACCACCGATTTTAAAAATTGATGATCCAATTTTGGCAGCTACTATGGGTGCTACTTTGGCAACACGTCGCTCTACAGCGGAAAAATTAGATGATAATGTAGATCCTAATGCATTGGTCATTGAACCTTATGCAAATCCATTCCGTACCTATTCCTTACGTACTGATTATGAAAGTTACAAAAAACTATTCACTCAATCTGGTGTAGATTGTTATATTATGAACACTGGATTCTTCTTGGATAAGAAAATTCCAAAAGAGGTAACATTAGGTTTGTTAGAAGGTTTGGTTGAGGGTAGTCTTAACTTTGAACCATTCTATAAATATGAAAACTTAGAATATGTAAAAGTGGAAGGTTTTGAACCAGATTTTACAGTTCGTGAGTACCACCATATTCTACATAAAGCATTTGAGTTCCGCTACGATTACATTGAAAAGTTAAAAGGCACTAAAGATGAGTTACCAAATGAAGTGCTAGATGTATTAAAAATTATCATGTAAGGGGGGGGAATAGTGATGAATCAAAGATTATCTTGGGGTTCCGTAGCGTTTATTGGAACTATGCTATTCGGCATGTTCTTTGGAGCCGGAAACTTAATTTTTCCAGTTCACTTGGGACAAGAAGCTGGTCAAGCCTTATGGCCAGCTATTATAGGTTTTTTAGTAACAGCTATCGGGTTACCATTCTTGGGTATTGTTGCTATGGGGGTATCTCGTAGTAATGGCTTACAAGATTTAGTGAGCCGCGTACATCCTACGTATGGTAAAATTTTCACCTTATTATTGTACATCACCATTGGTCCAGCATTTGCTATTCCTAGAACGAGTACAGTATCTTATACCATAGGATTTGAACCATTCCTAGGTGGTGTGAACCCAGACCTTGCGTTAGGCGTATTCTCTGCAGTATTTTTTATCATTGCTATTTTGTTCTCTTTGAACCCAGGAAAATTGATGACATATATTGGTAAGGTATTAACACCATTATTCTTAGTATTCCTAAGTATTTTGTTAATCACTGTTGTAGTTATACCAATGGGGGATTATACATCAGTAGCCCCACAGGGGGAATATGCGACTCATGCATTCTTCAAAGGTTTTACTGAAGGATATAATACTCTAGATGTATTGGCATCTTTAGCATTCGGTATTATTGTCATTCGAGCTCTACAAGGTATAGGGGTTACTGAACCTAAGGCCATTGCTATGGGTCTTGTGAAAGCCGGCTTCGTAGCGTGCTCCATTATGGCTGTTATCTACGGTTTCTTGGCGTATAGTGGTGCTACTAGCGTGACCACATTAGGTCTTTCTAAAAATGGCGGTATCACCATGGCGCAAATGAATGCGTTCTACTTCGGTAATGTAGGAGCTATATTGTTGGCTATCATTGTTACATTGGCATGTTTAAAAACATGCGTAGGCTTAATTGGTGCATGCGGCGAAACATTTGAAGAAATGTTCCCTAATACATTGGGGTACCGTGGTTATGCATATTTAACATCAGCAGTGGGTTTCTTAATTGCTAACGTAGGCTTAACAAAAATTATTGAATTAGCTATCCCAGTGTTGATGTTCTTGTATCCATTGTCTATTACCATCATCTTGTTATCCTTTGCAGCACCAATTTTCCAAGGAAGACAAGCTGTGTATGCTTGGACAACAGCCTTTGCGTTATTTGCGGCATTAGGTGATGCGATGGCAACGGCACCAGCATTTATCAACCAATCTGGATTTGTCCAATGGGCATTACCATATTACGGAATACTACCATTTGCCTCCATCGGTATGGGCTGGATTGTACCGTCCATTATCGGTTTTGTTGTGGGTATGGTGCATATTGGGCTAGTACGAAAATAATAGTTATGCTTGTACATACACTAGTAGAGATGTTTAGTATCGCGGTATAGAGTATCTTGCAAGACAAATTAATAGTGTAATATAGATAAACGACTAGGTTGTAAGGATCTAGTCGTTTTGTCTATCTTTACAAGTATGTTTCGATGTTTATTGCTATAGAAATGGGCATCAGGTTTTCTAGCCTTTATCTATATGTTACAGAAAAATATTAGATTCTATAGAAATTACAAATTATATATTTTCTATTACTTTCACATGTGGTATAATCTCTATATCTTTCCCATAGAAAGACTGTAGGAGGTGGCGCGAGGCTACCAATGTAGTATAGTAGAAAGGAGATTTTTATGTGGAAAAAAGGACTGGTCCTGTTGGTGGTCTGTCTGGTGGGATTATTACTATGGCATGAATCTTCACTAGAAGCACCAGGAGGAGGCAAGATGTACCGAGTAGGTATCTTGCAATTAGCGGAGCATCCAGCACTAGATGCAGCCAACAAAGGTGTTGTAGATGGATTACGGGAAGAGGGATTTGTAGATAATGTGATTCTTGACCATCAAAATGCGCAAGGTGATCAATCGAACCTCAACACTATTGCCCAACGATTTGTGGCCCGTAATTCCGATTTAGTAGTGGCTATTGCGACCCCAGCCGTACAGGCTATGGCAAATGCTACGAAGGATATTCCGGTGTTAGGAACGGCGGTTACGAGTTTTACCACAGCACGACTAGTGGATAGTGATGAACATCCAGGTGGTAATGTATCGGGTACCACAGATATGGTGCCTATGGAAAAACGAGTGGAATTAGTGCATCAATTGTTGCCAAATGCGAAAAAAATCGGTACTATTTATTCATCTAGTGAAGTGAATTCACAATTACAAGCAGAGAGTTTTCGAAAAG
This sequence comes from Veillonella sp. VA142, assembly GCF_003992135.1. GTDB lineage: Bacteria > Bacillota > Negativicutes > Veillonellales > Veillonellaceae > F0422. The sequence goes on along the minus strand of NZ_RQVN01000006.1, from coordinate 52,391 downwards.
AAGCACAGAAATACGGTATGGAACTAGTGGAAATTACCGTATCCAACGTGAACGACGTACCGCAAGCAGCGAATCAATTAGCCATTATGGGTATTGATGCAGTGTACTTTCCAACGGATAATATCATCGCTTCATCCTATGCGAACATCGTCACCATTTTTAATAGTGCCAATTTACCAGTGTTTCCCTCTGATGAGACATGGTTAAAAACAGGTGGACTAGCAGCCTATTCTGTAGACTTTTATAGATTAGGAGTTCAAACTGGACATATGGCGGCCCGTGTGCTTCGTGGTGAAAGTACACCGGACAGTATGCCAATTGAGATGCAAGAGCCTATTAAATTTGTATTCAACCAAGACGAAGCGGATCGTTTACATATTCAGATTCCTGAGTCATTGCGACAACAGTAGTATAGTAGTGGGGGAAACCCCGAGTAGGAGGATCTATGACAAACTTAATTATTAGCACTATTGCACAAGGCCTATTGTGGGCATTGTTGGCATTGGGTGTATTCATTACTTTTAGAATTTTAGACGTAGCTGATTTAACAGTAGAAGGTAGTTTCCCCATGGGGGCTGCTATTTCTGCGGTATTGATTACCATGGGAGTGAATCCTTGGGTGACGGTGATTGTAGCAGGTATTGGTGGTATGATTGCCGGTGCCGTGACGGGGTGGATACATACAAAACTAAAAATACCTGCATTGCTAGCGGGTATCCTAACGATGATTGCCTTGTATTCTGTGAATTTACATATTATGGGGAAAGCGAACATCTCCTTATTGCGTATGGATACAGTGTACTCCGCTATTCATAGCATAGGTATTTCCAATGCGGTGGCATTGACGATTATTGGTATAGTAGTAACAGTAATAGTGGGATTATTCTTATTCTGGTTCTTTGGTACCGAACTAGGTACCTCCATCCGTGCTACTGGGGTAAACCCTCAAATGATTCGTGCTCAAGGGGTAAACACAGATTCCATGATTGTTCTGGGATTATTATTATCCAATGGATTCGTAGCTGTATCTGGTGCATTAATTGCGCAGTCTCAAGGCTTTGCCGATATCGGTATGGGGGTAGGTACCATCGTTATTGGCTTGGCGTCTGTCATCATCGGGGAAGTACTATTTGCTTCTTCTTCGGTAGTGCGCAAACTATTCGGTAATTCTTCCTTCGTGTTGAGCTTAGTAGCGGTTGTATTCGGTTCTATTATTTACCGTATTGTTATTGCTACCGTGCTATACCTAGGTATGCCTCCAAATGATTTGAAATTATTTACAGCTATTTTAGTAGCTCTTGCCCTATCTCTACCAACGTGGCAAGGTAAATTTCGTCGTGGTTAAGAGGAGGGTGCACACATGTTAACATTAAAAGGAATTGTGAAAGCCTTCCATAAAGGCACTGTAAACGAAAAAGTGGCTCTTCGTGGCATTGATTTACGATTAGAAGATGGTGACTTTGTGACCGTTATCGGTGGTAATGGAGCGGGTAAAAGTACATTATTGAATTCCATTGCGGGTGTATTCTCCGTTGATGAAGGCACATTACATATCAATGATATAGATGTGACGCAAATGGCTGAATATAAACGGGCCAAATACATTGGTCGCGTATTCCAAGATCCTATGCTAGGGACGGCGGGTAATATGCAAATTGAAGAGAATATGCTGCTTGCTTTGCGTCGTGGTAAACAAATGGGCTTGTCTTGGGCTTTCAAAGAAAATGAAAGAGAATTGTTCAAACAACAACTAGCACGGTTAGATTTAGGGCTAGAAAACCGTTTGTCATCTAGTATGGGATTATTGAGTGGTGGTCAACGTCAATCCATTACGTTGTTGATGGCTACTATGTTGAAGCCAGAAGTATTGTTGCTAGATGAACATACGGCAGCCTTAGATCCGAAAACGGCAGAAAAAGTATTGCAACTCACTGACGAATTAGTAAAAGAACATCAATTGACGACGCTAATGATTACGCATAATATGCGCGATGCCTTGCGATTCGGCAATCGGTTGATTATGATGGATAATGGTAAAGTGATTTATGATGTACGAGGAGAGGAAAAAGCTAGCTTAACCGTACAAGATTTATTAGAGCGCTTTGAAGTAGCCAGCGAAAATACTCTGAGCGACCGCATGATGTTGGGCTAAGCACTTTACTTTTACTATAAAGTATAGTATCATAGATACCGATGTATTAACCTAGGCGAGGTAATTGAGTCTCCGCCCATTACTTTGGCCTATGGAATTGTAATTTTTAGGAGGACATGAAACATGTTAACTACAGAAGCTAAAGCAGCTATTATTAAAGAATTCGCTGTTCACGAAGGTGACACTGGATCCCCAGAAGTACAAATCGCGATTTTAACTAATCGCATTGTATACTTAACAGAGCATTTAAAAGAGCACAAAAAAGATCATCATTCTCGTCGTGGTCTTTTAAAATTAGTTGGTCAACGCCGTAACATGCTTGACTACCTTCGTCGTAAAGATATCGAACGCTACCGTGCGATTTTAGAAAAATTAGGTTTACGTAAATAATTTTACGTATGTATAGAAAGCGGCTTCGGCCGCTTTTTTGTTATCACTCTCCTGATTGAGGTTTAATAGTTGTTTTATAGGAAGAAGGGAAGAGCCAATGAAACATACACAACGAAAAATAACGTATTCTACCTTATTATCTATGATACTCATAGCTATGAGTGGGCAAAGTAGCTATGCAGTGAATGCACAAGAAATAGAAGAAACCGTGGTGTTACCTACGGTCACAGTTACTGCGACTAGGACATTACAAGATATTGCTCAAACACCTAGTTCTATATCTGTTATTACTGCAAAAGATATAGATAACCGTGCGGTAGATACGGTGACTGAAGCACTTCAATTATTGCCAGGAGTATATAAAAGTCAAGCTTCAACGGGAGAACTACAGGTTCGTGGCTTTGACTCTAAAAATATATCTGTATTGGTAGATGGTATCCCTATGAATAATACATTTAATAATAAGGTAGATTGGGAAGTGATTCCAGTTCACTCAATTGAACGTATTGAATTAGTGCGAGGCGCTAGTTCTTCGCTTTATGGAGGAAAAGGTGTAGCTGGTGTCATTAGTATTACTACTAAACAGATGCCACCGAAAGCAGGGTCTAAGGAGATCCGCTGGCATGGTAAGGTGAATGGTGGTACCTACGGTACTTGGAATAATGAATTAGGCTTTGATGCTCGGGTGTCTGATCGTGTGTCTATCGGGGTATTAGCAGAAGAACGTAGGACAAAAGGGTTTCCAGGCTTTTTTGTTGCAACAGAGGCAAAAGATATAAATCCTAAGAAAAAGCCATCCAACTTACTCACACCAGATACAGCATTAACACAATTACATAAAGGGAAATATATTTTGGGCAATCGTGGGGATAAATCCTTGGATACCAAAAACATATCATCCTATATTACGTTCGATGTAGGAGATAAGCAAGTATTAACCTATCGCTATACGCATGCAAATCACAAATATTCTTACAATAATGCTACCACATTAGTTAATGTGAATAACCAACCTACTTTCAGTGGCAATGTGAAAGTAGGGGGTACAAAATATGTATCACTTAATGGTATGTTAGGGCATGAAGCAGAACTCGAGTATCAATCTCATAATTTACAATATAAGAATGAGGCTAATAAACTTCAGATTTCATTGGGATTCTTAGATAAAAAGAAAGATGGTTACTCTGAACCAACTAGCCCAAATGCTAGTAATTATGAAGGGCGTGGAACGTATTCATTCTATCCAGGGAAAGCCTATCATTTAGATATACAAAAAGCGTGGAAACCACAAGGAAAACATCAACTGGTAGGGGGATTGAATTGGAAACAGGAAAGCTTTGACCAATCTATTTTAGAGCTGAAACATTGGAGAGATAAAAAATCGGTAGATTCGAAGACAATACCAAATGGAGTGAAAGAAACCAATACTGGGTCCTCAAGAAGTATAGCAGTATTCGTACAGGATACGTATCGCCCTAATGATGATTGGGCTGTGTATGCAGGGTTTCGATTGGACCGATTTAAAAAGTATGATGGATCACATGGGGAATATAATACTAAGACGAAGGCTTATGAGGTAGCACACCATAACGATGAATCCTATACGGAGATTAGTCCTAAGTTGTCCATAGAACGGTATATTAATGATTCTGTTAATGTATATGCATCGTATGGACATTCCTTTGCACCACCAACGTTGTATCAAGTGTATCGTGGTAAATCCAATGATTCAAATATTCATGCTAATCCAGAATTAAAACCTGAACATTCTGATACATTTGAAATAGGTATAAAAAAGGAATGGAATGATAATTCTTATTTAAATCTATCTGCATTTTACGTGAACACAAAGGATAAGATTCAATATATAACCTTCAAAAAAACTAATGGTGACGATGATTATAAAAAATACTTAAATGTTGGAACTGAGGTACGGCGTGGGGTAGAAGTAGAAGTCAGTCATAGATTTTCTCCTAAGTGGTCCTTATTTGGAAATTATACATGGGAGTTAGGAAAGATAGATAGCCCTGTAATAGCAAATACAAAACTTTCAAGTGGAAAAGCGTGGAATTATACGATTCCTAAACATCTATTCCATGGTGGTATTGAATACAACAGTGGTAAGTGGAATGCAGTTTGGGATATGCAGTATGTCAGCGCCCGTCAAGCTAGTAGTATAGCTACAGGAGAACCTGATTCAGAAGATGCGTACTTCTTACATAATGCCTATGTGAATTATAAAGTGTCTAAAGAAGCAACATTGCAATTTGGCGTACAAAATATATTTGATCGTGAATACTATGCCAAAGAAGCGACAGCTGGACGTACGTATAATGTAGGTATGAAACTTAAATTCTAATGGAATATTGAGTGCAAACTAAGAATCTGTAACAAAATAACTCCAATAAAGTAGAGAAAAGTTGATTAAAAAGTATCAACTTTTCTTTATTTTTTTAGATTTAAGTATTAAACAAGTGATTACAACTGTATTAATATCTATAAATTCATAACATAATTATTATTTTGTATAGATATAAAATTAATAGTTTAAATTAGTGATGAAATTACATATAATAAGAGTATATTGTGTTTTATGGAAGGAGGATATCTATGCTAGTATTATCTGGTATTGTAGTAATGATTTTAGGCTTAGCTTTTCGATTTAATGCACTTTTAGTTATTTTAGTTGCAGGCATTATTACTGGCTTAGCAGGAGGTATCAGTGTACGTGATACAATTGCAGCGATTGGTAAAGCTTTCGTAACCAACCGCTACATGTCTTTATTTATTTTAATTTTACCGGTGGTGGGTATTATGGAGCGCCATGGTTTACGTGAGCGTGCAGAATACTTAATAGGTAAGATTAATGCAGCAACAGCAGGGCGTATTTGTATGCTTTATATGTTAATCCGACAAATTACAGTTGCATTAGGAATCACATTGGCTGGAATGCCTGCCTTTGTACGCCCTTTAATTGCTCCTATGGCAGAAGCAGCTGCGTTGCATGGTAAAGAAGCACCTCAAGAAGTATTAGATGAAATACGTGCTATGGCAGCGTCTTCTGATAATATTGGGAACTTCTTTGGGCAAAATATGTTTATTGCTGCAGGTGGTCTTCTATTAATCAAAGGAGTTATGGACCAAGCGGGTATACCAGTAGAGTTAGGAGATATGGTGATATATTGCATTCCTACTGCTATTATTGCTTATATTTTGGCATCGATCCGATATATTCTATTCGATAATAGAGTGAAAGCTTTATTATCGAAACATTCTACGCATCAATAGGAGGTACAATAATGGAACTATTTGGGTTACCTGCATTGGAATTAATATATATTTTAACAGGTATTATTTTGATTGTCGTTTCAATATTATCTTTTATGGATACAACAAATTCGAAACGTTTTGGCACAGGATTATTTTGGTTGATTTACGGAATTAGTTTTATTTTTGGTAAGTATATTCCTGATGAAATTAACGGTTGGATGGTTATTGCTTTAGCTGTTATTGTAGCTACAAAACAGTTAGGTAAAGGAAGCTATAACGAATCTACTATGGAGATGAAACAGTCTGAATCTGAACGGATTGGTAATGCTATATTTGTGCCAGCTTTATTAGTTGGAATTGTCACTTTTATCATTGGTATCTTTACAAAATTAGGTGCTTTAGTAGGGTTAGGGATTGCCGCGATTGCAGCATTATTATTAGCATTTGGATTGACACGTGTATCTATTCATCAAGGTTTTAATGAAGGTAGACGCTTGATTGATGCCATTGGCTGGACTGCTATCTTATCACAATTACTAGCAGCATTAGGCTATGTATTCGGTCTTGCAGGAGTTGGACAAGTGATTGCAACCGGCATATCTAGTGTTATCCCTGTAGAGAATATTTTTGCGGTAGTGGCCACGTATTGTATAGGTATGGCTATATTTACAATTGTAATGGGGAATGCTTTTGCTGCTTTTGCCATGATGACTACGGGTATTGGTATTCCGATGTTAATTCAAATGCATGGTGCAAACCCTGCTTATATTGGTCCTGTTGCCATGTTAGCAGGCTATTGCGGAACATTAGTTACACCTATGGCAGCGAATTTTAATATTGTACCTACGGCTCTTTTAGAAATGAAAGATCAATATGGAGTTATTAAAGCACAGTGGCCTATTGCTATGGCATTATTAGTAGTTAATATTTTAATTATGTATTATTTAGTAATCTTTTAAATAAAGGAGTCATATGATGAAAACAATATTACTTACAGGGTTTGACCCATTTGGTGGAGAACCTATTAACCCAGCGTGGGAGGCAGTCAAAGAACTTAATGGGTATACATCTAATGGATATACAGTAGTTACAAAAATGATTCCTACAGTGCGATATGATAGCATTGAGACTGTTCGGGAAGCTATTCAAGAATATAATCCTGAAGCAATTATGCTTGTGGGACAAGCTGGAGGGCGCCCTGATATAACTGTAGAACGTGTGGCAATCAATGTAGATGATTTTCGTATTCCTGATAATAAAGGGAATCAGCCAAAAGATGAAGCTATTGTGAAAGAGGGCAATCCTGCTTATTTTGCTACATTACCAATCAAGCATATGGTGAGTGGATTGCAACATGCGGGGATTCCTGCAAGTATATCAAACACAGCAGGAACCTTCGTATGTAATCATATTTTTTATGGCGTATCTTATGAAGTGCATGATAAAGGCATCCGCTGTGGTTTTGTACATATTCCGTATTTACCATCGCAAGTAGTAACAAAGCCTGGTCAACCCAGTATGGCAAAAGAAGTTGTTATTAAAGGCTTACGGTGCATGGTAGATACCATTGCAACAGGTAAAGAGTATGAAGTAGTATTGCCAAAAGACTACGTGAAACCACATGATTAATATTAAATGAGTAAAGGAGCTGTAACAAAATAGCTCCCAATACAATAGAGGAAAGTTGATTAAAAAAGTATCGACTTTCCTCTATTTTAATATTGCAACAGGTAAAGAGAATTAAGTGATACCTGTTGTTGGCATATTGTATTTATAAAAAATAAAAGTAATGAATAAAGATATTTCGATATAGCCCTATTTTTAAAAGATACTATATGTTGTATGCCGAATCCGAATAATACTACCATAGGCAATGGTCTAGGCCAATGGTATACTAGAATATATACTATTAGATAATGGCATGGTGTGCAAAAGGGGATATATATGATATATAGTAGAAATCTCACAATAGGAATGATACTAGGTTGTTTGAGTCTATTGCCTAGTGTGTACGGTACTTCAGCTGACACGGTGTATGAATCTATTGTAACCCAGCCAGAACGTATTACTGTGCAGACTACAGGACGTGCTTTGGGTATGCGTAAATATCATGAGGTATTACAATATCCTGAGGGATTGTATCTGCAAGTGAGTGGTGTAGGTTATGATAAGGAGTTGGATAAGTATCATAATGTAACTGGTATGTATGTGTTGGATGGTACGAAGGTAACAGTGGATAAGGGTTTGTATATTGATGTGAAAAATGCAATCCCTTATGACCAAGTGGATGAGATGGCACATTATTACATGAGTGGCATTTATGCAGGGTTTGGGCGCAAACAATTTGATGAACCAAAATATGACACAAAGGTTGTTGTCCACGGCCCTACTGTAATTCATGCCGTTGGTAATGGCGTGCAAGCGAACAAAGATAGCTATATTACTTTGGATGGCCCTGTAACAATTGACACGATGCCCTTCCAACGAGCTGATGTATATGGCGTTATTGTAGAAGAAGGTAGTATAGGGGTTGGTATAAGTCGATTAGCTGATACCTATGCAGGAGGAATCAATTCCTCTGAGGAGAAGGTTGTTCAGTATCCGACAGTGCAAGTGAGGGGCAATCTTGGTGTGCTCAATAAAAATTATGGACTGAACCCTAATCCAGGGCGTCATGGTTCCTATATTGTGATGAACTTAGGTACAGAAGACTCCAGTTGGACTGGAGGAGCCTTAAACGAATTTTCTGAGAGTGGCAACAACCCTCATCAATCAGGGATTACCTTGATATTAAAAAATAATGCCATTTGGCATAATCAATGGATAGGTGCTAAACGACATCGTACTAATCATGAAGAGGTATTGGCTACAGGCAAAGACTATACTTTCACAGGAAGTCACATTCAGAACATCATTGGTGGAGATACTCCAGAAACAGCAGGTATCATTTACCAAGAAGATGTATATCCTATCGTGGTGGAAGTGGTAAAAGGGTATATTAAAGTAATAGACCATAGACCTAATGCATCGGATGGAAGCTCACCAATCCAAGTAAAAATCAATGAAGGAAAAGTGACTATTCTCAAATAACTATGCATATTTTGCATAGCAATCAAGAAAAGCTTGCATGCTATTATCACTTTAGAGTATAATTGTATGGAAGTATTATTACTTGGTCATAAAAGGTGGTTATATGAGTCGTATAAAGAAGGAAGAACGACAACAGTTATTGCGCGAAAAACTGAATATAAGTCCCTTCACGACAGATGAGGAATTGGCCACATATTTTGGTGTCAGTGTTCCTACCATTCGATTGGATCGTTTGGCTCTAGGTATTCCTGAATTGCGTGAACGGATTAAGGCGATGGCACAGGAGCATTCTGATGACCGACAGCATATTGATCGGGCAGATGTGGTAGGAGATGTCATTGATTTAGCAGTAGGACAATACGGCATCAGTGTTCTTCGCACTACAAAAGACATGCTAGATCGTTCTGGTTACGTAGAGGCACAATATTTATATGCGCAGGCTAACTCGTTGGCAAGAGCCATTGTAGGAGTTCCTACGATGATTGCTGGTGTTGGTAACATTAAATATAAAAGTCTCGTAAAGAGTGATGTCAATTTGGCGGCGAAAGCAGAGTTAGTGCGACAACGAGGAGAAAAATTCTTTATAAAAGTAACAATCAAAGATAACATAAAAGAGGTGTTTCGCGCTAAATTCATTATGGAATCTGTGATAGAATAAAGGTGAACTATGAAGATTGCAGTAGATGCTATGGGTGGCGATTTTGCTCCCCTCGAAATAGTCTTAGGCTCTATTGCCGCTGTGCACGAATATGATACTATGGATATCGTGCTTGTCGGTGATGAAAACAAAATAAAAGAAATTTTAGAAGCAGAAGGTGAACTGGAAAATCCACGAATTTCAATTCATCATGCTAGTGAAGTTATTGAAATGCATGAGCATCCTAGTATTGCGCTACGCAAGAAAAAGGATGCATCTGTTGCAGTTGCTACACGTTTAGTTCGTGATAAGGTTTGCGATGCAGTTATCGCGCCAGGCAGCACTGGGGCAGCTGTGGCATCAGCTTTGTTGGGATTGGGGAGAATCAAAGGGATCGAACGTCCGTGTATTGCTACACCATTACCAACAGCGAATGGTGTAACGATTATGTTAGATTCCGGTGCTAATGCGAATAGTAAACCGAAACATTTAGTGCAAGGGGCTATCATGGGATATAACTATGCACAGTTGTTACTTGGTAAACCTAACCCAACAGTAGGTTTGCTGAATATTGGTGAAGAATCGACCAAAGGTAATGAAGTTGTGTTAGAAACATATCCTTTACTGCAACAACTAAAAACAATTCCTTTCAAAGGAAATGTAGAAGGTCGCGATATTCCAAAAGGAACAGTAGATGTAGTAGTTTGTGATGGATTTGTAGGCAATGTGGTGCTCAAGTTTGCGGAAGGTCTTGTATCTGTAGTGCAAGATATTCTAAAAGAGGGTATTAAACAAAGTAGTATTATCTCTAAACTGGGAGCATTATTAATCGTTCCTGTGTTTAAGAAAATAAAAAAACGACTAGATCATACAGAAAATGGCGGCGCTCCGTTGTTAGGAGTAAATGGTGTATTTATCATTTGCCATGGTAGCTCAAAGGCTAAGGAAATTATGACAGCTATTAAAATTGCTGGAGATTTGGTAGATCGGAAATTGATTGAACATATTTCCTCTAGTATTGAAGAAGAAGGGACCCTAACATATGACAATGCTGAATAAGCCAGTCGGAATTATTGGTACCGGTAGTTATGTGCCAGAAAAAGTTCTTACAAATGCGGACTTAGAAACAATGGTAGATACCAGCGATGCTTGGATTCAAGAACGAACCGGCATTAAAGAACGTAGAATTGCACCAGAAGGTGTAAATGCTTCGGATATGGCTACGGAAGCAGCAAAAAAAGCTTTAGAAGCAGCTAAGTTAACAGCAGAAGATATTGATTGTATCATCGTTGCCACATTAACAGGCGATATGGCAATTCCATCTACAGCATGTTTAGTACAAGCTAATCTAGGAGCTACGAAAGCGGCAGCCTTTGATTTGTCTGCTGCGTGCTCAGGATATGTATACTCTCTGATTACAGCTAGTTCCTATATCAATGCAGGATTGTTTAAAAATGTCCTAGTCATAGGTGTAGAAGTATTATCGCGAGTAGTAAACTGGGAAGATCGCAATACATGTGTTCTTTTTGGAGACGGTGCTGGAGCTGCTGTGGTGTCTACAGTAGAAGCAGGCTATGGTATGCTCGGTATGGATATGGGTGCTGATGGAAGTGGTGGAATGCATCTATGTATTCCATCAGGTGGAACAGCATTACCACCGACTACGGAACGACGTGAAGAAGGACTTACTTTCATTCATATGAATGGACAAGAGGTATATAAATTTGCCGTAAAAACAATGGGCAAAACCGTATTGAAAGCCTTAGAAATGGCCAATATGAAAGTGGATGAATTAGATTTCTTTATTCCACATCAAGCGAATACCCGTATTATCAAATCTGCAGCAGATCGTTTGCATCTGACAGAAGATAAAGTATTTATTAATTTACCTAAGTATGGAAACACATCAGCAGCATCCATTGCGATTGCTCTAGATGAAGCAGTGCGTGCAGGACAATTACAGAAAGGTGATAATCTTGCCGTTGCTGGATTTGGTGCAGGATTAACTTGGGCAAGTCTAGTAATGAAATGGTGCTAAGGAGGAAAAGATGATTAAGACTGATATTTGTGATTTGTTAGGGATAGAGTATCCCGTTCTTCAAGGTGGTATGGCTTGGTTAGGTACAGCTGAATTAGCAGCTGCTGTGTCTGAGGCAGGCGGTTTGGGAATCATTGGTGCAGGTCATATGCCTCCAGATGTATTCCGTGCAGAAATTCATAAATTGAAAGAACGCACTAATAAACCATATGGTTGTAACATCATGTTGATGTCTCCATTTGTGAATGAAGTAATGGAAGTAGCCTTAGAAGAGCGCGTTCCAGTAATCACAACAGGAGCAGGGAACCCATCTACATGGGTACCAGCTTTCAAAGAAATCGGTACTAAAGTAATTCCAGTAGTAGCCTCTGTACTCTTAGCAAAACGGCTACTTCGTGGTGGCATTGATGCAGTTATCGCAGAAGGTACTGAGTCTGGCGGTCACGTAGGGGATATTACTACTATGTGTTTAATTCCTCAAATTGTTGATGCAGTGGATGTACCGGTGATTGCGGCTGGTGGTATTGCCGATGGTCGCGGTATGGCAGCAGCCTTAGCATTGGGCGCTAGTGCCGTTCAAATGGGTTCTCGTTTCGTAGTATCTGAAGAATGTATTGCTCATGAAAACTATAAAGAAGCTGTATTAAAGGCGAAAGATCGCTCCACAGTGATGACAGGCTTGACAACTGGACACCCAGTTCGTATCATTGAAAACTTATTAGCTCGTAAATATCAATCCCTTGAGTTCAGTGGTGCACCAAAAGAAGCTCTTGAAAATCTAGGTGCTGGTACACTTAGAAAAGCTGCTATTGAAGGGGAAACTAAAAACGGTTCCGTTATGATTGGACAAATTGCAGGTATGTTGACTGACGTAAAACCTTGCGCAACAATTATTCAAGATATTGTTCGTGAAGCAGAAGAAGTTATGTTGAACTTGAAATCTGTTATCCGATAAGCAGGAGGAAAGCTTATGAAAACAGCATTTGTATTCCCAGGTCAAGGGTCTCAAAAAGTAGGTATGTTGAAAGATTTGTACGAAGCGTACCCTATTGTAAGAGAGCGTTTTGCACAAGCAGATGAAGCATTGGGATATTCCATTTCACAATTATGTTTTGAAGGGCCAGATACGGAATTAGTAAAAACAGCAAACACACAACCTGCTATTTTAACAGCTAGTGTGGCGTGCTATGAAGTATTAAAAGAAAAAGATTTTACACCTGATATTGTAGGTGGACATAGTCTTGGTGAATATAGTGCTCTAGTAGCAGCCGGGGTTCTTGACTTTAAAGAGGCTGTCTATGTAGTGCATAAACGTGGCGAATACATGCAAGAAGCGGTGCCATTGGGCGAAGGTGCCATGGCAGCTATCTTAGCATTACCACGTGAAGAAGTAGTTCGCATCTGTGGTGAAGTGAACGATACTGTAGGATCTGTACAAGCGGTTAACTTTAATTGCCCAGGACAAATTGTGATCGCCGGTGCTACAAAAGCTGTAGAAGTGGCAGCTGAAAAAATGAAAGAAGCTGGGGCTAAGCGTGCTGTTATGTTACCAGTTAGTGCGCCTTTCCATAGTCGTTTGATGGAACCAGCAGCGAAACGCTTACAAGAAGAATTAGATAAAATCGAAGTGAAGAATGCTCAAATTCCAGTAGTAGCAAATATTACAGGGGAAATCCTAACAGATGGGGCTACTATTAAAGCAGCCTTAGTTAAACAAGCAGCAGCACCGGTACTTTGGGAGGATTGCGTAGCTACTATGATAAACTTTGGGGTAACTCGATTTGTTGAAGTAGGCCCTGGAAAAGTATTAACAGGTTTCACAAAGAAAATTAACAAAGCAATGGAATTAGCCAATGTTGAAGATGAATCATCCTTAGCAGCAGCGATTGCATTCTTACAAGGAGAATAAGATGGATTTAACAGGTAAAGTAGCTCTAGTAACAGGCGCTTCTCGAGGCATTGGACAAGCAACCGCTATCGAGTTAGCAAAAGCAGGAGCAGATATTGTTGTAAACTTTATTGGTAATGAGGCTGTAGCCGATGAAACTGTAGAAAAAATTGAAGCATTAGGACGTAAAGCGTTAAAAATTAAAGCTGATGTAAGTAATGCTGAAGAAGTTCAAGCTATGGTGGATGAAGCTTATGCAGCATTCGGTCATATTGATATTCTTGTAAACAATGCAGGGATTACTCGTGATGGATTGTTGATCCGTATGAAAGATTCTGATTGGGACGATGTATTAAATATCAACTTAAAAGGAGTATACTTAGTTTCTAAAGCTGTGGCTAAAATCATGGTAAAACAACGTTCTGGACGCATTATCAACATGACATCTGTATCAGGTGTGACAGGTAATGTGGGCCAGGCCAATTATGCCGCTGCTAAAGCAGGGGTAATTGGCTTTACTAAAACATGTGCAAAAGAATTAGCAGCACGTGGCATTACTGTCAATGCAATAGCACCTGGCTTCATCGAAACAGCGATGACAGATGTATTGCCTGAAAAAATTAAAGAAGGTATTGCAGCTAGTATTCCATTTGGCCGCATGGGTCAACCGGAAGAAATTGCTAGTGTAGTAACGTTTTTAGCGTCTGACTTTGCAAGTTATGTTACTGGCCAAGTTCTCAATGTAGACGGCGGAATGGTGATGTAAACGCAAGATCCTATACATAGACTACATGAAAGGAGGTGTACGTAATGAGCACATTTGACAAAGTAAAAGCTATTGTTGTTGAACAATTAGGCGTTGACGAATCTGAAGTGGCTATCGATTCCACTTTCATCGATGATTTGGGCGCTGACTCTCTTGACATCGTTGAATTGATCATGGCATTTGAAGAGGAATTCAATATTGAAATCCCTGATGATGTTGCTGAAAAAATCAAAACTGTAAAAGACACAGTTGATTACATCGATTCTACAAAATAAGTCTTAGCACTTATGCACCACGAAAGGGGGCCTAGCCCCCTTAGTGGATTTGCACATAGGAGGAATAATAGTGAAACTCCCTGAACTTAATATAGGGAAATTGGTAGCCAAAGTACCGGTAATTCAAGGTGGAATGGCAATCCGATTGTCTACAGCTCGGTTGGCTGCAGCAGTTGCAAATGAAGGTGGTATCGGCCTGATTGCAGCATCTGGCATGCCTTTTGATGAATTACGATACGAAATACAATTAGCAAGGAAATTATCGCCTACGGGCATTATCGGTATAAATGCAATGGTAGCCGCTACAGAATTTTTAGGGCTTGTAAAAACGGCCATTGAAGAGGGTATTGACCTCGTCGTAGCTGGCGCAGGATTTTCCAGAGATATGTTTGCTTTAGGACGTGAATCTGGTACACCTATTGTACCTATCGTATCTACTCCTAAATTAGCTCGTATTTCTGAAGGATTAGGAGCCTCCGCAGTCATCGTGGAAGGTTGTGAAGCAGGTGGTCACTTAGGTACAGATCGCTCCTCTCGTGATCTAGTACCAGAAGTGGTAGCAGCTGTGAAAAACATCCCAGTCATTGGTGCTGGTGGGGTTCTTGATGGAGCAGATATTGTGGAGATGATTAAACTTGGTGCTAGTGGAGTGCAAATGGGAAGCCGTTTTGCTGCTAGTGTGGAGTGTAATGCCTCTGATGAATTGAAAAAAATGTACGTACGTGCAGATGCTCCAGATGACATTGTCTTGATTCAAAGTCCAGTAGGGCTTCCAGGACAAGCGTTGCGTAATAAGTTTGCAGAAACAGTATTAGACGGTACAGTACCGCCACCTACAGAGTGTCATCGATGCTTGAAGCATTGTTCACACAAATTCTGTATTATTAAAGCTCTTTCACGTGCTCAACAAGGGGACGTTGAAACGGGATTGGTATTCTCAGGTAATAATATGCGTAAAGTAGACTCCATATTACCTGTGAACGAAATTTTTGCTCGCCTAGTTTCTGAGGCTGCAGCCATTGATTAAATGAGATTATAAAGAGGTGGAATAATGGAAAGACGTGTTGTTATTACTGGTTTAGGTGCTGTGACACCAGTAGGAATCGGTAAAGATGACTTTTACAATGCATTGTTACGGGGTGAATCCGGTATCGGTCCTATTACTCGATTTGATGCAAGTGATTATGCAACTCGTATTGCGGGTGAAATTAAAGATTTTGACCCAACACAATTTGGAATCGATAAAAAAGAAGCGCGTCGTATGGACCGCTCTGCTGCATTTGCTATTGCAGCTGCTGTGTTGGCGAGAAAAGATGCTGATTTAGATTTAGATAAAGAAGACTTGGATCGTTGCGGTACTGTAGTAGGTACTGGTATTGGTGGTATTGATTCTATCCACGATGTATATGTAACTTTATTTGAAAAAGGCCCAGGTCGTGTCAGCCCATTTGCAGTGCCTATGATGATTGCTAATATGGTATCTGGCCGTGTATCTATTCAATTAGGGTTGCGTGGACCAGTGGAAACTGTTGTTACAGCTTGTACATCTGGTACGAATGCAATTGGTGAAGCATTCCGCATGATTGCTCATGGTCAAGCAGATGTAATGTTTGCTGGTGGTACGGAAGCCGCAGTTTCTCCAGCAGCAGTAGCAGGTTTCGCATCTATGAAAGCTATGTCTACACGCAATGATGAACCTACAAAAGCATCTCGTCCATTTGCTGCAGATCGTGATGGATTCGTCATGGGTGAAGGTTCTGGTATCGTTGTATTGGAAGAATTAGAACATGCAAAAGCACGTGGTGCACATATCTACGCAGAAGTAGTGGGATATGGTACTAATGGTGATGCATATCATATCTCTTCTCCTGCACCAGGCGGCACGCAAGCCCGTAAATGTATGGAATTAGCATTAAATGATGCAGGTATTAAACCTGAAGAAGTTGATTATATCAATGCTCATGGTACATCTACATCCATTAATGATGCGAATGAAACATTAGCTATTAAACAATTATTCGGAGATCATGCTAGTAAGCTAGCTGTAAACTCCACTAAATCTATGACAGGTCACTTATTAGGTGCGGCTGGTGCTATCGAAGCGATTGTTATGGCAATGGCTATTGAAACTGGCAAAGTGCATCCAACAATTAACCTTGACAACCCAGATCCAGAATTGGATTTAGATTATGTATCTGATGGAGCTCGTGATATGAAAGTTGATGTGGCTCTTTCTAACTCCTTCGGTTTTGGTGGACACAACGGTACTATCGTTGTTCGTCGTTATGAGGCGTAATTGTGAATGCTCCTAAAAGTAGCAAAGTAACTAGCAAGGCTCGTGAAGAATTACTTCACGAGCTTATTGCGGATTTACATTTGCCCTTACAAAATATAAGCACATTAAACCGTGCATTAACACATTCTTCTTATGCGAATGAACATAAGTTATCCCACGAACACCATAATGAACGTTTGGAATTTTTAGGGGATGCTGTGTTAGATCTTATTATAGGAGAATATTTATTTACTACATATCCAGAAATGACTGAGGGTGAACTGACCCGTTTAAAAGCTTGTACTGTATGTGAAGGTTCTTTGGCTGAATGTAGTCGTTCCTTAGCCTTAGGGAAATATCTACGATTAGGCAGGGGAGAGCGTCACTGCGGCGGAGCTGATCGGAACTCTATTTTAGCAGATACTTTTGAGGCTGTCTTAGGAGCTATCTATTTAGAGTGTGGCTACGAAGTGGGAAAACAGTTCGTTTTGAGTCATTTGCATGGATATCTCCAAATGGCACTTTTAGGAAAAGTAGGAAAAGACTTTAAAACCTTGCTCCAAGAGTTGGTACAACAAAAAGGAGAATCTGTGATACGGTATCATGTCATTAATGAGGAGGGACCGGATCATAATAAATTTTTTACTATGGAAGTGGTCGTTGATGGAATTCCATCAGGGATAGGTTCTGGACGAAATAAAAAAGTAGCAGCTCAAGCGGCTGCAAAAGAGGCTTATGAAAAGCTTATACAATAGTAAGGATTGAGGGGTGGGGAACCACTCCCTTTTTCTTTGATAAGAGTAAAATGGCTCATATGGTTGTGATACCATGAAACTGACTGTCATGATACAATAGATGAGTACCTATTAAGTGCTGATAGGATTGTCATATATCATCTTGTATGATGTAGTTTATAAAGAATTGTTTACATACACGAAATACCTATAGTTAAGGGGGCTCCTATGAGGAAAGTAAAAAAAGAGAAAACTAGATTACTTCCATTTTTTATACCTCATATTGGGTGCCCTTATATTTGTGTATTTTGTAATCAGCCACGTATTTCTGGACAACAAGAAATGGTATCGGTGGATACTATCCGTAGGTCCATTCGTGAGACAATATCTGAACAAGGTCACAAAGGACAATGGGAAGTGGCATACTTTGGCGGTAGCTTTACGGCTATCCCACAAGAAGTGCAAAATACATTATTGGAGCCTGCTACAGAAGCATTTCAACAGGGATTAATTCAAGGAATCCGCTTGTCTACTCGACCTGATGCCATCAGAGAATCTCGATTGAAAGAGCTCTATACTAGTGGTGTAAGAACCATTGAATTAGGGGTACAAACATTAGATGAGGATATGCTTGTAGATGCTAAACGAGGGCATACGGTAGAAGATGTGGAACAGGCTTGTAAAATGATTCGAGCACAAGGCATGACACTAGGTATACAGCTGCTTCCTGGATTACCAGGAGAGACGTGGACGACTTTAGTAAATACGGCGGTGAAAGCAGGACAATTACGGGCGGATGTGTGTCGTATTTATCCTGTGATTGTCATTGAAGACACAGAACTAGCTGATCGTGTTCGTGAAGGTAGTTATGTACCATTAACAATAGAGCAAGCGGTAGCCTATAGTGCTTTTTTAAAATCGTATTTAGAAGGCAAAGGTACACAGATCATACGTGTAGGATTACAAAGTACAGAAGACTTTGATGCTGGTCGTGGTATTGTAGGAGGACCCTATGCTCCTGCCTTTGGAGAATTGGTAGTCAATTATGAATGGCTTCAAGCTATCCAGCAAGCCATAGAAGAACACCAAGAAGTATTTGGTGTGATTCATAAGGTTATCGTAGAATATCCAAGGCCTTTCACATCAAAAGTACGTGGATTGAAAAATAAGAATGTAGAGTACTTTGGACAGGAATATGAGCAGATAGAATGGACTTGGAAACAAAAAGAAGGAAATAATAATACTGGAATCGTACATGTCATGATAGATACTATATTATATGGTTTGGTTCTTTAAAGTGACTCCTATCGGTATACAGCCGTGGATTGACTTGTGGTCTGTATCGATATATGTGATAAGATGTGGAACATAGGTATACGTATAAAGTATAGAATGAAAACTATAGACATTGTATAATTTTAGAATGTACCTATTTATAGATAGAAAGGAAGCAGTCATGCAATTATTGCGACTAGAAATGAAAGGATTTAAGTCCTTTGCTGATAAAACGGTAGTGTCTTTTTCTCCAGGCATGACTGGGATTGTAGGCCCTAATGGCAGTGGTAAGAGTAATATTACCGACGCAATTCGTTGGGTCTTGGGAGAATCGAATGTGCGCCATTTGCGTGGACAAAAAGCGGAAGATATTATTTTTTCTGGCACAGAAGCTCGTCGTCCTCATAATGCGGCTGAGGTAAATTTAATTTTTGATAACAGTGATGGTACGTTGGGCAAGGAATTGGCTGAAGTAGTTATCACACGCCGTATGTATCGTAATGGTGAAAGTGAGTTCCAAATCAACAAAAGAAATTGCCGCTTAAAAGATATTCATCTATTATTAGCAGATACAGGCTTAGGTAAAGATTCTATGGCCATTATTGGACAAAATCGTATCGATACTATCTTGAATAGTAAACCAGAAGAACGGCGATTAATCTTTGAAGATGTGGCAGGTATTTCTCGCTTCAAAATGAATAAAGAAGATGCCATTCGACGTATCAACAGTACAGATCGTAATATGGAACGCTTAGATGATGTAATGAGTACTCTTGGAGATCAATTAGTAGAATTAGAAACGAAAGCTAATGTGACACGTGAGTACAATACATTATCACAAGAGAAACGTAACTATGATGGAGCCATTACATTTCATGACTATAAAACGGCAGATCGTTTATTTACACGACAAGAAAATGAAAACTTATCCTACCTTCGTGAGCAAGAAGAGTTAGAAACTAGTTTAGATACCATTCAAGAGACCTATACGACAACACAAAATGAGCTTCAAATATTTCGTGAAACCCACCGAAGTATGGAAGATGAATTTGCCACGTTACAAGGTAAATTAGGGGAATTAACCGGACAAATTGAAGTGGCTCGCCTAAAAGAAGCCAATATGGTGGCAGAGTTAAAAGATGGAGAAGAACAGTTAAGAACTTGGAAGGAAGAACTGGAAGAAAAAGAGGAACAGTATGACCGTGATTTAGCATCCTTGAAAGAGGAAGAAAATACTTTAGAAGTCATTGGCAAAGATGTGAAACAGGCTGAATCTAATTTGCAAAATACTCGAGACTCTCTTAGTCAAGTGAAGGCTAATTTAGATGGTATGCGCATAGCGGAGCAGCATGCTCATGAGCGTCATATTCGTGTTGTTCGTGAGTTGGAGGAAGCCCGCCATCAATTAGCAAGAGAGGAAGAGTTAGAAACACAAAAGAAAGATGATGCGCAACGCTTACAAGCGACCTTGCAAGATTTAGAGGAATCTATGACACAGGCAAAAGTGCAGTTAGAGGCGCAACAACAGGTTGTTGATGAAGCACAGGAAGCATTGCAGACAGCACGTCAATCATTACAACAGCTAGAGAATAGACGTCGACAAAACAATCAGGAATTAGTAGAAGTACAAAGAACACTGCAAGCTAAAGAAGGTCGTTTAGAACTGTTACATAGCTGGGAAGAGCTGCATGAAGGTTATTTGGAAGGCACAAAACATGTATTACAAGCGAAAGAAACTTGGTCTTCTCATATTCGTGGAGCTATTGGTGATGTATTCACTGTGGAAGAAAAATTCTTAGTGGCCATTGAAACTGCTTTAGGTGGTGCTATTCATCAAGTTATCACAGAGACTGCAAAGATTGCTTCTGAAGCAGTACAATACTTAAAACGCACACAAGGTGGTCGTGTTACGTTTTTACCGATGGATATGGTACGAGGAAAACGTCTGGATCATAAAGCCTTAACATCGCCTTATGTATTGGGATTGGGTGTAGACTGCATTCAATTTGATACACAATATACAGGCGTATTTAATCAGCTATTAGGGCGTACTTTGATTGTAGATACCTTGGATCATGGATTAGCATTGCAAAAAGAATATCATCAACAATTGCGGATTGTTACTTTAACAGGAGAGCAATTGCAACCAGGTGGTGCCTTAACGGGTGGTGCTACGAAACGGAAAAAAGTATCTATCTTGTCCCGTAAAGAAGAGCAAGATACATTGCAGCAAGATATACATGCATTACGAGATACAGCACAGGTGTTACAACAGACTTTACAAGGACTAGACAAAGAAATAGAAGCTTTGACACAGTCTGGTAAGGGATTACGTCAAACCTATGAACAAGAAGAATTGCAATTACGTAGCTTACAGCAAGAGCAACAACGCTCCCAAGGAGAACAAGTTAACTTAGGTGGAATGGTGCAGACCTATCATGAGGAGCTACAAAAGGTTCAAGAAAAGCAAACTACCTTAGGAGAGAATATCAAAAGGCTGGCAGATGAACTTTCACAGTTAGAGAATCGAGAAGGACCTCAAGAGCAAGTCGCTACCTTAGTTGCTCAAGAGCAAACTTTACAAGACCGAGAACGTGAGCAAAATGAGGAACTGCAAGGAGTACGCTTACGCTGGGAACAATCTAGATTGTTGTTAGAACAAAGCAAAAAAGAATTAGCACAATTAGAAAAACATATCAAAGATAAGGAAGTAGAAATTACAAGCTTAAATCAAAGATTGACCCAATTAGGGGAAGATGTCACACGCTTAGGCGGAGGACCTGTTTTAACATTAGAATCAGAGAAACAAGCCATAGAAGAACGGGTAGCTACCATTGGAGAAGCCCGTAAAGGTGGACAAGAAAAAGTGCGTACTTGGGAGTTGCAATTAAGTCAATTGCAAGAAGAACGAAATCAACAAGAACAACGCCAACGAATTGTGCAGAAAAAACTAGTGGACCTACAAGAAGGGTTAATAAAATATCAACTACAAGGCGAACAAGCATTGGAACAATTGGGCGCTTTAGGGTATACTAAACAAGAGGCACAGAATATACATTTAGGTGGCTCCGTACATGAGTGGAAACAACAACAGGCGAACTTGGCAAGACAGATTGAAAGCTTAGGGGCTATCAATCCTAATGCCATTGCAGAATATGAGGAAGCGGAAGGAAAGCTAGCATTTTATCATGCACAAAAAGAAGATTTGGTGATAGCTAAAGAACAACTCGAAGGCGTTATTGCTGAAATTGATGGGGCGATGTCTGAACAGTTGCAAGATGTACTTACCGTAATTCGTGATAAATTTCAACATGTATTCTCTCAATTGTTTGGAGGCGGTACAGCGCAAATTGTAGCATCCAACCCGGAATCCATTTTAGAAAGTGGCATTGATTTTTATATCCAACCGCCAGGAAAGAAGCGCCAACAATTAAGCTTGTTATCTGGTGGGGAACGAGCATTGACGGTCATAGCCTTGCTCTTTGCGCTGCTAGATTATCGACCTGCTCCATTCTGTGTGCTTGACGAGGTAGACGCTGCGTTAGATGATGCGAATGTGGAACGTTTTAGCCACTATTTGCATAACTTGGGGGATGCCACACAATTTATCGTGGTAACCCATCGTAAACGGACCATGGAATCGGCTCATGTTTTACAAGGGGTGACTATGGTGGAACGAGGTGTGTCTCGCTTATTAACTGTAGCCTTTGATGATGTAAAGGAGAATAGTGACTATGGCATTTAGTTTTTTTGACCGTGTGAAAGCGGGCTTAGAAAAGACAAAAAATAATTTTGTAAAAAAAGTAGAAACTATCGTTATCGGTTATGCTGAAATCGATGATGATTTCTTAGATGATTTAGAAGCTACCATGTTGACTGGTGATTTAGGGCCTAAAACTACAACATACTTGATGAAAGAAATTCGTAGAGGAGTTACAGAAGGAATTATCAATAATACAGGTGAAGTAATGCCTTTCATGGAAGAGCGCATTACAGAAATGCTAGGAGCTCAAGAAGAAGTGCTGGAACTCCACAAACCAGAAGTGATTTTGGTAGTAGGTGTGAATGGGGTTGGTAAAACGACAACCATTGCGAAATTAGCACATTACTATGCGGAGCAAGGGAAAAAGGTTATCATCGCAGCAGGGGATACATTCCGTGCTGCTGCATCTGAACAGTTATCCATTTGGGCAGACCGTGTAGGTGTATCCATTGTAAAACATAAAGAAGGTGCTGATCCAGCAGCAGTAGTATTCGATGCCTGTGCCTCAGCCGTTGCTAAGGATGCGGACTTAGTCATCGTAGATACAGCAGGGCGTTTGCACACAAAAGTCAACCTTATGGAAGAATTGAAAAAAATCGGCCGTGTAGCAGATAAACAAATCCCAGGCGCACCGCATCAAACCTTATTAGTACTAGATGGTACTACAGGTCAAAATGCAGTGAGCCAAGCAAAATTATTTGGAGAAGCAGTACCTGTGACAGGGATTGTGGTGACCAAATTAGATGGTACTGCAAAAGGTGGTGTAGTTATCTCTATCAAAGAAGAGTTGGGCGTTCCTGTACGTTGGATTGGCGTAGGTGAGCAAATGGATGATTTGCGTCCTTTCAATGCAAAAGAATTTGCTAATGCTCTTTTTGACAAAGGAGAATAGTGGACCATGACTAGAAATAAATTATATGAATACGTTGTGGACCAAAATGAGATGAATGGCTATGGTATCGATGGGGACAGCCTTGAATGTGCCGTAGATATTATGGAATTTGTAGGCGGTGATTTGTACAGACCTCTCACCCGTTTACTCTTAAGTAATTGGAAAGAAATTGCTAGCCGTATTGAAAGTTATACGGATGAGCAATGGAACTTTGTCCATCGTATTGCGGAGAATATGAAGCAGTCTTTAGAACATGACCATGGTGATGAAAGTCATCATTTATCTGATTGTGGTATTGCCATCTTCATCGAAATGTTAGAAGGTGATGACACAGCCACACAAACTTTGCAAGGGGATACACCTATCACAGAAGAAGAATTGCGTCGGATTCGTGGCAAGGGGTAGCTGTACGTTGCGGATTAATAGAAATACAACAATAGATGATAAGTAATTGTAGGCATTATTCCCTAGGCCTTACTGAGTCTAGTAATACAATAAACATATAGCAGATAGTGAAAGAAAAGTTGGATCTTTGATTCAGCTTTTCTTTTTATATCATCTCCATCGTCAGAAGAACTGGCATCGTTGAAGAGTCTCACCCGCCACTTCCTTCTGTTCATCCATTAGTAGGAATGCATGGAAATCTGTATATTTGTATCGAACATACAGTACAATAAAATGGACTTTCATGGTATAATATAGAAGTTACTAGATATAGAATTGATAGTGAACTTTCACGTTTACAGATATAAAAGATATAAGGAGGGACTATGAGCGGATTGCATCATTTTCCTGAAGAAGGCATACCCTTTCAAGTAGAGGCACCGTACTCCCCCATGGGAGACCAGCCGAAGGCTATCGAGTCCTTGGCGGAAGGCATTGAACGAGGGGAATGGGCACAGGTATTACTAGGTGCTACGGGCACGGGAAAAACATATACTATGGCAAAGCTCATCGAGGCCGTACAAAAGCCGACCTTGATCATCGCCCACAATAAAACATTGGCAGCCCAATTGGCTAGCGAGTTCAAGAGCTTTTTCCCTAAGAACGCAGTGGAATACTTTGTGTCCTATTACGATTATTACCAACCTGAGGCGTATATTGCCTCTACCGATACATATATTGAAAAAGATGCGTCCATCAATGAAGAAATCGATAAGTTACGTCACTCGGCGACAATGAACTTATTTGAGCGGAAAGATGTGATTATCGTCGCCTCTGTTAGTTGTATTTATGGCTTGGGGGATCCAGAGGATTATAGTACCCTCTGCGTATCCTTACGACAAGGTCAGGAATATAGCCGTGATGACATTCTTCGCAAATTGGTATCTATCCAATACACTCGAAACGATATGAACTTTGTGCGTGGTACCTTCCGAGTACAAGGGGACACGTTGGAGATTTTTCCTGCCGGCACTAGTGAAAGAGCCATTCGGGTAGAAATGTTCGGCGATGAAATCGATCGCTTAGTGGAAATTGATGTGCTTACAGGGGATGTGATTGTAGAGCGTAAACACGTGGCCATCTATCCAGCCTCTCACTATGTAACGACGAAGGAAAAGTTAGACCTTGCCATCGGTCGCATCGAAGCAGAGTTGGCTGAGCGTTTGGCATACTTTAATGAAAACGGTCGTCTCTTAGAGGCACAACGATTGGAGCAACGAACACGATATGACATTGAAATGATGCAGGAAATGGGCTATTGCTCGGGGATTGAAAACTACTCTCGTCTGTTGTCTAACCGCCAACCGGGGGAAGCGCCAATGACCCTTATTGACTATTTTACAGACGATTTCCTTATCATTATTGATGAATCCCATGTGACCTTGCCACAAATTCGTGCCATGTATAATGGTGACCAAGCTCGGAAACATAACTTGATCGATTACGGATTCCGTTTGCCGTCGGCAGCGGATAATCGGCCCTTAAAGTTTGAAGAATTTGTGGAACGCATTAACCAAATTGTGTATGTATCTGCTACACCAGGTCCCTATGAAATGGAAGTACAGACCAATGTGGCAGAACAGATCATTCGACCTACTGGCTTATTAGACCCAATCATTGAGATTCGTCCTATTAAGGGACAGATGGACGATTTACTAGGGGAAATTAAAGATAGAACGAAGTCAGATGAACGTGTGTTAGTAACGACATTAACGAAAAAAATGGCGGAAGACTTAACGAATTACCTTAAAGAAATGGGTATTCGAGTGCGCTATTTACATTCCGATATTGCCACTATTGAGCGGGCTGATATCATCCGTGATTTGCGGGCTGGTGTTTTTGACGTCCTTGTAGGGATTAACTTATTACGGGAAGGTTTAGATATGCCAGAAGTGTCCTTGGTGGCTATCCTAGATGCAGATAAGGAAGGTTTCTTGCGCAGTGATACATCCTTGATTCAGACCATAGGCCGTGCGGCTCGTAATGAAAAAGGGAAAGTTATTATGTATGCGGACCGCATTACGGGATCTATGCAACGTGCTATGGATGAAACCGAACGTCGTCGTGCCTTGCAAGAGTCCTATAATACAGAGCATGGTATTACACCACGGACAGTGCGCAAGGAAGTGAAAGACTTAATTGAATTGACTAAAGTCGAAGGGGAAGTTGCTTCTTCTAAAAAAGGTCGCAAACCAAAAGCAGATAGTTCTGTGGTGTATGATAGTACAGCGCCGACAGAGATGGTGGCAGAAACAATGCAGTCACTTTCAACGAAGTCACAATACGAAACGAAAGAAGATGTGTTCAATGCCATTGAAGAGACCACACGCCTCATGAAGGCAGCGGCGAAACAATTAGAATTTGAACGAGCTGCAGAGTTGCGTGATGAATTGGGCAGATTGCGCCAAATTTGGTCAGATATGAATGAAGAATAGGAGTTATTTTGAAAGATCAATTAATTATAAAAGGAGCCCGTCAACATAATTTGAAGAATATTGACGTGGCTCTACCAAGAAATCAATTTATTGTATTAACAGGATTAAGTGGATCCGGTAAATCATCCCTAGCCTTTGATACGATTTATGCAGAAGGACAACGGAGATATGTGGAGTCTTTATCTGCCTATGCTCGCCAGTTTTTGGGGCAAATGGATAAACCAGATGTAGATTACATTGAGGGGCTTTCACCGGCTATATCCATTGACCAAAAAACGACGAGCCGTAATCCTCGGTCTACGGTGGGAACGGTGACGGAAATTTATGACTATTTGCGCTTATTATTTGCTCGTATTGGTCGAGCTTACTGCCCTACTTGTGGAGAAGAGATTGCCCAACAGACTATTGAGCAAATAACAGACTTAGTCATGAAATTACCTGAACGTACAAAAATCATGGTGATGGCACCAGTGGTGCGGGGTAAAAAAGGGCGCCATGAAAAAGTATTGGAACAAATTCGTAAAAATGGATTTGCTCGTGTTCGCATCAATGGAGAGATTCATACCTTTGAGGACGAAATCAACTTAGATAAAAATAAAAAACACAATATTGAAATTGTGGTAGATCGTCTTGTTATTAAGGAAGGCTTAGAAAGTCGTTTGACGGACTCCTTAGAAACGGCTATTCATCATGGGGAAGGTTTTGTCATCATCCAAGAGGTAGATGGCCCAGCTCACCAATTTAGTGTTCATTTTACCTGTCCTAATGGTCATATTTCCTTGCCGGAAATTGAACCTCGTATGTTTTCCTTCAACAGTCCCTTTGGGGCTTGCCCATCCTGTTTGGGATTAGGCAGTACCATGGAGGTAGATGAAGATCGTGTCATTCCAGATCCAACGGTTCCT
Organism: Veillonella sp. VA142; assembly: GCF_003992135.1. GTDB lineage: Bacteria > Bacillota > Negativicutes > Veillonellales > Veillonellaceae > F0422. The sequence continues at coordinate 25,162 of NZ_RQVN01000006.1, read as the reverse complement.
TTTATAGATGGGGGAGTAGCCCCATTGAGTTCGAACCCTAATGCGTGGTTCATGCGTCAATTAGAAGGCTTGTTGAAAGCGCATGGATATACATTAGAAGCAAGTTTTTCAGAACTGCCTACAGCCTTACAAAAAGAAGTCATGTATGGTAGTACTGAGAAAGTGACCTTTGACTACGAAAATATGCGTGGAGAGGTGAAAACATTCCACACTGAATATGAAGGTATTTTGCCAATGGTGAAACGCCGTCATGCAGAGGCGACTACGGATAGCATGCGGGAAGAGTTTGAATCCTATATGTCTATTAAACCATGTACAGCTTGTAAAGGTGCTCGTTTGAAACCGGAATCTCTTGCCATCCGTGTAGGGGATAAAAATATAGATGAAGTGACACAGCTAACCATTAGTGAAGCGGTGGACTATTTTGGACATCTCCAGTTGACGGAACGAGAGGCTTTCATAGGGGCACAAATTTTGAAAGAAATCAATGCTCGCCTAGGATTCCTAAACAATGTGGGCTTAGATTATTTGACGATGAACCGTAGTGCCGGCACCTTATCTGGTGGGGAAGCACAACGCATTCGATTGGCCACACAAATTGGTTCTGGCCTCGTTGGGGTCTTATATATTTTAGACGAACCATCTATTGGCTTGCATCAACGAGATAATGACCGCTTAATTGAAACACTGAAAGGTTTGCGTGATTTAGGGAATACCTTATTAGTGGTAGAGCACGATGAAGATACGATGCTAGCAGCGGACTATTTGGTAGATATTGGACCTGCGGCAGGTGAACATGGTGGTCAAATCGTGGCGCAAGGTACAGTACCAGAGGTAATGGCTGTGAAAGAATCCATTACTGGTCAATATTTAAGTGGTCAAAAGTATATTCCATTACCAAAAGAACGGAGAAAACCAACAAAAGCTTGTTTAGAGATTCGTGGAGCTAAAGAGAACAACCTACAACAAGTGAATGTGAAATTCCCTATCGGTTTATTTACTGTTGTGACCGGTGTGAGTGGATCTGGTAAATCTACATTGATCAACGAAATTTTATATAAAGGTGTAGCCAATGCACTGTACAGAAGTCATCATAAGGTAGGAGCCCATAAGGAGATTCGTGGTTTAGAGTATGTGGATAAAATCATCAATATTGACCAAAGTCCAATCGGTCGAACACCACGTTCTAATCCTGCCACTTATACAGGGGTATTCGATGCGATCCGTGAGTTATATAGTCAAACTAATGAAGCGAAGATTCGTGGCTATAAAGCAGGGCGATTTAGCTTTAACGTCAAAGGCGGTCGTTGTGAAGCGTGTCGTGGTGATGGTATCATCAAAATCGAAATGCATTTCTTGCCAGATGTGTATGTACCGTGTGAGGTATGTAAAGGAGCTCGATACAATCGAGAAACGATGGAAGTGAAATACAAAGGTAAAAGCATTGCCGATGTATTGGACATGGTCGTCGATGAAGCGGTAGACTTCTTTAGCGCTATTCCAAAAATTCACCGTAAATTGGTGACCTTACAAGAAGTGGGATTAGGATATATTCGGTTAGGACAAGCGGCAACTACCTTGTCTGGTGGGGAAGCACAGCGTGTGAAACTAGCCACTGAACTGGCTCGGCGCAGTACAGGGAAAACCTTATATATCCTGGATGAGCCGACTACTGGATTGCATGTAGAAGATATCCGCAAGCTTTTAGAGGTATTGCAAAAGCTCACAGATGGTGGTGATACTGTGGTGGTTATCGAGCATAATTTAGATGTCATTAAAACGGCGGATCATATTATTGACTTAGGTCCAGAAGGTGGTTTCCGAGGCGGTACCATTGTGGGCACCGGTACACCTGAGGAGATTGCTGCTTTACCTGAAAGCTACACGGGCAAATTCTTAGGTCCTGTGTTAGAGAAAACTAGGAACTATATGGAACAACATCCGTTAACTGTTGAGGACACACCATGAATCCTATCGACAGACAGTTGCAAGCAGAAGAAGTAGACTTTCAGCCGTCTCGGCAACAAGATATGATGATGGGTGATACGGAACAGCAGTCCTATATTTTGGAAAAGGTAAGCCATCTGCCTACCACGCCGGGGGTCTACTTGTGGCGTGATAAGTACCAGCGCATCATCTATGTGGGAAAGGCCATCAACTTGCGCAATCGAGTGCGGTCTTATGTACAGCAAGATGTGAATCGTTCCGTGAAAGTGACTGCCATGATGCGCCGTGCTTGGGATGTGGAAACAATCCAAACGAAAACAGAAATGGAAGCGCTTATTCTAGAGGCGACCTTAATTAAGGAACATCATCCGAAATACAATATTATGCTTCGAGATGATAAGACATATCCGTATGTGAAGGTCACTGTGCAAGAGGACTTTCCACGCCTCTTTATGACGCGCCGTTTAGAACGTGATGGAGCGAAGTATTTTGGACCTTTCACAGATGTGACAGCAGTGCACCATGTATTGCGTATCTTGCGATCCTATTATCCATTGCGCACTTGTAAAAGTATGAAAGTAGAACGGCCTTGTTTGCAATATCATATGCATTATTGTGAAGGGCCTTGCATGAAGTATGTAACGGTAGAATCTTATCGTAAATACATCGATGATATTGTAGCCCTCTTTGAAGGGAAACAAGTTAGGGTCATCCAAGAGATTACGTCCAAGATGGAGCAAGCTTCAGAAGACTTGGAGTTTGAACTAGCAGCCAAGTATCGAGATGACTTGTTGAGTATCCAAAAGGTACAAGAAAAGCAACGCATGGTCACACAGCGAGGTGATATGGATGTACTAGGTATGGCCATCGATGGTCCGATGGCATGCATTCAACTGTTTTTTATTCGCAGTGGTCGTTTATTGGGACGAGAAAATTACTTTGTCCAACATGAAGGGGATAGCCCAGAGCTTGTTATGACGGAGTTCATTAAACAATATTATGGGGGATCTACGTTCATTCCTAAAGAATTACTATTGCCTATGAATAGTGTGGACCGTGAACTGTTTAGTGAATGGTTTACCTCTATGAAAGGTCAACAAGTAGAAGTATCTGTACCTCAGCGAGGCTATAAAAAAGACCTCATTAATATGGCTGAAGAAAATGCCCAGAACTTTTTAGCAGAACGCCGTCGCCAGTGGCAATACACCATCGATAAGTCTGGTGGTGCGGTGAAAAAATTAGCGGAAGTGCTAGATTTGCCACGGTTGCCAGAGCGTATGGAATGTTATGATATTTCCCATATGCAAGGGGCAGAAACAGTAGCATCTATGGTTGTTTTTGAAGGCGGAAAGCCAGCGAAACGAGAGTATCGTCGATTCAAACTGAAAACAGTACAAGGGAAGCCTGATGATTTTGCCTCTATGGCGGAAATTATGGAACGCCGCTACGGTAATGAAAAAGATTGGCCTATGCCAGACTTGATTATCATCGATGGTGGTAAAGGACAGTTAAATGCAGCCTTGCCGGTTATCCGTGCTATGGGTGTTACCGATGTACCTGTTATATCCTTGGCAAAGCGAATCGAGGAAGTGTTCGTAGAAGGAGAATCGGAAAGTATTATTCTAGAGCACCATACGCCAGAATTACAATTATTACAACAAATACGTGACGAAGCCCATCGATTTGCCATTACATACCATCGTAGATTACGTGGAAAGCGGAACTTGGAATCCGTTCTCGACCATATCGAGGGGATTGGTCCAAAACGAAGAAAAGCGCTGTATAAGCACTTTGGAAACTTAGATGCTATGCGAGTAGCAGAGTTGGAAGAATTGGAAAGCGTTGAGGGAATGAACAAAAAAGCGGCTTTGGCTGTGTATGAGTTCTTTCGGCGTTTGAAATAATGGAAACGAGCAACCACTGATTGTGGTTTGTGCCTTGTGGCGTTCTTATATGAATAGGATAAAGGGAAGAGCACGGTATACCCCTCGCAAACGGTATTTCATAATGTTTGTTCGGGGCACACCGTGCTCTTCTCGTATTTGTGTTATTTAGGTAATAAAGAAACGCCACAAGATGTTCTACGCTAGTACTGCGTTCCTTATGGATAGATTGTCTAATTTTTATAAAAATATTGCTTAAAAGATAACGTTTTGCATATTTTGTGCTATAATGAAAATACAGAAGGATCACCGACGTGAGTTGGGCTCATCTCTTCCTAACTATGGGGAGGAGGTGGTACTATGAAAAAGTTAGCGATTGCATCTTTATTGATACAAATTTGTATGCTTATCATAGCATTTATCACCTTACTGTTTAAGTAAGGAAAAAGCCTAACGGATAAGGTCTTGTACACCTTAACACGTTAGGCTTATCCATTTCTAGAATCTTTAGAGATGAGCCTAACGCCATCGATACGTTGGTGGCCCTTCTTTTTGTTACGTATAGTATACCACATTTTGTAAAAAAGATAAAGGTGTGACGGATGGTCACACCTTTTTTTGTTTTATTTTGTTGTTTCATCGTCATCGCTAGGTGCCAACATGGAGTAGAAGGCCCAGAGTAAGATGAACCAGAATGGTGTAAACATGAGGGCGATGCGTGTGTCGCTTTGTAATGCTAGTACGACCAAGATGAATACGAAGAACGCTAGGATCAAGTAGTTCATGAATGGGTACAATGGCATTTTGAAAGTAGACTGTTTTGCCAATTCTGGCTGTTGTTTCCGATATTTGAGGTGGCATACGATGATGATGGCCCAAATATAGATAAAGCAGAATGTGGAGATAGACGTAATCATGATGAATACGCTTTCAGGCATGACATAGTTTAAAACTACGGTAAATAGTAATGCCGCAGCGGAGAATAGTGTTGCCTGATATGGCACGGAATGGTTCGTCAATCGTTTCATGCGACTTGGTGCATGTCCCCGTTTGGATAATGCGTAAATCATACGGCTCGTGGAGAAGATACCAGAGTTTGTAGCAGATGCTGCTGATGTTAGAACAACGAAGTTTACGATGCTGGCAGCGGCTAGGATGCCCACCGCATTGAATACAGCCACGAAGGGGCTAGAATTTGGGTCTACTGCAATCCATGGGTAAATACTCATGATGATTGCAAGGGATCCGATATAGAATAAAATGATTCGCAATGGAATGTTGTTGATGGCCATAGGGATAACTTTTTTTGGGTTTTCTGTTTCCCCAGCTGTAAGGCCCACTAGTTCAATGCCTGTGAAAGCAAATACTACCATCTGGAAAGACAAGATGAATCCCATTGTTCCATTTGGGAACCAACCGCCATAATTCCATAGGTTATCAAAGGCAGCTGCTCCAGCATTGGTAGTGAATCCTGTAAGAATCATGATAAGACCAATGATAATGAGAGATACAATGGCTATCACTTTAATTAAAGCGAACCAGAACTCCATTTCACCAAAATGTTTCACGGCTGTTAAGTTCATAACTAGTAAGATTGCTAGTACAACGAGGGCCGGAATCCATTGTGGCATCCAAGGAATCCAGTATTGCATGTATAATCCGACCGCAGTTAAGTCCGCCATAGCTAGTGAAAGCCAACAGAACCAATAGGTCCAACCTGTAATGAAGGCCGCTCGGTCACCTAAGTACTCTTCTACAAAGTCGATAAAAGAATGGTGATCTAAATTGGAAAGTAATAACTCTCCTAATGCACGCATCATAAAGAAACAAATAATACCTGTAATCAGATACGTGAGGAGGATGGAAGGGCCCGCTAAGCTAATAGATCGCCCAGAGCCAAGGAATAAACCTGTGCCGATGGCACCACCGATGGCTAATAACTGAACGTGGCGATTTTTAAGACCACGCTTTAACTCTTGTTGCGAGTCCGTCATAGTAAAACCTCCTTAATACAATATAAACTTTTATATTTGATAATACTAAACCACTTTCTATAGAATGTCAATCATTTACTAGTAAAATAGTATGATTAGTTTGTAAAATATCTTTTCAAGTACTTTTAAAAGGATATATGAAAGACAACTAGGTAGATTAAGTTATACTAGATTTCTATGCAAGTCCTCTAAGATACGTTGAGCCACGCTTTCAGGCGTTCCAGTATTTACAACTTGTACTTGTCGAAATTTTGCGTACAGCGGTGCCCGTTCTGTGTATAATTGTTGCAATCGTACTATCCCACCAGAGGAGAGAACACGTCCTGTTGTATCTAGTTCCTCTAAGGGGCGATAAATTTCATAGATTCGTCCATTTTGTCGTAAAGGAGTAAAGTTCTCTGGTATGGTAACGGCACCGCCACCGGTGGAGAGGATAAGCCCTGTTTGTTTGCCTGTATCTTCGATAATCTTGGATTCTATAGCACGGAATGCAGGCTCACCGTGCGTTAAAATATAATCGCTAATGGGCCCGACTTCCTCGGTAATGCGATGGTCTATATCCACTAGTGTTCGCCCTGTTAGGTTAGCTAAGGCTTTGCCAATGGTACTTTTACCAGACCCAGGCATACCGATGAGAACAATGTTTTCTTGATTTTGTCGGAATTGTTTGTATAGATCTGAAAGGATACTTTCATCATAGGAGCGATGTAAGAATAAAGCACTAGCAGCAATGGCTTGTGCCAATAAGAAGACAAGTCCATTCACATGAGGAATGCCGAGGGATTCCGCCTCTAACAAAATGCCTGTACGATGGGGATTGTACACTAAGTCGATGATACCTTCTAAGTGTTTAAAAGGTGCCAATTGAATGCTTTGATTCGGACAGTGCGGATACATACCTACAGGCGTACAGTTGATTATAATTTGAGCTCTCTCGTAGAACTGTGCAATGTGCTCATACTTAGGAAACTGATGACGGCTTATATGGGTAATGGATGCTGCTCCTAAACGCTCTAAGGCAACATGAACTGTATTTGAAGAAGCCCCATCACCTAGGATGAGGCAATGTTTTTCATTGACCGCAATATTAGACCAAGATAGTGTAGCTAAGAATCCATCATAATCCGTGTTAGTTCCATACCAGGAGCCATCTTTTTGTTTTACCATGGTATTTACACAACCAATAGACTCGGCTATATCACTAATACTTTTACAAGCTTGTAAGGCGTTGATTTTGTAGGGAATAGTAATATTTAAGCCTTGCAAGTCAGAACGATTAAAAAAATCTTGTAGTTGGTCGGGTTCTATTTCAAATATGTCATAGGATGTATTTCCTAAGGCACTGTGAATCATGGGGGAGTAGGTGTGGCCCAAGGTACGGCCTAATAATCCAAACATTTACACCTCCAACGTACGATGACTAAAGTGACGGAATACATGTGGTTCATGTTCCAATACAAAATCTAAGAGTACAAGTGCTGTCAAAGCTTCTACGACAGGCACGGCACGAAGCGCCACGCAAGGATCATGACGTCCTTTAATTTGTAGTACTTCTGCACTGTGGTTGCTGAGGGATACAGAGGTTTGTTCATGATAAATGGATGGTGTGGGCTTAATACCCACTTGCATGATAAGAGGCATACCATTGGTAATACCACCTTGGATACCACCGCTGTTATTTTTCTTAGTACGAATGCCCTCATCAGTAATGATGAAAGGATCGTTTTGCTCGCTTCCACGGGAGGCACAGCCAGGGAAACCAGACCCAAAAGAAATGCCTTTCACTGCAGGCATACCAAAGAGTGTCGCACCTAAGCGGTTTTCAATACCATCATAATTAGGGTTTCCCATGCCAACTGGTAACCCGGTGGCGAAGACTTCTACGACACCACCAGTGGAATCGCCCGATGTTTTCAACTCCAAGACGAATTGCTCCGCTGCATGACGTTGCACACGATCCAACATAGGAACTGCCTCTGTGCTGATACGAGTGAGTTTGTCCATAGGTGGGTTTGTATAATCGACTGGTGCATCTTGGATTGTGCCTACTTGTGCTAAGTGCGCACGCACGTGAATGCCGATGGATTCCAATAGTTGTATCGCAATGCCACCAGCTACACACACTGGGGCTGTGATGCGAGCAGAGAAATGACCGCCGCCGCGCATATCTACATACTCGCCGTAGCGAATACGAGCGGTGTAATCTGCATGGGATGGGCGTGGCACATCCCGAAGATTATTGTAATCGCCACTTCGTTGTGATGTATTTTGAATGATGAAAGCCAAGGGAGAACCACTTAGTCGACCTTGTACGATACCCGCTTGAAACTCAGGGATATCCGCTTCTTTTCGTTGTGTTTGCAATTGATGTTGCCCTGGAGCCCGTCGGTTCAGGAAGGCTTGTAAGGCTTCTAAGTTGACTGGAAAACCGCAAGGAAGTCCGTCTACAACTCCGCCAATAGCTTGACCGTGAGAGGCCCCGAATGTGGAAACTTTTACAGTACGGCCGAAATAGGATGCCATAATTACTCCTTTTTGTGTGATAGATAAAGTATAGTAGTTATATGTCTACATACTAGTAGATATAAATATAAATATTGTTATAATACCCTGTGATGATGATATAAATCGTATTAAATAACATCATTACTTTTTTAGCATAATAAATAGGTTTAGAGCAAGAAGGTATATCCTCTATCAGATAATAGTACCAATTCCAACAAGTTTATATCTTATGAGTGTCTCCGCCCAAACGTTTCCAATCCTCGAAAAAATGAGGATAAGACTTGCTGATAGCTTCGCTGTCTTTTAGAATCATAGTGGATGTAGCGATGAGTGCATTTAATGCGCCAGCCATAACGAGGCGATGGTCGTTCACACAGTCTACGGTGCCTCCCGCAAGAGTACCTGTTCCCGTGATATACAGATTATCCCCTTCCATGCGAACAATACCGCCAGAATTACGAACTAGTTTAGCAACAGCTTCTAGACGGTCCGATTCTTTTAAGCGCAGGCGCGCCCCATTGATAAAAGTAGATTCACCTTCTATGGAGCATGCTAAGCTAGATAAGATAGGTAATAGATCTGGCATTTGTTCTAAATTCACATGGATTGGTTGATGTGCTTTGCCAGTAACCGTGACAGTAGTACCATTCCAAGTACAAGTGACACCAGAACTTTCCAAAATGGAAAGAATCCGTTTATCTGCCTGTACGGAATCAGGGCGCAATCCTGTGACGGAGATAGATTGACCTGTCATAGCGGCAGCGACTAACCAAATGGCCCCATTAGACCAATCTCCTTCGATTGGGTATTGCTCATTACCGTGAAAGTGTTGGTTTTCTTCGATGGAAAAACTTGGATACCCTTCTTCGGTGGTACTTTCTGTTACATGCACACCAAAGTCTTTCATCGTTTCTATGGTTAATGTTACGTAGTCCTTCGATTGTAAGGAACTCGTGCAATCTACGGTGGTGTACCCTAGTTGTGGTGCCGCTAGAAGCAGGCCAGAGAAGAATTGTGAACTTACGGTGCCCGTCATGGAGAAGGTACCACCTTGTAATCGTCCTGTCATGGTGAAAGGCGGGGTGTCTTGTGAAAAAGATACGCCGTGGTATTTCATTTCGCTCAACAATGGTTCCAGTGGGCGTTCTGGTAAACGCCCTTTGGCGTCTACTTTTACAGTATCACAAATTGAGGCGGACACAGGTAGGAACAATCGTAACGTTGTGCCTGATTCGTGAGGTAATACTTGACCTATATTAGGCGCAGGGTTAGGTGTTACGTGAACCACACCATATTCATAGATAATCGTTGCACCAAGGGCTCGCAAGGAATCCATAGTGGCGTCAATATCCTTAGAAGAGTGAGAAATTAAAATTGTGCTAGGACTATCGGACAAGGCAGCCGCAATTAAAGCACGATGGGCGTGTGCTTTCGCAGGGATTGATGGAATCGTGCCAGACAACGGCACATTAGAAACATGTTGCATAGAAATCCTTTCTACATAATACAGTAGGTTGACAACTCAGAGAAGGTAACTTTTTTTAGTGCTGACCTACCATACCCCGTAGGAACAACAATGGTAATGGAGGATCCAGAGGCTTTTTTGTCATGACTAGCTTCTTCTAAGATAAGATCTTTTGCAATCTTCGTTGTGGTGGGCAATTCGTGGGCGACTAGCAGTTGTTCAATGCTAGAAACAATAGCAGAGTCTAACTCTTCGTGAGCTACAGCACCTCTTGCCATGATAAGCAATCCCAATGCAACTGCATTACCGTGAGGAACGGTGAAATCGCTACCATGTTCGATGCCATGGCCAAAGGTATGACCTAAATTCAAGGTTGCACGAAGGCCGCTTTCGTGTTCATCGACTTTTACTACATAGGCTTTGATACGCACGCATTGAGAGATGATGGAATCTACATCTTCTGGATATTGTATGAGTGGTCGTTCCCGAAGGTGATCTAATAATTCGGGATGACCTAAAAAACCGTATTTAATGATTTCACCGCATCCATTAATCCATTCTTTCTTCGGTAAGGTTGAAAGTGTTTCTGGATCGCAGAGAACAAGGATGGGCTGCTTGAAAGCACCCCATAAATTTTTACCACACTCTAGATTAACAGCTGTTTTACCGCCTACAGAGGAGTCGACAGCAGCCAATAGAGAGGTGGGTACTTGCACATAATCGATGCCTCGTAAATAGGTGGCAGCGGCGAACCCTGCTAGGTCACCTACAACGCCACCACCCAACGCAATAATGAGGTCTTTCCGAGTTAATTTGGCTTGTCCTAATGTTTCCATTAGGTCTATAAGTCGATGACCGTTCTTTTCACTTTCACCATGAGGGAACGTGTAGGTATGAACGGTATAGCCTGCTGTTTCTAGAGATTTAGAAACTGTAGATGCATAGAGGGGGCCCACATGGTCATCAGTAACAATCATGACGGAGCAAGCAGATTTAATCGCTTGCAAATGCTCGCCGATGTGAGGCAAGCTATGTCGTTTGATGATTACATCGTAGGACGTGGAGGCCTGAATATGAATGGTATCCATAGATATGACCTAGTTTTGGCTTAATGCATCACGAAGTGTGAATACTTGGTTAGCCAATATTTCGAATTGATCGGGACGTAAGGATTGCGGACCATCGCATAATGCTTTTTCTGGATTATTGTGAACTTCAATCATTAAACCATCAGCACCGCCACCAACAGAGGCTAAGGACAAAGATGGAACCACACGGCTCATACCTGCTGCATGGCTTGGGTCCATAATGATTGGCAAGTGGGATAACTCGTGCATCATTGGAATCGCAGTTACATCTAAAGTATTACGAGTGCGTGTTTCGAATGTACGAATACCACGCTCGCAAAGAACGATTTGTTCGTTACCTTCGCTCATGATGTATTCTGCAGCCATTAACCATTCTTCGTATGTTGCACATAGACCACGTTTTAATAAGATTGGCTTACGTAATTTACCAACTTCTTTTAACAGATTGAAGTTTTGCATATTGCGGGCACCGATTTGCAACATATCTACATTGTCGAAATATTCCAATTGGGAGATATCCATAACTTCAGATACGATCGGTAGACCAGTTTCCTTTTTTGCCTCTTCTAGTAAGGCTAAGCCACTTGGTCCCATACCTTGGAAAGAGTATGGGGAAGTACGAGGTTTGAAAGCACCACCACGAAGAATGCCAGCACCTGCTGCTTTTACAGCTTTCGCTACTTCGATGACTTGTTCCGGTGTTTCTACGGAGCAAGGGCCAGCAATGATAGCGAAGTGACCGCCACCGATTTTAGCATCTCCTACAGTAACTACAGTGTCTTGTGGGTGGAATTTACGATTTGCTTTTTTGAAAGGTTCTTGAATGCGGATTACTTTTTCTACATAGGGAAGAGATTCGATAACGCGTAAGTCAACACGAGATGTATCTCCAATCAAACCGATGATATCTTGTTGTTCCCCATGTACAGGATGTAAGCTAACGCCTGTGGCTTCTAATAACTGACGTAGTTCTGCAATTTGTGCTTCAGTAGCTGTAGTGTGTAATCGAATAATCATAATGTCCTCCTAAATTCATTCATTGTAATTGTTGGTATTCATGAGTGGTGGTATAGAAAGATATACAAAAAGGGCTACCCGCCTATACCTAGTACGGGTAGCCCTTACCACTATTTAAAGCCACTCAGTGATGATACCTAAATTAGTGTAGCTCAAATAGTTCTTTACCCGTAGTTTGGATAAAGAACCAAAAAAACGTATTTGCTTTTGTTGTAGCTAAACTGTTATTGTTCATCATTGTAGTGACTCCTTTCTTTCAATAATTGCGTTTAGTATACTCCTTTTATTTAAGTTTGGCAAGAAAAAAATCAAATTGGGCTCAAAATTGGGCTCAAATGCAAAAAATGGACTCTCAAAAAAGGTGAGAATCCAGTCATATCAATGGTGCGCCTAGCAGGAATCGAACCTGCGCACCCGGTTCCGGAGACCGGCGCTCTATCCCCTGAGCTATAGGCGCTTCTATACCGTTAAAGTATACCATGAAATAAGGGGTAGTACAATAGGGGAGGTAATCCTCCATATTGAAACATCTGTTTCTCTATCATGCTTTGATATACAAGGATATACTATTTGTGTTATAATGTACTAATTCGCATGATACATAACAAGATTTTAAAGGAGGACCCTTTTATATATGCAAATTAAATTTGAAGATTTACACATTAGCGAACCCATTTTACGAGCTTTAAATGACATGGGATTTGAAGAACCAACACCGATTCAACGTGAAGCTATTCCAGTGGCGAAGTCTGGTCAAGATATGATTGGTCAAGCCCAAACTGGTACAGGTAAAACGGCGGCCTTCGGTATCCCCGCGTTAGAGCAAGTGGATCCAACTATCCAAGATCCACAAGTATTGATTCTTTCACCTACTCGTGAGTTAGCGATCCAAGTGGCAGAAGAGTTAAATAAAATGGCGCAACATACAAATATTCAAGCTTTGCCAATCTATGGTGGACAAGATATTGGACGTCAATTCCGTATGTTGAAAAAACATCCACAAGTGATTGTAGCAACACCTGGGCGTTTGATGGACCACATGGAACGAAAATCTATTTCTTTTGACCATGTAAAAGTGGTCATTTTGGATGAAGCAGATGAAATGTTAAACATGGGCTTTGTGGATGATATTAACAAAATTTTGACAGCTGTACCAGAAGAGCGTCAAACATTATTGTTCTCTGCTACTATGCCAAAAGCCATCCAAGAATTGGCAGAAACATACTTAACAGATCCAACATTAATCCGTATGAAACCGACACAAGTGACAATGGATTTAATCGAGCAATATTACATTGAAGTACAAGATCGCCAAAAGTTTGATGTATTGTGTCGTTTATTAGATATTCAGGCTCCTGAATTGGCCATTGTGTTCGGCCGTACTAAACGCCGTGTAGACGAAGTGACAGAAGCGTTGAAAAAACGTGGCTACATGGCAGAAGGCATTCATGGTGATTTGTCTCAACAAAAACGCGACTCTGTGATTCGTCAATTCCGTGAAGGCACTATTGACATTCTAGTGGCTACAGATGTAGCGGCGCGTGGTTTGGATATCAGCGGCGTTACGCACGTATATAACTATGACTTGCCACAAGATCCTGAAAGCTATGTACATCGTGTCGGTCGTACCGGTCGCGCAGGTAAAGCAGGCGTAGCAATGACATTTGTTATCCCTCGTGAAATTGAGCATTTACATGCCATTGAACGTTTGACAAAACGCAAGATTGCTCGTCGTAAAGCTCCATCCTTAGGAGAAGTACTAGAAGGACAACAAAAAATTGCAGTAGAGAAATTGATTGCTTTAGCAGATAATCGTGAAGAATTAGCAAGCTACCGTTCTAGTGCAGAAGAGTTGTTGAATGATATCGATTCCGTTACTTTGTTGGCTGCTGCTTTAAAATTGTTGACAAAAGAGCCGGATACAACTCCTGTTAGCATTACAGAAGAAGCACCACTCCGCGTACGTCGACGCCGTGACAGTGGACGTCGTGATGGCCGTCGTCGTGATGATCGTCGTAGAGATGGTCGCCGTCGCGATGACCATCGTGATGGAGATAGAAGACGTTCTAGTCGGGATCGTAATCAACGTTCCAATAGTGGAGAACGCCGTTCACGTGATGGACAAAGACAACAAAAACCAAAACATCAAGGTAGCGGTTTCAAACCATATTTTAAAGATTAATAGTTGTCATTTGACAATATAGAATATTAATTAATTCTTATTATTGTTTATAATGAGAATTTCTGATATACTGTAGTTAGAGTTATAGTGTTTTAATCTCACAGTTAAGCTTCCAAGTGGAAAGGATGTGCTTTATGGATATTGCACAAAAATTGCGAGAAGAAGGTTATAAAGTGACGCCACAACGTATTGCTATTTATAATGTTCTTTATGCAGAAAACAACCATCCCACTGCGGAAATGATCTACCAAAGTTTGCGGGAAGACCATCCAAGTATGAGCTTGGCGACTGTATATAAAACGATGGAGATTTTTGAACGCATTGGTATAGTTCGTGTCTTGGACTTGGGTGATGATTGTAGTCGATATGATTGGGATACGAGAAATCATCCGCATGTACGCTGTACTATGTGTAATCGCATTAACGATTTGCATGATGTACAAGTGAAATGTCTAAGAGAAGAAGTGGCGCGCCACAGTGAATACGAGATTACAGGACTTCATGTGTCTTTTGAAGGCATTTGTCCGGAATGTTTGCGTAAAAGCTCACATTAATTAGTAATGGGAAAGAAATAGGGGATAATTGCTTATATAAACAATTGTCCCCTATTTTCTATATAACTGTATATGTCATAGAAGGTTACATGATATACTTACAAGTAAGAAAATGAATCAGTAAGAGAAGGAGTTATACATGAGTCAATTAACAATCGGATGTCACTTATCCATTAGCAAAGGATATTTACATATGGGAAAAGAGGCGCTGTCTATTGGTGCCAATACATTTCAATACTTTACGAGAAATCCACGAGGTGGTAAGGCACGTGCCTTTGATGAAGCAGATATGAAAGCCTTAGATGCATTCCTGAAAGAACATCAATTTGGTAAATTATTAGGACATGCACCATACACGTTAAATGCTTGTGCTGCGGATCCAGGACTTCGTGAATTTGCGAAAAACTCCATGCGTGAAGATTTGGAGCGATTGGAATATTTACCAGGACATTTATATAACTTTCACCCTGGTAGCCATGTGAAACAAGGTGTTGACCAAGGGATTGAATATATTATAGATATGTTGAATGAAGTTATCTTTCCAGGGATGAAGACGACAGTACTATTAGAGGCCATGGCAGGAAAAGGGACAGAAGTGGGACGCACTTTTGAGGAATTAGCTCGTATTATTGATGGTGTGAAGTATAAAGAGTATATTGGTGTCTGTGTAGATACATGTCATATCCACGAAGGTGGTTACGACATCATTGAAAATTTAGATGGCGTGTTAGATGAGTTCGACCGTTTTATTGGCTTAGATAGAATCCATGCCGTGCATTTGAATGATTCTAAAAATCCGAGAGGAGCCCATAAAGATCGACATGAAAAAATCGGGGAAGGACATATTGGCATTGAGGCTATTGCTAATTTCATCACCCATCCCAAATTACGTCATTTACCATTCTATCTAGAAACGCCGAATGAGCTAGATGGATATGCAAAAGAAATTGCTATCTTACGGGAGATTTACGCAAACGAGGTGTAAGTATGCGCATACTACATACAGCAGACTGGCATTTAGGGCGACTATTTTACAATGAACATTTAACCACAGACCAAGCCCATGTGTTGGAACATCAATTCTTTCCTATGCTGAAAGATGAACACATTGATCTAGTGGTTCTCAGTGGGGACGTCTTTGATCGCTCAGTGCCACCTATTGAGGCCATTGAGTTATGGGATTCTGTTTTGAATCGATTAGCATTTACCGAAACAACTCCAATGGTGGCTATTTCGGGGAATCACGATAGCGGACCTCGTCTAGCGATGGGACGCAGTGCGTGGGAAACTCACGGTATCCATTTATTAGGACATGCCCACCAAGGGATGAAACCTATAACATTTCAAGATACTCACGGTCAACTTGATATATGGGCATTACCCTATGGAGAAGTACGAGACATGCAGACTGAGCTGAATCAATTAGGCATTGTTGGTGGAAACGTAGAGCCTGGAATAAATGTCCTATCTAGTAAGCCTACCAAGAAACGTCGAGTCAAATGTGAATCAGCAGATTTATTTGCTTCTTTAAGTAATGAAGATATTACGAATCTAGATAATTCTTCTTATAAAGATAATGGTGATATGTCTGGTATCGACACTGTGAACAATGATATAAGTATTGATACAAACAAATATAATTGGACTATTGCTGATGCCTATGAACGTTGGTCAGACTACGCAATGCGTCGTTCTAAAGGTCACCGTACTTTGTGTATGGCTCATGCTTTTGTGGCAGGCGGTGCTGAAAGTGAGTCGGAACGTCCTCTCTTGGTAGGTGGCTCAGGGCAAGTGCCGACCACTGTGTTTAAGGACTTTTATTATACGGCATTAGGACATTTACATAAACCACAACGAATTGGGGCGGACCATATTCGCTACAGTGGTTCCTTATTGACGTACTCCTTTGATGAGGTGGGGTATAGTAAAAGTTTCACTATCGTTGATATGGATGGCAAAGGGGCTACAACCATCAGCGAGATTCCTATCGTAGGGCGCCGTCAATTTGTGAGTTTGACAGGATATTTTGATGATTTACTAGCTGATGAAAGTCTCCATACACAGCATCATAATGATTACGTGGAAATACGATTGTTAGATACGGCACCGGTGGTGGATGGCATGCGCCGTTTGCGAAAAGTATTTCCGTACTGTATGCGTCTAGAATTAGTAGGTCGCATGGAAGTGGTACGAGATACCACGGGGGCTAAACGATTCAAGGAATTAAATGAACGAGACTTGTTTGCCCAATTTGCCAAGGAAGCTCGGAATGAAGAACTTTCACAGGAAGAATTAAAGTATATGGAAGGTTTGTGGCATCGTGTATTAAGGGAGGAAGAAATATGAGGCCCTTACGATTAGAAATGACTGCCTTTGGTCCGTATCCAAAGGAAGTGATCCTTGATTTTGCAGTGCTAGCCAATCAGTCCATGTTTTTAATTACCGGCCCCACAGGAGCTGGGAAGACGAGCATTTTAGATGCCATTGTATATGCCCTATATGGTCAAACCAGTGGTGGTCTTCGTGATGGATCAGATATGCGCAGTGATTATGCAGATGCCACAACACCTACATCAGTAGTGTTTGAGTTTCAGGTAGGGGACCATCAGTATCGGATGGAACGAATGCCAAAACAAGAATTGCAAAAAAAGCGTGGTACTGGTACAAGAACGGTATTGGCTACCGCTGCCATCAGTGAATGGATTGATGATGAATGGAAATTACTCACTACGAAAGCCCAGGAAATCCGCGATTATGTGCAACAGATAATCGGATTTCGAGTGGATCAATTTTTACAAGTTGTCTTATTACCACAAGGTGATTTTAGAAAATTATTAGTGGCACCTACATCAGAACGGGAAGTACTATTGCATACGATTTTTAAAACCTCTGTGTATAAACGCATGCAAGACCTACTGAAAGAGGAATTGGCCAAGTCTACCGTAGGGATTCAAGATACGTTGAAAAAGGTTGAATTTTTGCTGAGTACCTATACAGTAGATACGTTACAAGACTTAGTATCGTTGGTGGAAGAAGAGCGTAAGTGCTTAATTGAGCGTGAAGGGGAGCGCAAGGAGAAACAAGAACAATATGAATCATTGCAAGCAACCTATGTAAAGCATGAAAATTACGTCAATTTATTAGCTCGAAAGGAGCAGTATAGTAAAGCTTTATCTAGCCACAAAGAATGGGAAAAGGAACATATTGCATTAGGGGAAATGATTGACCGTTGGGAACGATTGGAAAAAATTTGCATTCCTCTGAATCAATATGAGAAGTTACAAGGTGCTTTCAATACAAATAAAGAAAAGCTGGACATATTAGAAACATCTTTGCAATCTGTAGCTGTATTATTACAAAGTTTGGATTGCAAGCATGACCAGTTAGAAATGCAAGCGGATACGTATGCAAAGCAACAAGAGCAATATCACCAATTACAAGCATTGCAACAAGAAGTGGAACGGTATGGTGAACTCTTGGAGAAACGGGCTGCATTAGAGGTGGACCAATCGCAAAAGGTACAGCAACAAGGTGAAGTACAGGAGACATTGGCAACAAGTCAAACTAATATAGAAAGGCAGCGCCAGTGCTTAGGAGAAATGAATCTTAAGTTACAAAGTTATACTTCTTTAGGTGAGGAAAAATTATGTACTAGTGAATTGCGGAGTTGGTGGGATTCCTTAAAGGGAGTAGTAGATAAATTTCGTAGTGCTTGGGAGACTCAAACTGTGTATAGTAAGCAGTTGGAGGAAGAACGACAAGTCTGTAAGACTCGTGAAGGACTATATCATTATAATGAGCAATTATTACGGCAACACCAAGCCTATGAAGTGAGTTTGCAAGTAGAAGATGATGCACCGTGTCCTGTTTGTGGTTCCTTAGAACATCCACAGTTGGCACAAGCTCCATCGGAAGAGATCGTTCGCGAAACGGTAGAGCGACTTCGTGAGGAGTTCCAAGCTAGTCAAACACAGGTGGCAACGATAGAAACTAAGCTAGCTCACAGTGATGAAGAAGTAGAACGGTATGATAAGGAATGGAATCGTCTGTGTGAGATGTATCCAAAGGTAACAGAAGAGATCCAAAGAATATCCTTAATAAATCTTGGGAAGATGTTACAAAAGGGTTCAGACACGGTAAGCATTAAACCAGTGTTAGATCGTATCCATAGTTGGCAGGACATGGTCGATGAAACAGAAATAGACCGTGCATTTAAAGAGATACAAAAAGAGTTAGTTCATGCAGAAAAGGATAAAATAGAGTTAGAAACAAAAAATAGTACATTACAAACAGCATTGCAAGCAGAAGAATCTGACTTTCATGCCAAACAACTGGAACTGATAACCTTAGCAGGTCAAATAGAGACTATGAATCAAGATGTTCAGTATTTAACATCAGAAATACATCGTATTGAAAAGAGTATAGCTCCTTTTACGGTGGATACGTACCTGATGGAGATGATAGAGTTAGCAGATTCATTGAAACAGTATGAAGCGGACCGTAAAGCGGTAGAAGAAGAGCGACAAATGAGTCAAGCAAAACAGGCTGAATTCACCGCAGAAATAGGCGCTCTAAAAGAACAACAAGTACGCATATCACAGGATATAGAAAGCTTGAGTAAGGATATTCAACAAGTGTTAGCGGCAGAATCTCTTACCATAGATACATTTAAACAGGAATCTCATGCATTTGATACATTGCCAGCATGGAAAGATGCGTTTAGTGCGTATAACAATGAAACATTACGGTTAAACTCCCTGTTAGAAGAAGTGAAAAATGATTTAGCTAGTTATGCCACAGTACCAAAGGAAATAAATAAAGAATTGGTTGACGGTTTACAACAAGAATTGAAAAATCTAGGGGAAGTTATTGGTACCTTGAAATCACAAGTGACTGCCAAGGAAAAAACTATCCAAGAGATTTCCAAGTTAGAAGCGGACACTAAAGAGTTGTCGGACCGTCGGGCATTTATCTTCGGCTTAGCCGATTTAGCCAATGGCGGTGATTCGGGCATGAAGGGTATTAGCTTTGAACGGTATGTGCTGGGCGCTATCCTAGAAGAAGTGTTAAGTGCGGCGAATTTGCGACTTCATGATATGAGCCGTGGTCGCTATCGATTGGAACGGTCCTTAGAAGAAGGTGGCCGTGGTGCACGAGGCCTAGATATTGCTGTTTTTGATGCCTATACGGGAGCGAGTCGCCCTGCCAATACGTTGTCTGGAGGAGAAACTTTCTTGGCATCCTTAGGACTTGCCATGGGCTTGGCAGATGTCATCCAATCTTATGCAGGGGGTATTCATCTAGATACTATGTTTATTGATGAAGGTTTTGGTACTTTGGATCCAGATACATTGGATGTGGCAATGGAAACGCTAGTGGCATTACAATCTGAAGGAAGGTTGGTAGGAATTATATCTCATGTACCGGAACTACAACAACAAATTGGTGCACACTTGGTGGTGACAAAAACTGATGAGGGGAGCAGGGCTTACTTTCAAGTACAGTGATTGTATTCCCGTAGTACCTATGTTAGAATAGTACTGTTATTCAATAGGAATTAAGGAGGAAGTATGAAATTTAGCTTTGCTCATAATAATATTAATGTGAAAGATTTGGATAAAAGTTTATTCTTTTACAAAGAGGCATTAGGGTTAGAAGAAGTCGGTCATATCGATGGAGAAGATGGAACTTTTAAAATCGTCTATTTAGGGGATGGTACCAATCCGCATCGTTTAGAGTTAACGTGGTTACGAGATTGGGATAAACCATACAATTTAGGGGACAATGAATTTCATGTGGCATTTTATGTAGATGATTATGCAGGCGCGTTAGCAAAACATAAGGCCATGAACTGCGTTGTCTATGAGAATGAAGCAATGGGCATTTATTTCATTGCTGATCCAGATGGATATTGGACTGAAATTATCCCAGCAGGAGCCTATTAGTATGGAGCATATGTTAACTCGCCTACAATGGTTAGTAGGGGAAGAAAAAATTAAAATGTTGCAAGGTAAGAAGGTCTTACTATTTGGATGCGGTGGTGTTGGCTCTTTTGCCTTAGAAGCGTTAGTACGTTCAGGTGTTGGTCATATTGTTATTGTCGATGGTGACCAAGTGACAGTGAGCAATATCAATCGTCAACTCATCGCCTTGCCTAGCACCGTAGGTCAGCGTAAGGTAGAGATGGCAAAAGAGAGAGCATTGGCAATTAACCCTAACTTGCATATTGAGGCCTATGATATGGTGTATACCGGTGAAAGTCATCCTACTTTCATTACGGATATTGCGCCAGATTTTGTGATTGATGCCATCGATATGGTAAGTGCTAAACTATCGATCATCGAAACGTGTTATAATAGTCATATACCATGTATATCTTCTATGGGCACAGGCAACAAAATGTGGCCAGACCAATTGAAGATTACAGATATTAATAAGACCCATACATGTCCATTGGCGAAGGTGATGCGTAAAGAATTGCGTCGTCGTGGTATTAAAAAGCAAACTGTATTATTTTCTACAGAGCAACCGATGACACCGAACCGAGATGACGATTCTAGAAGTCCAGGTTCCTGCGGCTTTGTTCCGTCTGTAGCAGGATTGCATTTGGCGGGTCACGTGATTAGAACTTTTTTGGAGGTACAATAATGAAAAAAGCAATTATTCATATGGAATACGGTGACATTGTTATCGAATTATTTGAAAATGAAGCTCCTGGCACAGTAGCTAACTTTGTCAAATTGATTAAAGAAGGTTTCTATGATACTTTGAAATTCCATCGTGTCATCCCTGGTTTCGTAGCACAAGGTGGTTGCCCGATGGGTACTGGTGTTGGTGGCCCTGGCTATACAATCCCTTGCGAAACTAAAGGCAATCCACATAAACATGTCCGTGGGGCTTTATCTATGGCACATCGTGGTCCTAATACAGGTGGTAGCCAATTCTTTATCGTGTATGAACCACAACCTCATTTAGATGGTGTTCATACTGTATTCGGCCAAGTTATCGAAGGTATGGATGTAGTAGATAAAATCCAACAAGGTGACCGCATGCAAACTGTTGAGGTAGTAGAAGAGTAATGGCAGGTATTAAGCGCTATCGGGTGGAACATCCTGAATGGTTGCAAGTGAAAAAGGATGGGAATTTTTCCTATGGGTATGACCAAGAATGGTATGAAGATGCGTGGAAACGTTTAGCAGGCTGTGGTCCAACCACAGCGGCGCAGGTCATTTCCTATGTCCTTTTCCGAGATGGACATTTACCTGTTGAGACTACTGTAGATGGAGACCAAGCTTTAGATCGTATGAACCAAGTATGGGAATACGTGCGCCCTCGCTATGGAGGGGGACTTTATAAAAGTACTTGGTGGGAACAAGGGGTCAACCAATATATGGATGATAATAACCTGTCCTATAGGGTAAAACGACTGCCGATTTTTCCTTTGAAAGGAAGCCCTTATACGGTGGAAGAAGTAACAGCCTTTATTCAACGTGGATTGGAACAAAATTGTCCTGTCGCATTTTTGAATCGCCATCGTGGGAAAGAGGAAGGGTTGTCCACCTGGCATTGGGTTCCTATCGTATCCATGCAAGTTAATCATGATGATACGCGATGTGTTGTCTATGATGAAGGTATGGAACGAACTTTTTCGTTACGCCGTTGGTTACGAGATAATTTACTGGGTGGAGCTTTTTTATACATCCAGTCACAATGTGAGGAGTAAGAAATGACACAATGGATTAAAGAATTACAGTCCCCTCATCTTGCATTATGCGCAGAAGTGGATGAAATTTTATATTCTGGAAAATCCGACTTTCAAACCATAGAAGTCGCTCATAGTTTAGAATACGGTAATATGCTTGTGTTGGATGGTGTGTTTCAAACATCAGAACGAGAAGAATTTGTGTATCATGAAATGATGAGTCATATTCCGTTGTTCCTGCATCCAAATCCTAAGCATGTATTGATTATCGGTGGTGGTGATGGTGGCGTGGCTAGAGAATGTGTACGCCATAGCTGTGTAGAAACAGTGACAATGGTAGAAATCGATGGTAAAGTGGTGGAGTTGGCAAAACAATATTTGCCATCAATTGCTGACGCTATGGTTCGTCAAGATCCAAAATTGACGGTAACCATTGGTGACGGTATTGGACATGTAGCGGAAAAAGAAAATTTCTATGATGTGATTATCGTAGACTGCTCTGATCCAATCGGGCCTGGTGAAGGGTTATTTACGGAAGAATTTTATAAAAATACATATCGGGCTTTGAAGGAAGATGGTTTATTTGTACAACAAACAGAATCCCCTGTGATGCATCAACAATTAGTATCGGATGTATTTTACTACGTGAATAAACATTTCCCTGTGACTCGCCTCTATACAGCATTCATTCCGTTATATCCAACAGGTATGCATTGCTTTACTATGGGATCTAAGAAATACGACCCATTAGAATGGGATCCAAATCGTGCCCAAGATTTTACAACTAAATACTATAACTATGGCATTCAAAAATCTGCATTCGTATTGCCAACATTTGTAAAACAATATTTACAAGCGAAAATTGTAGAATAGGCCTTATACCTGGGAGTGCTATAGATTTGGAACAATGGACTAGCACTTTTCTTGTGAAAGTGCTAGTTTTGCGTAAGGAGTATACAATCGAACAGGGCTAGTATTCATAAATAATAGGCAAATTTATGATATTTTTTGTGAATGTAGATATATTAAAATGTAGTACTTAAGTGCTGTTGGTTAAAAAAATTTTGAAAATATAGAGTTTGAAAAAATATTTGTGATATATAGTATTGAAAATCCTAGTAAATGGGTATACAATAAGAACAATGTTGTATTAACACTGAAATATATAATATACTTTTATTCATGTAAATTAACAAAAGGGAGACTATAATGAAACAATATGATTTACTAGTTATCGGCTTTGGTAAAGCTGGTAAAACATTAGCTGCCACATTTGGCAAAGAAGGAAAACAAGTAGCTTTAATTGAACAAGATCCAGCTATGTATGGTGGTACATGTATCAATATCGGGTGTATCCCTACAAAAACGATGATCGTAGGTGCTGATAAAGGTAAAAGCTACGAAGCGGCTAAAGCGACTCGTGATACAGTAGTAGGGAAGCTAAATGCAAAAAACTTAAATATGTTAACATCTAATCCAAATGTAACAGTTTACACTGGTCATGGTAAATTTACTTCCAATAAAGAAGTAGAAGTAACTACAGCAGACGGTGTGGAAACATTGACGGCTGAGATTATCATCATTAATACAGGGGCTACCAATGTAGTACTTCCAATCCCAGGGCTATCTACGTCTAAATTTGTATATAACAGTACTGAATTACAAGCGTTGCCTACATTACCAAAACGTTTAGGTATCATCGGTTGCGGTAATATTGGTATTGAGTTTGCTAACCTATATGCACGGTTAGGTGCTGAAGTAACTGCCTTTGAAAGCGGCGACAGAATATTAAAACGCGAAGATGCAGATGTAGCTGCATTAGCGCAACAATATTTAGAAGAAGATGGTGTACATTTCCATTTCAATGCTGTCACAAAAGAAATTAAAAACGTAGGTGATACTGTGGTAGTAGTGACTGAAAGTGGAGAAGAGTTTGCTTTCGATGCGTTGTTACATGCTACAGGTCGCAAAGCAAATACAGAAGGACTTGGTTTAGAAAATACAGATATTCAAGTACGTCCTAATGGTTCCATCGTAACAAATGAAACATTGATGACGGCTGTTCCTAACGTGTTCGCTGTTGGAGATGTAAACGGAGGGCAACAATTTACGTATGTATCTCTAGATGATTTCCGTATTGTAAATCGCGTATTACATGGTGATGAAAGCTATACATTAGGCAACCGCGCGCACGTGCCATATTCTACTTTCATTACACCTGCTTTATCCCATGTAGGTTTACATGAAGAAGAAGCGAAAGCTCAATATCTAAATGCAGTGACAGCGACATTACCAGTTAACAATATGCCACGTCATGCAGTAAACCAAGATCCACGTGGTGTATTTAAATTAACCGTCAACAAAGATACTGGTCTAATCCTAGGAGCTACTTTATTTGGTAAAAACTCTGAAGAGTTAATTAATATCATTAAAATGGCGATGGATAACGATATTAAGTATACGTATTTACGTGACCAAATCTTTACACATCCTACAATGGCTGAAAACCTAAATGATGTAGCTAAATTGATTTAGTAGAATAAATAAACATATACTATAAATAACGTGTAGTTACATCGAAACAATATACTTGGGACTACATTACATAGATTAGCTGGAAAGAGAAAGTTATTGTAAATCATTAACTTTCTCTTTTTGATAAATAATACAAATCTATAAAAGGAAATGTAAACAATAGATATAAAATGTGTGATGTAGTATAAGCTTAAATATACAAAAAAATAGGGGTGTCAAACACAAATTAATTTGTCATAAAAAATAGCTAAACATAAGCGTAATTAAAAATCAAGATAAATCTACACCAT